>JBBSQN010000136.1:0-16250 GCA_038257875.1 Mycobacteriales bacterium
GACGAGCTGGGCCAGAGCGCGTGAGGCGTGGTGAGATCTGGCGTTACAACCCCGTCATCACCCGTGGTGGTCAGTCCACGACCCGGCTGATCGTGTCGGCGGACTCGCTCAACAGCAACGAGGCGCTCCCCGTCGTGTACGCGATGCACGTCGTGGACAGCGACCCGCAGTCTCTGCTGGCCGTGCGGATCAGTGACCACGGGTGGGCCCTCGCCACCGAGATCGACCGACCTGTCCGGACCCGCCTCGTCGAGCTTCTCGGCGAGGCCACCGCCGCGGAGATGGACCAGGTCGACAACGCCGTCCGCGCCGTGTTCGACGTCTGACCTTGATGACCATCTTCCTCCGTCCGCGTCGAAGCCTTGTCGCAGTTACCGTGCGCACGCCACTGTCACGTGCTGGGTGGTCTTGGCGCAGGCGGTCGGGCGGTGGGAGCAGCTGTGTGCGCAGCTGGCCACCCGGGTCGAGGACCAGGGCGGGGCCGCAACTGGGTGGAGAAGACGGGTTATCGCCTCGTTGTCAACTCCTTGGACTAGATTGCACTCGGTGAGCACCCCGCACCGCGCGCGCCCGGAAGACCGCATTGTCGCCATCACCAGCGCAGCACCTGGCTGGGTAGCCCGCTTCATCGACGATCAGGCTGAAGACGAGATGTGGGTCCAGGCGGTTCCCGTCTGGGCGCTGATGCAGGACACGGAGGGCCGCACTTGGGTCGCAGGGATCGACGCGATCGGTGAGGGCACGACGGGCCGCCCCTGCGACGAGGTGGGTAATTTCCATGACTACCTCTTTCAGCCCGGTCGCGTCCTGCCCATGCCAGGAGGGCAGTCACCCGAGGACACCCAGACTGGTACGTGATACAGATATAGCGCGTTATCATGTACTCTAGATTCCGCGGTGTCTCGCCTCGGGCTCGACGACCCGATCAGGCTGACGTCGGCGAGCATCTCGCAAACGTGCTCGCCGCGCGATGAGCGCGGACGTCGAGCGGTTGTTCGCGTTGTCGGCCGACCTCGACGCCTGTGGCGATGGGGACGTGACGTCGCCTGGGCGCCTGCGAGCGTGACCCCGGCAGGTGCTGGAACACCGGGGCCGGCATTCGCGGGCGTGGGTGACCGCCATGACCCGCGCCGCCGCCGCCGACAGCGCCGCCGCCGATGGCGATGGCGTCGAGGGTGGCCCGTGGGTGGGTCGGTCGTGACCCGGGCAGAACCCCGGCCGGTGGGCGACCGGCGCGCGGAGCGGGGTGCGGCATTTGCTTGCGGGCGAGGGTGAACCGCTCGCGGTCCCCGTGGCTTGCCGGGGCGGTGCGCGATGACCCCGCGCGCGGCCGAAGAGGGCTCTCGCACAATAGGGCATTGAGGGTCACCGCGGCACGAGCGGCTCCCCGGCGGACGTGATGCGCCCGGGGTCAGCCCGTCGCTGTGGCGCCGTGCTTGCCGGTTGTGGCGTCGGGGCCGGTGGTCTCGATGGTGTCGAGGTCGATGATCGGTTCGTAGCCGCCTGCGCGGATAGCGGCCATGATCGTGTCCACGGTGCGGTCCAGGTCTTTGCGGACGGTGTCGAGCCGGTCGTCGTCGATCCGGGCTTCGATCACGGCCCGCTCGGCCGGCTGGGTCAGCCAGGAGGTCCACAACCGGTCGACGGCGATGTCGGCCTCGCGCGCCTCGTACGCGGCGAACGCGACCTCGGCCTGCGCGTGCAGGAACGCCGTGGTGGCGTCCTTGATCGCGGTGTAGGCGGCGCCGGCGCGCCGGTGAGCGGCCTGCAGTTGGGCGTCGAGTCGGAAGGTGTGCGGGCTGCGGGTGAGGTGCATCCAGCTCGGCAGGCCCAGCGCGTCCATCAGGGCGACCGCCTCGGCGATCCGTACCGCGCGTTTGCCCTGCTCGATCTTCCACACCGTGGCTTGGGTGAACCCGAACCCGCGTTCGGTCATCCGCTGGGCGAGTTCGTCTTGACTGAGCCCGATCTGGTCGCGGTACTCGCGCACGTTCACGGCGAAGTTCCGCTCCACCGCGGCCAGGGCGGCGCTGTCCGTCTGCTCGTCCACGTCACGACTCCAAACTAGATTTGATACAAACTCTTGAACGTGAGCTACCCTAGTGCAGAGTTGATGGAAACGCTAGTAGGGAGTGGTCGATGTCGGAGCAGTTGAACCTCGCGACGTTCACCGGGGCGCACCCCACCACCGGGCAGCTGGTGGAGCAGCTGCACGCCTGGGGGTTCCGGCAACTGCGCGTCGCAGGCGTGCACCTGGTGTTCCGCGGCCCGCACGGCGGCACCCTGCGGGTGCTGCGCTCGATGCAGGGCCGGGCCGACGCCACCGTCGCGGCGAAGGCCGCCCGCCTGGCCGAGGTCGACGAGCCCACGTTCTGGGCCGGCCCTGAGGCTCACGCCCGCTCCCTGGCCCAGTCCGCCGACGACACCACACTCGACAGCGGCGTCGAACCGGCCCTGTCGGATGAGGGTCGGGGGAAGGTCGCGCACGGCCAGATCATCGCGCTGGTGTTGGCGGTGCACGTCGCGATGGATCAACCGCTGGGGTTCAGCCAGGTTGTGCAGCTGGTCGATGTGCCGTTGACCCGCACTCAGGTCAGTGGCGCCAGTAGCCAGCTGTGTCGCGACGGTCAGCTCGTCCGTATCCGGTCCGGCGTCTACCAGTGGGCCGAAGGCTCGTTCGCCGCCCGCGCGACCCCGCGTAGCACCCGCACGCGTCGGACCGCGCGCACTGTTTCTCCCGCGCCTGCCCGGGTATCGACGCCCCCGCTCGCGGCCGCGACGTCACCTGCGGCCACGACGGCGAATCGGCCGGTGGCCGCCGAACTGTTCGAGCAACTGTTTCCGCGAGGAGTCACGATGACCGCCGAGATCCTCGCGGACTTCGAACGGTGGTCGCAGCTGACCGAGAAGCTCGCCGATGCCAAGGTCAGGTGATCGGCATGGATCTTGCCGATCTGGAACGCGTCGGCGCGCAGGCTACCGACCAGTTCCGCCTGGAGACGCTGCCCCGGTACCTCGTGCCTGAGGAGGCCGACGAGTTCGCCGCGTGGAGCCGCGGCAGCCGCGACCTCGCTTCGGCGGAGGACTCGCCGTGGCTCCGGCATATCCGCGCCACCACGGCTGCGGGAGTGCGCTGGTGGCGCGTGCGCGTCCTCGACTATCCGCTGAGCGAGTACAGCGCCTAGCAGATCTGCGCCATCCTCGCCGCCCGAGCCGCCCGCCGCGCCGAGCGAGCACCCGACCACCGACCCGGACCCGACGTCACCGACCTGCCCGATCCGTGCCACGACGCCGACCGGACCTCAACGCTCAGACAGGGAGCGTGATGAGCAACCACCTGACCACCAGCCCGGCCAACGGAGCCGAGCCGGCTGGGCCGACTGGTGCACGGGTGCGGTTGTCACGCCGCGTCGGGTGGCGCAAGCCCCCGGGCGCGGTGGTGGTGGCCCGCCCAACCCGATGGGGCAACCCGTTCGACTGGCGCCGCCTCGGACGAGCCGAGGCCGTCCGCCGCCACCGGGTGTGGCTGCTCGCCCACCCCGACCTGCTCGCGCAGGTCCGCGCGGAGCTGGCCGGGCGGGTGCTGGCGTGCTGGTGCCCGCTCGACGAGCCCTGCCACGCCGACACCCTCGCCGGCCTCGCCGCCGCGAGCATCCCCAGGGAGACATCCGATGACCACCTCTGAGCAGCCGGCGACAGCGACGGTAGATGGGGCCGAATCGGCCCAGCCGCAGGCGCTCGTCCTGACCGTCGAGCAGGCCGCGGCGCGGCTGGGCATCGGCCGGACGCTCATGTCCTCCCTCGTCGCTATCGGTGCGGTCGAGTCGGTCACCATCGGCCGGTTCCGGCGCATCCCCGCCGACGCCCTCGTGCACTACGTCAACGGCCTCCGCGGCGGCGTCGACAAAACCGAGACACCCGAACCCGAACCCGGCCTGCGGTCGGGCGATCCCACGGTCCGCCCGCCGTCATCCACGGTCCGAGCCGACCGGATCCACGCCAAGATGCTCGCCCGCTACCACGCCACCGCGGGCGAGGCCGAGCGGCTCGCGGTCGCGCTGGACTACGTCCGTTCCGCCGCCGCAGCGGCGCGCAGCGCCGACGTCCAGACCGACCCGGCGCTGTCGGACCTGGTCCGGACCGTGCTGCGCGTCGGCCGGTCCTTCCTCGACCAGCTGGACCACCGAGGTAGCAGGACCGCCGCCGAGCAGCCGACCGTGGACGGGACGGCCACATCATGACGGCTCGTACGGACGCGGCGAGCGGCCTAGTACTACAGGGACACTTGCCTGATCCAGGGCTTCCCGACCTGCGGAGATGCCGCGCTCGCCGACGTCGCGACCAGGGATCTGGCCCTGTAGTACTAGATGGTAGTCGCCCTGAGCTCGCTCGATTGGCTGCATTTCCCTGCTGCGGCTCGGTCTGTTTTCCACGGTGTGACCACTGGGAGGCGTGTCTACGCCTGGCCCACCTGGCCACCGCGGGTGCACCGGCACCGGCTGCGGCGCCGCCGCCACGGTGGGCGCCGGCGTGGCTGGCTCCGGTCCTCACCGCGGGGAATGGGCGGTGATGGGCGGGACCCGGACTGGTCGGGTGGCCCGCACAGGGTGCTCAGCCCCCGGCTATGAGCCGCTGTGCGGCCGGTGAGCCCCGCCGCGGCCCTCGGACCGGCACTCCGACCGCGGATCGCAGGTGTTCGCGTGCAGCGCCCACCGCGTCACCGAACCGACCGCCGCTGTGGTGGGGGTGATCAACGAGCAGCCGACCGTGGACGGGACGGCCACATCATGGAGTGCACAGGGCACGTCCGGTCGACCGCGTTGCGGCTGACCGTAGCCCTGTTCCGGGCGCTGTCCGAGGTAACGTCCAGTAAGCGGGTGGAGGCTGTGAGCGAACAGCTCGCATGGCAGCCTGGCGTCGCTGCCCGCACCCCGGACGCCGCAGTCGGGGAGGCGGTGCGGCTGCTGGGGTGGTCGGGGGTGGCGTTGCCGGAGGCTGGGAGGCGTGCCTACGCCTGGCCCCACCTGGCATCATCACCGCGGGCGGGTCGGCCACGCTGGCACCAGCTGCGGCGCCGCCGCCACGGCGGGCGCTGGCGTGGCGGGCTCCGGCGGTCCTCACCGCGGGGGGTGGGCGGTGATGGGCGGGACCCGGGCTCGGAGCGTTCGGTGACGAGGCCGTCCGATGCAGAGTCCTCGGCGTCGGTCGAGCTCCACATCGCCGATGTCGGATGTCGTCGTTAGGAGGAGGGGCGTGTTGGCTGACCCCGACGACGCTGCGTGCCAATCTCGGGGCCGGACGAGGGTAGGCGGTCCGGTTGTCCGGCGACCGCTGACACCGCCAAAACGAGGGGGGTTGACGAATCTCGCCCTCACATGAGGTAGTGTTTCGTCAACCGCACGACAGCAAGCCTGCCTCAGGAGGTACGACACATGGGTGCACTGGTTCACGTGGACCAGGAGGCCACGTCACGTCTCGCAAAACTCGGACTCAAGCTTGAGTGGATCAGCCGTGCACTCCTGCGAGGTGATGCTGAGTCGAGAACCGTGTCACTGCTCGCGCCGAAAGGCTTCGAGGGCACGACCCGCTGGGGCCGCGTCGCCGAGTACTTCCGGGAAGACTTGTGTGGTCGGGGGTGGACCCCTGATGACTTCCAGAACGTCGCACGGTCGATCAGTCCCGACGGCGAGACGTGCGTCGTAGTGACAACTGGTTCGAAGGGTACCGGCCTCGAAGGTGCCAACCCAACTACGAAATATCCGAAAGGAGCAGGTATGGCTGCCGGTGTCGAGCAGAACTACATGCTTGACTTCGCGCCGGAAGATATGAAAGCGCTCGGCATGACCTCTACCGAGAGCACCTCGATGCGAACATGGCTACTCATGTTCATGAGTGAAGGTAATAAGATCTATAATGAATTATCATTGCCGGAGGTAATGTCCGAGGACGGTCACATCGCCTCATGGCGTGAGCGAATTATCATGCCGGCTATCGACCTTGGGCCGGATGGATTCACTGCGGGAAACTCTGCGGGACCCGATCCTGTAGTGGTACCAGTCAGTCGGCGGTAGCAAATCCGGGAAAGTGTGGAAGAAGAAATGGCGTTCTCTCCGGCGCGACTCAATGTCGCGCGAAAGCGAAGGCGACTGACCATAGGCCGCCTTGCAGAGAAGAGCGATATTTCTCGGCAGATGCTCTCAGGCTATATTAACGGGTCGAGAGAGCCGAGCGCGGCCACACTTCAAACCTTAGCTACTGCACTAGCTATCCCTCTCGGATTTCTAACCGATTCGGATATTGACGAGATCCCCGAGGGTGCTGTGAGTTTTCGAGCCAGATCGAAGCTAACAGCAACGCAGCGAGACGGGGCGCTTAGTGCGGGAGCTATTGCACTGTTGCTTTCTAATTGGATCGATGATCGCTTCAATTTGCCGGACGCAGACATTCCCACCTTGTCGAAGCTTCAACCCGAGGAGGCGGCGGAAGTCGTTAGGGCGAGATGGGGGCTAGGGAGCAGGCCCATAGACAACGTGCTCCATCTTCTAGAGTCACGCGGCGTTCGCGTCTTTTCTCTAGCCGGGGATTTCTTGGACGTCGATGCTTTTTCTTTCTACTGGCAATCCAAGCCCTTCGTTTGGCTCAATACTCGAAAG
This sequence comes from Mycobacteriales bacterium, assembly GCA_038257875.1. Taxonomy (GTDB): domain Bacteria; phylum Actinomycetota; class Actinomycetes; order Mycobacteriales; family Pseudonocardiaceae; genus Pseudonocardia. The sequence goes on from JBBSQN010000136.1 coordinate 6,654, forward strand.
TCGGGAGAGCGTGGACGTTTCGATGCTGCGCATGAGTTAGGACATCTTGTCCTTCACGGCGAAGATCGTCAGCCGAGTGGGCAGGCCGAGGAAGCTGCGGCAAATAGATTTGCCGCAGCCTTCCTTATGCCAAGAAGTTCTGTGGTGTCGGCTCGACTGGGGCATGCGAATGCCCAGCGGATACTGTCGGCGAAAGGCCACTGGAAGGTCTCTGCGATGGCCCTGACTCACCGTCTTTACGAGGTCCACCTTATTAGCGAATGGGAGTACCGTCAAGCATGTGTCCAATTGTCTCGTCTCGGCTACAGAAGTGGAGAGCCAGGTGGGATCGCTCGTGAGTCTTCCCAACTCCTGCAGAAGGTCTTTCAGGCTGTTAGGGAAGATTTTGGCTCGATCAACAAGCTCGCACACGATCTCAATATCAGCGTTAACGAGCTGAATGAGCACGTGTTCGGCCTTGCTCCGATTGCGCTTAATGGCGGAGCCTCGCTGAGTGAACCTATTCGTCCGGAGCTGCGACTATTCGATGGTCTTGGCAAGGACTCCGGCTGATGTCACCTGCCGCATCGCCTGCTCGGCCACCAAAGGCCCTCCGGGATGAGTGGGGGTGGGGTGCCACCCACCCCCATGCCACCCCATACCGCTCTGTTGGCCTCGCGTGTGGGGCCTCAACCTCCGTGTGGTGGTGGTTGGGCCGTCGCGGTCTGGTTCGGGTTGCTGCTCGCCTATGACCGGCTCGGGAAGCTGGGTGCTCGTCGCGTTCGGGATCTGTGCTGTGACCCTGGAACCAACCGGGTAGGCACCGTCCTCGATCTTGCCCGCCAGGGCGTCGGCGAGGTGCTGCGCCTTCGCTGGTGGTCGTGGCATCTCCGCGGTCCGTCGGCTCGAAGGGCAGGGGCTCTGGGTTGGACACCCGACCATAGCCGCAGCGATCACCGACCGCATGCGACCCAGGTTGCGCCTCGGTGACACCACAGGCCACTAGGTTGTCCGTTCGCGGCGGTGGCGAGGTGACTGCGGATGGCGTAGAACTGCTCGACTCAGCTGGCGATCGCCGTTGGGCCCCGGCATAGAACACCCCCGGGGGTGTTCTCGTTTTGATCATGTTCGCGCGTGGGTGTGGGCGTTACCTAATCCTGCGCACCGACGCCTCGTCGCAGTTACCATCTGATATAGATAAAGGTGGCATCGTCCGAGGTCTTATATCGTGGCCATCGCTGGCCTGTGGGGTCGGAGCGTTCGATCTCGCGGACCCTAGCGATAACGTGATCCGGCCCATGTTTTCGGGCTAGCGTGAGTGTCTGCTCCCATGTCGCCGCCTCGAACGTGTCCACCAGTCGGCTCGCCCCATCGCTGAGAAGGGCAGCGTGGTCAATCGTGGCGGATCGAACCGATCCGGTGAGTGCCTGAGCAGCGACGGCTGGGTCGGCTGCTGCGATCCAATACCCGTCTGGACGGTTGCGAAACGGCTGCTGGGTGGCGATGAGGTCAGTAATTGCAAGTCGGTGTTCTGAGGACCCGATCGGCTCGCGCAGGACGGCGTCGCGGGCAGCGCCGGCGACGCTATCAACGCGTTCGTCCGTAACGACTTGAACTCCTTCCGGGCCCTCGAATACCACTCGAGCATCGGCTAATATTAAGTATTCAACGCCGTAGTTCGAGGTTTTGCGCAGTGTGGCGACCGTTGTTGATGGGGAGCCGGGATGTGTCAGATCGCACATCGGGTGCAGCTTCGAAACTTGGTCGATGGCGGTAGCGAGAGCGTCCTGGAGAGTGCGTTCCGGATCTCTTGCCTCCACTAATAGCCGGATCCCGAGCTGGTTGACAAACCAAGGTGTGCCATGTTGACAGCCACTCTCGGTGTCTCGTGTGGAGCTGAGACCGTCAAGTAGGACGGCGACGTTAGGTGATACGCCAGCCCAGTCCTCGTTCTGCTTGTCGGCCTGACCCGGCTCTGTAGCCATGGCTGCGTACACGTTACCCAACCTCTGGTCGATAGATTGGCGTTAGGAGGTCGCTTGCCGCGATCTTGAGCGTCGTTGGATCGAAATCGCAGGATATCAGTGTCGAGAACCTTTTCGTCTTAACTTCGGAGTACAGATCGGCGAGATGATGCTCAAGATAGTGTACGACGCCAAGGGCTCCGATCGCGTGAATACCGGCGATATAGAGGAAGCTGCCTCGACCATCCAGCCGTGGCAAGCGGCCTAGGTAGGCGCGATCCTCGGGAAAACCTGTGTCCATTGGCGATCTGTAGATCGTGTTATGGGTCTTGTCGAGGAGGTGCCACCCTCGGTCGTCGTTGTCAAACCCGAGGTGGCGGTCAGCTTCTAAGACTTGGCTAATCATGGGTGAAAGTCGAGGTCCGCAGATGACGACTAGATTATCGCGATTAAGGTTGACGAAACCCGGTGGCTCGATCACCTCGTGGCGCGTATCCAGACCCATGGTCTGCGCCAAATCCTGCAATCTTCCGTAGGCGGTGAGGTCTTCCTGCGCGAGGACGCGTCCGGAGCCACGCTTGTCGGCTTCTTGCTTGCCGCCGAGGGCAACGGTCAACACATCTGTGCCTAGGAACGCTCGTTCGGACTTTGGGCCAGACGACAGAAGCTGACCTACTCGCGCCCGGGTCATTCCGAGGAACGCGGCGATATCGGTCTGTGACCGTCCGAGCTCGATGAGTTCCTCGATCGCTTCGCGGCGGATGCGTGATAGCTCGCCGACGGCTGCCTGACAGTCGGCTACCAGCTGGCTGGCTCGTTGGGCGCGGTCGGCCGGGTCGGCCAGCTCGGACAGCGCCTTCAGATCGATGTCCACGATCCTCGACTCTCGGGGTCTAGGGGGCTTGCGGAGACTTTAGTGCGCAAGGGGGGTTGCGCGCGAGGCGAGGGGTCAGCTAGCTTCCCTGCTATCCCCCTTGCGCATCGTCAAAGGCGGGATTGCGGACAGCCCGGACTTGCGGATAAGGAGTGCAGATGAGCCCCATGATCGCCACGGCGGCCTTCGTACCTGCGGTTTCGCGGACGCCTGGGGTCGGGGCGGTGTCGGTGCTGTTGGCGCACCGTGAGACCTGCGATCTGGCGCCGCCGGTGGTGTGGGTGACCGCACCGGTGCCGATGACCGTTGAGGAGGCCGCGGCGCTGCTCTACGGGGTGCTCGCCCCGCGCGAGGCCTGTACCGCCGACGCGAGCGTCGCCCGGTGGGTGGTGGCCGACCTGGTCGTCAACGGCGGCTGCGCTGCGGTCGCGGGGTTCGACTGGACGGTGACCAGCGCCCGGGCCGAGGGCACCCTCGACGCCGCGCACTGGGCGGTGTGTCTGCGCTTGGCTTATCTGGCCACGGTGGGTGGGTCGGCTGAACAGACGCCGATCACCGTTCATCCAGGCGACCCTCGACCGGCTTCGAGCCGTGTGCCGATGTCGGCTAGCTGATACTCGATCTCGTCGATGCGGGCACGCAGTGCAGGAGCTCCATCGGTGCCTTCGGTTCAGTCCTCGACGCGGTACTCGTAGGAGCGTAGACGCTCGCCCGCAGAGCGGTACTGGCCGTACTCGATGACGTCGCCGGCTGCGTCGTAGAACCAGTTCTGGCCGTGGAGCACGGCAGCACCGACCTCGATGTGGAGCGCTGTGGCATCGTCGCCTGTCGCGAGTCGGGCACCGACGTGATCGCGGCCGGTCACCACTGTCCGGCCGGTCTGCTCCTCAACGTATCGCGGTGTGCCTTGCCTGATGCGCTCGGCGACCAGCAGCAGCGGTGCGGTCTTCGCAAGCGCGCCGTCGTACCACGACGTCGACGCAGACACCGGCTGCTCGCCGCGATAGGTGACACGCTGCCGACGGATGGCCGGTGCGCCGAGAGGGATGCCGAGCGCGTTCGCGACGTCATCTGGCGCCGCTACCAGCTCCGCGCTCGTGATCCTCGCGTGCTCGTCGGCCGGGTAGATCCTGCCCGTCTGACGGATCGAGGTCAGCCGGTCCTTTGCGGTCTCCGCGGTACCGACCACGACCGTGCCCACCCCAGGAACTCCGCGTGCGAGGCCCTCCGACTGAAGAGCGGCGAGCACCTTGGTCGCGGTTGCCAGCGATACGCCCCAGTCTCTCGTGATCTCGCGGGCTGACGGGACGTGGTCACCCTCCCGCAGCTGCCCGGAGCGGATCTGGCCTCTGATGTGGGCGACCACTTGCATGTACGGAGGCTGTGGGCGCTCGACGCTCGGCGCCATCAGTCGGTCCTCCAGTCGTCCACCGTGCTCCGCACGACCGTACTAGGACACCGTCTTCGTGCAGCAAGGACCTCATTGACAACACACCGATAGAAGGTGTACTAGTACACAGGTGACCAACTGGGTACGTCCTAGTGATCGGAGATGGCTCGTGGGGAAGCTGGGGAAGCTCCAGGCGGTAGGGGAGGCGCCGGTCGGCGCGCCGATGTTCCACAGCGTGAAGGAGACGGCGCTGATGATGAAGGTGTCGTCGATGACGTTGTACCGGGCGATCGAGGCGGGGGAGTTCCCGGCGGTGAAGCTCCGGGGTCGGTACCTCGTGCCGGCGAAGGCGCTGGAGGCGATGGTCGAGGCGGCCGTGGCGGGTCAGACGGTGGTGGACGCGGCGGACTGGGTGCCTGTGGTGTCGGCGGTGGCCCGGTGAGCGCGGAGGGCGGGTACGTCGAGCTCCCAGCAGGAGGCGAGCCGCCCGCCGGCGCGGCGAGGTCCCACGGTGTGGGGCAGGCGGCGGTGGTCGGGCGTCAGGCGCTTGAGGTGTTGTTGTCGCAGCTGGGTCCTAGTGGTCGGGGATGGCTGCTGAGGGCGTTGCAGGCAGGGGTCGTGCCGCCCGGTGGTGCGCCGGGGATCTACAGCGTGAGAGGGACGGCGCAGGTGCTCGGTGTGTCTGCGGTGACCGTGGATCGGGCGATCCGAGCGGGGTTCCCGGCGGTCAGGATCCAGGAGGGCCGGTACATGGTTGAGGCGGCTGTGATCAGGGCGATGGAACAGGCCGTCGCCGACCTCGACGCCTGCGGCGATGAGGACGTGACGTCGTCCGTCGGGTGCCGGCGGTCGGCGAGGGGCGAAGAGGCCGCCTACCCCGGCGTCCACTGGGTCACCGACGAGTACCAGGTGATCCGCGACGCCTGGCTCCAGGAACGCGAGGAACGCCGCCGGGTCGCCCGCCGGGTGGAACGCGTGGTGCGGCTCGGGCGCAAGTACGGCCTGGCGCCGCGGCTGTGAGACGTAGGGGGCCCCAGCAGGTGCTGGAACACCTGGCCGGGGCGGACATCGAACCTTGGAGGGTCAGCGATGCAGGTCGATCGTAACCGGATGTACCGGGCGGCGTGGTTGAAGGCCTGCGCGCAGGCCGCGCCGACCCCGAGCGCCGTGTGGGTGCCCGCGGTGGCGGTGGCCCGGTGAGCGCGGAGGGTGGGTACGCCGCGCGGGTGGCGGGGTTGTTCCCGATCTCGGCGGCGGGTGAGCCGGGTCGGGCGGCCGAGGCCGCGGAGTCGGTGGCGTTGGTGGTGCGGTTCCTCAACCACGCCACCCGCGCCCCTGCGATCGGCACCGGCCCGGGTGGGGCCGCGGACCTGTCCGCGGTGGTGGGGAGTCTGGGGCAGGCGGTGGAGCGGTGGGAGCAGCTGTGTGCCCAGCTGGCCGCCCGCGTCGAGGACCTGTCGGAGGATCCGTGTCTGTACAGCACCGCGGACGGTGCCGCGTCGGATCATGCCTGGCTCGCGGCGATGGCGTTGCGGACCGCGGGGCAGCGGTCGGTGACCGTGGCCGGGCTGCTGGGTGAGGCCCACCGGATGGTGTCGGCTCTGGGGCACCGCGACCGCGACGACGACGGCGACGCCGGGGCGGGTGAGCGGCGGTGAGCGCGTCGCTGCGCCGTGACGGCGTGACCTCGGGTCGGGTGCGCCGGGAGGTGGTGGGGGTGCTCCTGCTCGGCGTCCTGGGCGAGGTGGACCGCCTCGCCGCGGAGGTCGGCCGCCTCGACGCCGAGCTCGCTCTCGCCGACGCGGCCGCGCGCACTCCCGCCACCCGGGCCGCCGAGCGCGCCCTGGCCCGCCGGACCGCCCGGTTTCCGACCGCCTCCCGGGCCGGTGCCACCGACCGCGACGGCGACCGGTTCCTCGACCACGCCACCCTCGGCGCCCGGGCTGGGTTGCGCGGGGTCGGCACCGCGCCCACCACGACTCACGCGCCCACCGCCGCCGGTGAGGTCGCCTACGCCCGCTCCCGTGGCGTCCCGGTCACCGCGGTGCGGGTCGGTGGCGAGCTCCGGTTGCCGGTGCAGTGGTCGCGCGGTGTCGCGCGACGCCGCGCCGAACCCTCGCGGCCCGACGCTCCCGAGGATCTCGCCGCCCGACTCGCCGAGCTCCAGCCCGGTGGTGAGCGGCGGTGAGCGCGTCGCTGCGCCGCGACGGCGCGACCTCGGGTCGGGTGTGTCGGGAGGTGGTGTTCGACCTGATCGACGCCGGTGCTGTCCGGCGTGCGGTGGTGGTGAGGTTGTCGTGGACCCCGACGGACCCGTACGCGGTGGCCGCGGAGTTCGTGGCCTCGCGCGGGCCGGTGTGGTGGGTCCTGAGCCGGTGTCTGCTCGCCGACGGCCTGGACGGGCCGGGCCCGGTCGGGGTCGGTGACGTGACGTGGGCGCTGTGCCCGGACCGCCCGGACCGGGTCCGGTTGAGGTTGTGCTCGCCTACCGGGTGGGCGGTGTTCGAGGCCTCGGCGTATGCGCTGGAGGACTTCCTGCTGGCCACCTGGGAGGTGGTCGGCCCGGGTGAGGAGTCGGGGTGGCTGGCGGTCCCCGAGACCCCCGGCTGTCTGCTCGACGGTGACGGGGGTGGGCGGCGATGACCGAGGACCGGGTGAGTGTGCACCTCGCTGCCACGACGTGGATCTCCCAGCGTCGCGACCCGGGCGCGGACTCGGGCGGGGCGATCCCGGTGGGCGCGGTCGCCTATCTCGCGGACCAGCGTCTATGCGGCGGGTGCGGGCACTCGACCGGCGAGCACTGGAGCGCGGTGAGCGAGTCCGTGGCGTGCACGCACCAGGGGTGTACGTGCACCGGATGGTGGTCGATGGACCTCACCGCCGACAGCGGCGACGCGGCCGGCGCGCAGGACGACCTCGGCTCGGTTCCCCAGCAACTGCTCTGGGACGACGACGAGCGGTCACCCGTGGTCGTGCGGGCCGAGGCCCGGGAGGTTGAGCCGGTCGGGCGGTCGGCTGCGGTCGGCGCGACTGAGCGGGAGGTGGATCCGCCGGTGACCGGGGTCGGTGGGGGTCGCTGGCATGCCGTGGATCGGGTGTACCCGCCGTGCGCGGGTGAGGGCGGGGAGTGGGGGCGGGCGGTGTGCGGCGACCTCGTCGCGGTGGCCGGGAGGTTCGGGGTGTTCGATCCCGACCGGTTCCCGGGGACGACGTGTCTGGAGTGCACCTGGCGGGCCGCGATCACCGCCGGCACCGTCATGGACCGGATCCGGGCCCTGGCCGACGTCGAGGGTCCGCCGCGGCTGGCGGCCCGGGTCGCGGAGGCGATCGTGGCGGGCGCGTCCTGCGACCTGGACCATCCGCACGCGGTGCAGCTGCTGGTCGCGGTCGGCGCGCACGCCCCGGCCGGGTTGCTCGACGAGGCGTGCGCGGACTGCCACGGCTGCGGGCACACGGGTGTCCGGCCGTGCCCGCCCGCGGTGATGGCGTGTCTGGCGTGCAGCGAGCAGGCCGGGTCGTGGGCCGGAGAACGGGAGGGCTTCTGCCTTCCCGAGGTCACCATCGCCGCGCCGTGTGAGGTGCTGCGCGCCCTCGCCGCCCACTACCGGGTCACCGGCGGTGCGCGATGACCCCGCAGGCCACCGGCACCCAGGGCCGGTGCGCGGTCTCGGGCCGGCTGGTCGCCGTGCCCCGACGGCTGTTACAAGCACTTCGTGAACGGGCGGTGGGTCTGCTGCCGGTGCGGCAACTGACCACCCCCGGGTGGGTGGCCTCGACGGATACGGCAAGGAGGGATCAGTGATGGATGAGGACCGGGTGACGGTCAACCTGACCACCGCGACGCGGGTGTCGCACCACCGCGGCGCGGCCGCGGACTCGGTGTGGGCGTTCTGCCCCGACGCGGTGCGGCGGGTGGCGGTCGTGGGGGTGTGGCCGGCACCGCCGGTGCACCTGATCGGGGACCGGGCGGGGCTGGAGCGGCTGCGTGACGTGCTGACCGCGGCTCTGGCCGATCTCGACGACCCGCAGGGCTCCGGTACGGACCGCCGCCCCGACCCCGACAGCCCTGGTCCTGCGGTCCGCGCGCACCAGCTGGTGGAGACCCCCCAGCAGCTCTGCGACGACGGCGAGCGGTCGCCCGCGATCGTGCAGGCCGAGGCCGGGGCGACGGCGTGGTTGGCGGTGGTGGGCGCCCAGCAGGACGCGACCCCGGATCACGCCGACTTCGTCGGCCTGGCCGGGTACCTGCTCGACACCCTCGCCGCGGTGGAGTCGCTGGCCCGGGTCCTGGGCCGGCAGGTCGAGGGCTATCGGCGTGGTCTGGATGCCGGGCGGGTGGTCTCCGACGACCGCGGGCGCGACCCGCACCAGCGCCTGGTCGGCGCGGCGCGCGATCTCGACGCGGCCGCGCAGTACGCCGGGTCGGCGGCCCAGGAGGTCCACCGGTTCTTCTCCGCGATCGAGCACATCGACGTGCAGGACGCCCCATCCGCCCCCGACGTCGCCGGCGATCCGGCCTCGTCCCAGGCAGAAGAGGAGGGGCCGACGTGAGCGGCGACCGCGCGGTGACCCCGTGGGCCGCCGGCACCCAGGGCCGGCCGGTGGTGTTGGGGGTCGCGGCGGATCTGGTGGAGTGGGTCGGGCTGTGGCCGGGTGTGTACTGGCCGGGTTACGACGAGGACCGTGGCTACCGCGCCGGTGACCCGGTGTGTCTGTTCGGTGCGGTGGTCGTGGCCGCCGACCCCACGGGTGAGCCGCGGTGCGGCGACGCCTACTGGTTCGGGACCTCCCCGTGGTGGGCGTGGTCTCCACCGGTGGTCGCCGCGGTGGCGGCGGTGGCCCGCTACCTCGGTGTCACCACCACCGACCCCGCCGGCGGGGTGTGGGCGTGGAGCGCCGCGGCCGGTCGGACGGCCGGGGAGGTCGTCGCGGTCCTGCGCGGCGGCCGTGACGCGGCCGTGCTCGAGCGCAGGGGACGGTTGTGATGGCCACCGCAGCGGACTACCGCGCCTGCGAGGACGAGGTCGCCCGCGCCGCGGCCCGGTTGGGTCGTGCCTGGCGGGCCGAGCGGCGTGCCGAGCTGTTGGGTGTGCTCGCGGACCTGATCGGGCGGCAGGCCCGGCTGCATACCGCGGTGTTCGGACCAGGCGAGGACCCGACCGCGGGGTGTCCGGCCGCGGAGTGGCTGGCGGATCAGGCCCGGATGGTGGGGGTGCTCGCCGAGGCGGAGCAGTCCCGTGTCCTCGGGTTGCCCCATGAGGACTACTGGGCCGGTCTGGAGGCCCGCACCTGGGTGTTGGCGGTGGCGGTGCTGCCGTTGGTCGAGCGTTACGCCACCGGGCGGCGTCGGCGGCAGCTGGTCGCGGCGATGGCCGGGACGTGGCGACGGC
>JBBSQN010000137.1:0-16218 GCA_038257875.1 Mycobacteriales bacterium
ACTCCGGCGGGAACGTGCTGGTCAACGCCCCTATCGACACCCGATCCGGCAGCCAACCCTCCGGTGAGACACCCTCCGACCCGTCATGCGCCACACGATCGAGTATCCCACAAGACGATCATTTAAAGCAAGGCCATTGGGCCCGCTCCAGCCGCTCGGGCACCAGATCGATACCGATCACCTTCTCCACACCCCGATAGCGAGCGATCCGCGTAGCCATGTCACCGATCGGCCCCAACCCGAGCACGGCCAGGCTCCCCCCGGGAGGAACCGCCGCGTACTCCACGGCCTGCCACGCCGTCGGCAACACGTCGGACAGGTAGACGAAACGGTCGTCAGCCGGGCCCTCGGGAACCCTGATCGGCAACGTGTTGCCGAACGGGACCCGCAGATACTCCGCCTGCCCACCAGGCACCTGACCGTAGAGCTTGGTGTAACCGAACAGCGCGGCACCATTGCCGTGCTCGTGAACCTGCGTGGTCTCGCACTGCGAGTGCAGGCCCGCCGAGCACATGAAGCAGGTGCCACAGGAGATGGTGAACGGCACCACCACCCGGTCGCCGACACCGACCGCAGTGACCTCGGGTCCCACCTCCTCGACGACCCCCATCGGCTCATGGCCCAGGATGTCGCCCTCGTCAAGGAAGGGGCCGAGCACCTCGTAGAGGTGCAGGTCCGACCCGCAGATCCCGGACGAGGTGATCTTCACGAGCACGTCGGTGGGATCCTCGATCTTGGGGTCCGGAACGGTGTCCACCCGCACGTCGCGCTTACCGTGCCAGGTCACTGCACGCATATCGCCCTCCTGAAACTCATGACGACCACGTACCCCGGCCGGGGTACGCCTACTCCGACGATCACCGAGAATCACCGGTGGCACCGACCGAGCCACGCGCACACGTGCCCGCCGACCGGCCGTACCCGGCCTAACATGACCACTGTCGAGCAGGTTCATTGCCGCCTGGTTGCGGTAGTGCGCCGACTCGAACCGCCTCGGCCCGGAAAATCAGGCACGGCGGAACAAGAAGATTCCGTACTGCCACACCGGGTCGATCCATTGGGCCTGTAGCACGAGGTCGAACATGGCGATATCAGCAACGAAGGCGGCGTGGTGAAATTTAGCCGAGAAACCGACGTTGATCGACTGACCGTGGCGTAGGCGCAGCACCAGGTCCAGCCCGGGCAGCGAAACGATCTGGTCGGCGGCGGCGTAGAGGTGAGCTTCAACGACAGCGGTGGCCAGGTCGTAATGCGCGCGGGAGCGGAAGTTGTCGAGCACAAAGTCAGCACCGAAACGTCGGTTCAGGTGCGCGAGGTGGTTGAGCCGGAACTGGACGAACGCGGAGCAGTGCGGCGGATCGTTGTAGCAGGCTTCGAGTATTTCGGTAGATTTGTGCAGGTCGACCGAGACGAGGAAGCCGTCGCCCGGCCGAAGCGTCGCGGCGATCTCGCGCAGCAGCGCGTCGCGCTCGGCGGAGGTGGCGTTCCCCAGGTTGCTTCCCAGCAACGCCACCACCAACGGCTCGCGGGAGCGGTCACGTAGCCATCCCAGGGCGGCCTCGTAGCGCCCCCACAAGCCCAGCACAGTGAGCCCGGGTAGTTCGGCGGTCAGCGTCGCGCCGCTGATCTCCAGCATCTCCCGGCTCACGTCAATGGGCAAGTAGGTGGTCGGCCCGCGCTGCAGGCACGCTGACAGCAGCAGTCGGGTCTTCTTCGCACTGCCACTACCCAACTCAGCGAGGCGTCGACAGTTGATCAGCTCGGCGATCTGCGCGGCGTTGCGGCGCAGCAGTTCCCGTTCCACCCGCGTCAAGTAGTAGCTGGGCAGCTCGGTGATCGCCTCGAACAGGTGCGAGCCGAGCGAGTCGTAGCCGAACCAGGCCGGGATCCGTGGCGGCGACTCTCCCAGACAGGCCGCGACTACGGTGCGGTCGTCCCAGAACGCAGCCTGGCCCTCGACGGAAACGATCTCCAGGTCTGCGCCGGTCACCGGGTCAGCCCAGGACGGCGGCGGGCCTTGAGAATCGCATCGGTCGACATTGCGGGCTCCTGTTCAGTCTTCCGGACAGAGGGTGCGGCGGGTGTTAAAGGCCCGCGCCGGGCAGCAGTGGACGGCGCAGGGTGGACTCGCCCTTCCCCCAGCGGTCCAGCAACAGAGCGGAGAGACGGTCGGCGAGCAGCGAGCTGGCGCGGATGCCGAACACGACGTCCGCGGCGAGGTCGGGTTCGGCTGCCAGCAACGGGGTCAGCACGCCACGGCGGATGATCTGCTCGTGCACTGCGTCGGCCTCGACGTGCTCGGCGTAGAACTCGATCGCGGCCGGCCCGCAGTTCAGCCGGCGCAACGCGCGGACCAGGCGGTCCGATCCGGGTGATGAGGTCAGCTCGACGACCGCGAACTGGCCGACCAGCGCGCCCCGCAGACTGCGATGCAGCCCGCACAGTGACATGAAGTTGACCTCGGCCAGCGTCGCCCCGGGCACCCTGTCGAGGTAGGCGCCGTAAACGTCGGACAGATCCAACTCCGTCATCATGTCGGCGAACAGCCGAGCGTGCATCCGGTCAGGATCACCGGCGCCGTACTCGTCGTACTCCACGAGGACCAGGGCAGCCTTGGCAGGACCGAACAGTCGGGGAATCACCCAGGCCTGTGGGTCGGCCTCCTTGAGGTGATAGATCGAGCGGTGCACGAGATACTCGCGGAGCTGCCACAACACGCCCGCACGATGTAGGTGGTGCGACACGCCAACGGCGTTCACAGGCTCGACGAGCAGCGCCTCGACTTCGGCCGCGACGTCCGTACCAGGTGTGACCTCGGCCCGTAACGCGGCCAGGAACACCCGCTCCAGATCACGACGCACGCCCAACAGATCCGGGTCCCACTCACGATCGTCGGACACCCCGGCAAACCCGCGGTAGTGCAGCTCATAGCAGCAGTAGAGAGCGAGTTGCAGATCGTCCCCGAACGGGTCGGCGCCGTCGACATCAACGGGTATACGGCGCTCGCCCCGCAACGAGGCGAGCACGGCGGCGGACAGCGGGCCGCGAGGGTCAGGCAGCTCGGGCGCTCGCGCAGGCTGGGACGGCGCGGCGCTCAACACCGGCCGTCCTCCCGGTCCTTGTCGACGGTAGCGCGCACCTTCGTGCGATGACTGGTGTCGCAGAAGGGGTACCGGCGACTACGCCGGCATACGCACAAGGCGGTGGCCGGGCGGTGGGAACTCACCCGCAGCCCGTCAGGCAGTACCACCTCGACCGGTCCGTACAGCAAGAGCGGCCCGTCCTCAGTCAGCACGACCTGTCGCCGCTCAGCCGACACAGCGCGCCCTCACCACGACCAGCTCCTCGACCGTCTGTCCCGGCTCCAGCAGGCCACGGGACTCCAATAAGGCCTTTCGGGTCCGCATGACCGGCCCGAACGGGACACGGCCCCGCTCGATCACCTCACCAGCCAGTCCGACCTCGGCCAGCCTCGCGATCGTGTGCTCCTCGTTACATACCGCGGAATGCACCAACAACAGCGTCCCGTCGTCGGTGAGTCGCGTGGCTGCACCGGCGCAGATCCGGTCCAGAATCGCACGCCCGTCGTGACCGGCATCCCAGCAGCGACCCATCCGATATCGCGGCAGCACAGCGGTCTCAGCAGGCACATACGGAGGATTGGCGATGATCAGATCAAATCGCCGATCACCAACCGGAGCGAACAGGTCACCCCGACGCACCGACACCCGAACACCCTCCAACCGGCTGTTCACCCACGTCGCGATGACAGACCGCATCGAAAGATCCACCGCACAGACAGAGGCAGCGCCAGCCCGTGCCGCGGCCATGGCCAGCGCACCTGTTCCGGTGCCGATGTCCAGGACGTGCCGCCCGGCCGCGTAACTACCCTGACCGAGCACCTCGACCAACAGAGCGGTGTCTCCCTGGGCCCGGTACACCCCGGGTGGACGCAGCAGCACAACCACCAGTACCCCTAACCGCCCCCGCCGAACCGCCGTGGAGGTCCCACAGTTGCGCGTCGGCTGTGGTGGGTAACTGGGCGATCACCTCGGCGATGATGGTCATGATCTCGATGCCGACGGTGGAGAGCTGGTGCAGGGTCCCGCCGGGCCAGGGTTCGTTGGCCGGATCGAACAGGGCGGGGTCCGCACGCACGTAGGCCTCGGGATGCGGGAGACACTCCACGCCTCCCGGCGCCCGGTCCGAGGATCTGTCAGCTCCCACGCCCTACGCAGGCCACGGTCGCCCGTCCCGATCTCCAGGGCTGCTCCGACGTCGGCGTCGGCGAGGACCACGTCGCAGGTCGCTCGGAAGATCAGCTCAGTGATCGAGACGTGTGACTCCACCTCGGCGGTACCGGCCCGGGCCCGCTCTTCCTCGGTCTTGAGCACCCCGTGCAGCTCATGTCCCGCAGACATCGATCATGGAGACGAATTCCTCGCCTCGGTACGGTTTGCGGAACGCAGACGACCACGTACCGCAGATCATGTGGTCGCGAGGGGGAGGTGTCGGGCAGGCGCGCCGGTGTCACCCGTCCCCGCTGAGTCATGGGTCGACCCCACCCGTCGCTGCCGTTTCGGTGTCGACCCCGGAATCGACCTCAGCCAGCGTGTCTCCCCGCAGGTCGACGCGCTCGAGCTCGTAGCCCCCGCGTCGGATCCCCGAACTCCGGCCGTTCCGTGCCGACTCGTCCTGCTCTATTAGCTTAACGACGAAGAAGTACTAGATTGGCGGCCGATTCGTACCGACTCGGCCGCCAATTCGTACCGACTCGCGCGGGGGTGGTTAGCCGACGTCGGGGACGGGGGGGCCGAGGAGGTCGTCGGCGTCGACGATGCGGTAGGCGTAGCCCTGCTCTGCTAGGAAGCGTTGGCGATGGGTGGCGTAGTCGGTGTCGAGCGTGTCCCGGGAGACGACCGAGTAGAAATGCGCCTGGCGGCCGTCACCCTTGGGCCGCAGCAGCCGTCCAAGCCGCTGCGCCTCCTCCTGCCGGGAGCCGAAGGTGCCCGACACCTGCACGGCGACGCTCGCCTCGGGCAGGTCGATGGAGAAGTTGGCCACCTTGCTCACCACGAGCACCGGTATCTCGCCGCGGCGGAAGCGGTCGTACAGCGCCTCCCGCTCCGCGTTCTTGGTGGACCCCTGGATGATCGGGGCGTCGAGGACCTCCCCGAGCTCTTCGAGCTGGTCGAGGTAGGCGCCGATGACCAGGGTGGGCTCGCCGGGGTGGCGGCCCAGGATCGCCTTCACGACGTTGAGCTTCGTCCGGGCCGTGGACGCCATCCGGTAGCGCTCCTCGGTCTCGGCGAGCGCGTAGCCCATCCGCTCGTTCTCGGTGAGCGTCACCCGCACCTCGACGCACTCGGCCGGGGCGATCCAGCCCTGCGCCTCGATGTCGCGCCACGGGGCGTCGTAGCGCTTGGGGCCGATGAGCGAGAAGACGTCGCCCTCGCGGCCGTCCTCGCGCACCAGCGTGGCGGTGAGCCCGAGGCGGCGCCGGGACTGCAGGTCGGCGGTCATTCGGAACACCGGCGCCGGGAGCAGGTGCACCTCGTCGTAGATGACCAGACCCCAGTCGCGGGAGTCGAACAGATCCAGGTGCTTGTACTCGCCCTTGGTCCGCCGCGTCATCACCTGGTAGGTCGCGATCGTGACCGGGCGGATCTCCTTGCGCTCGCCGGAGTACTCCCCGATCTCATCCTCGGTCAGCGACGTGCGAGCCACCAGCTCGCGGCGCCACTGCCGCCCGGCGACGGTGTTGGTGACGAGGATGAGCGTGGTGGCCTGCGCCTGCGCCATCGCCGCCGCGCCGACCAGGGTCTTGCCTGCCCCGCAGGGCAGCACGATGACCCCGGAGCCACCTGCCCAGAAACCCTCGACGGCCTGGCGCTGGTAGTCGCGCAACGACCAGCCGTCCTCGGCCAGCGCGATGGGGTGCGCCTCGCCGTCGACGTAGCCGGCGAGGTCCTCGGCGGGCCAACCGATCTTGAGCAAGGCTTGCTTGAGGTGACCGCGTTCGGAGGGGTGTACCGCGACGGTGTCCTGGTCGATCCGCGGTCCGAGCAGAGGGGTGATCTTCTTCTGCCGGAGCACCTCCTCCAGCACCGCGCGGTCGCGCGCCACCAACACGAGCCCGTGCACCAGCGACTGCGCCAGCTGTAGCCGGCCGTACCTGCCCATGGTGTCGACGACGTCGACGAGCAGCGGTTGCGGCACGGCGAAGCGGGAGAACCGGATCAGCGCGTCCACCACCTGCTCGGCGTCGTGACCGGCGGCCCGGGCGTTCCACAGCGCCAGGGGGGTGACGCGGTAGGTGTGCATGTGCTCAGGCGCGCGCTCGAGCTCGGCGAACGGCGCGATCGCTGCCCGCGCCTGCCCGGCGGCCGGGTGGTCCACCTCGAGCAGCAACGTCTTGTCGGACTGGACGATGAGCGGCCCGTCGGTCATGTGCGGTGTCTCCTCACGATGGCGCCGTGTCTATTCGCGCTCCGCTGACGCTACGCATAGCGCCAGCGGCAATGGTCCGGACCCGCGCGACCGCAGTCTGCAGAGCAGCCCGATCGGGGGAGCTGCCACCGCCGAGGTCGACCTCAGCGGGAGGGGCGGCGTCGGCCTCGGGCTATACTTCGCCGGCTACGTCCAAGAGCGCACGTGCGCCGCTGAGATCATACCGGGTACCGGAGGTTGTCGTCGTTACCCGCGGGCGCATGTCGGCAACTCCAGCGAAGCAGCACGACGTGGGCCGGACACCCCGACCGGCCTGCCCCCGACAGAAGGCGCGACGGATCGACCTGATGCCCATGTTCCCCGGCACTTCGCCCGGTCCCGGCCATCCACCGCCCCTGGACCGCAACTCGTCCTATCCGCACTCGCGGACAGCCGTCCAGACGTGCCAGAGTTTCAGCCGCTCGTCGCTGGCAATCTTCAGGGGGGCGCTGACGTGACCACCATCGAGACCGGACCCGGCCGGTACGCATGGATGGACCCACGGAACTGGGGTCTGGCGTGGAAGCTGGTGGTGGTCGGGCTGGTGCCCGCCCTGCTGGCGCTGTTCCTGGGCGGCCTGCGCGTGACCGACCAGGCCGGCGCAGCCGATGACCTCGGACGCAACGGCCAGCTCCTCGACGTCCGCCAGCAGGTTGCCGCCGCCGCGAACGCCTTGCGCCAGGAACGCGACGAAGCCACTCTGTTTGTCGCCGGTGGCGGCGAGGGCAACCGCGGCGTGCTCGAGATCGCCTTCGAACAGACCGACAGCGAGATCAACGATATGCGCGTCGCCGTCCGCGGCGCCACCGTGAACGAGGTCCTCGGCTCCACCAGGACCACCAGCGGGCTCGATCCCACCGCCCTGTCGGCACTCCAACAAACTGAGAGCGGTCTCACGCAGATCACCCCGCTGCGCACCGACGCCATCAACAACCCGGACTCCGGTTACGAACAGGTCCGCGGCGGCTACGACACCATCATCAAGAACGTCGACGTCCTCGACCGGGCGCTGCTGCGAAGCCTGCTCGCGCCCGGGACAGCAGGTCTCGCGGACGCTCTCACCGCCGTCACCAGCGCCACCGAGCAGCTCGCCCTCCAGCACACCGTGCTGGGTGCCGCCATCCGGTCCGACCGGGTGCTGCCGAGCGCCGCCAGCACGGTGAGCGCGACTGACTACCAGCTCACCGCCGCCATCCGCGAGTACCGGGTCGCGCTCACACCCGAGCAGCTCAACCGGTTCGGCAACATCCTCGACGACGCAGCCAACGCCCAGCGCAAGCGACTCGAGGCGGCGATCCTGGCCGTCCCGGCTAGCCTCACGTCCACCGAGTGGGACAACGCCTACAGCGACTCCCGCGCCGCCGTGGACCGCTCCGCTGACCTGATCCGCAACGAGCTGGTCACGGTGAGCTCCACAGCCGAGGAGCAGGCCAGAAACCTCGCCGGTATCAACTCCGTGGTACTGATCTTCGGCCTGCTCGTCGGGATCTTGATCGCGGTACTGACCGCACGAGCCCTGCTCCGCTCGCTGCGCGTGCTGCGCAGCTCGGCCCTCGACGTCGCGGAGCGGCGACTGCCGCAGGTGGTCGAGAGCATGCGCGCCGGTGACACGCCCGACATCACGGTCGAGCCGGTGCCGGTGTACAGCCGCGACGAGGTCGGCCAGGTAGCCCGGGCCTTCGACGCGGTCCACGGCCAGGCGGTTCGGCTCGCCGCCGAGCAGGTGGTGCTGCAGTCCAACGTCAGCTCGATGTTCGTCAACCTCTCCCGGCGCAGCCAGGCGCTCGTGGAGCGCCAGCTGCGGTACATCGAGCTGCTGGAGGGCAACGAACAGGACCCCGACCAGCTCTCGAACCTGTTCCAGCTCGACCACCTCGCCACCCGCATGCGGCGCAACAGCGAGAACCTGCTCATCCTCGCGGGCACCGACCTGGCCAAGCGCAACACCGCACCGGTCCCGACGGTCGACGTGCTGCGGGCCGCGGTGTCGGAGATCGAGCAGTATCAGCGGATCGTCGTGCAGGCCCCGCCGACGGTCACCATCGTCGGTCGCGCGGCGTCGGACCTCGTCCATCTCCTGGCCGAGCTGCTGGACAACGCCACCAACTTCTCCCCGCCCGACTCGCAGGTCGTCATGAGCACCAGCCAGACGGCCGAGGGCTCGATC
The DNA here is from genome assembly GCA_038257875.1 of Mycobacteriales bacterium. Taxonomy (GTDB): domain Bacteria; phylum Actinomycetota; class Actinomycetes; order Mycobacteriales; family Pseudonocardiaceae; genus Pseudonocardia. The sequence continues at coordinate 8,657 of JBBSQN010000137.1, forward strand.
GTCGTGGAGATCGCCGACCGCGGCGTCGGCATGGCCGAGCACGAGCTCAACGACGCCAACCAACGCCTCGGCGGGGCCGCCTCCGTCGACGTCTCGGCGTCGCGTCGCATGGGCCTGTTCGTGGTCGGTCGCTTGGGCGTCCGACACGGCATCAGCGTGCGACTCAGCTCGGCGACGGCGGGTGGCCCCGGTTCCGGTCTCACCGCGTCGGTCACCGTGCCGGCCTACCTGATTCCGTCCAACGAGTCCGCCGACACAGGCCGACTGAACAGCGTCCCGCGCTCCGCGGGGGGCGACCCGGGCCTCGACGTCGCGCCGTACCGCGCGGCGACGAACGGCAGCCGCAGCCCAGGTTCTTCACCGTCGGCGCCGGTCACGGGGTCCGATGGCCCCGAAAGCCCGCTGTTCTCCACCCCGTCCGCCGCGGACGACACCACGGGCTCGCCAGCCGCCTCGGGATCCGGATCCACCGTGCGGCCCGAGGGCTCGTCGTTGTCGCCGAAGCGGCGGGACCCGGCGGAGCATGCGGCGGCCGAACAGGCGGCAGCCGAGCGCGCCGCAGCGGCCTGCGAGATCGCTGAGCAGGCGCGCCGAGACCAGGAGGCGGCGGCCGAGCGCGCCGCACCGAAGCAGCACCCGGACGACGAACCTCCCGATGCGACCTCGACTGCGGGGCTGGACCCGGAGCTGTGGAGCGGATCACCAAACAATGGGTCCCACCGCAACGGATCCCACACCGACGCATCCCGTCTCGTCCCGAACGAGAGCCGGCCGGAGCGTTCCGCTCCCGACCTGTCCGCGCCGGCCGAGACCCCGGAGGACGACACTGGACAGGATGACCAGCAAGCAGGCGGGAGCACCGGCACGGAGCCCGAGACCATCCTTACCGAGACGGGCACCCGCACCGGACCGATGCCGTTCTTCCCGGCCACAGCACCCATGACCGCGGTGGACCGGACCGAAGAAACACCGGAACGCTCAGAACACGCGCCGAAGCAGCAACCGCCACCTGGACCGCAGCGCACCCGGCAGGACGGGCTTTTCTCCCCCGGCATGTCCGTCCCCGCAGAGCCCGACAGGCCCGCAAGCGGCCACCAGCGCAACGAGCGGCAGCCGGCCAAGTTCGACCCCAGCGAGACCACGCCGATCTTCGAGGAGATCGTGTCGGCCTGGTTCCGGTCCAAACGGCCGTTGCCGGTCGGCTGGGAGGCTGAACAAGGCGACGCGCCCCAGAAGGTGGATCAGTCCGCGACGCAGTCCCCGACGCTCGGTGAGGTGGCCGAGCAGGAACGGATCGCTACCTCCGGCCCTGCTCCGGACCAGGGCTTCGCGAGTCCGGCCGACGAGGTGTGGCACGCCGCGAACGACATGTCGGACGAGCTCTCGGACGAGCTGACCGAGGCGGGACTGCCCAAACGCCGCCCGCGGGCCCGGCTCGTGCCGGGTAGCGCCGGATCCGCCGTGCTGGCCTCCCCACCGAGTTCCGCGGCGCGCAACGCCGAGAACATCCGGGGTCGGCTCTCCAGTTACCAGCAGGGCGTCCGACAAGGTCGCGAGGGTCGGTTGCGTCGCGACACAGGATCGGCCTCCGGGGCCAACAAACCCGCCGACACGGGTGGCAATCACGACGAGGAGTCCTCATGACGGCGCCACAGACGCAGCCGAGCCGGTTCGGATGGCTGGTCACGAACTTCGCCGAACGCGTACCCGGCGTCGCGCACACCATCGTCGTGTCCGCCGATGGACTGCTGCTCACCAGCTCCGACCGGCTCCCCCGGGACCGCGCTGACCAGCTCGCTGCAGTAGCCTCCGGGCTGATCAGTCTCACCCAGGGTGCGGCGCGTTGCTTCGACGCCGGCGGTGTGGTGCAGACCGTCGTGGAGATGGATCGGGGGATCGTCTTGCTCATGTCCGTCAGCGACGGTTCCTGCCTGGCCGTGCTGGCGACACCCAGCTGTGACATCGGCCTGATCGGATACGAGATGACGCTGCTCGTCGACCGCGTCGGCCAGCTGCTCACCCCCGAGCTGCGCGCGGAACTGCAGGGCTCCTTCGGGCCCTGACGACAATCGACCACACCGGTACGACCCCGGTAAGGTCCCCGATCGGTAGAAGGCAGGTGTATGTCGATGACACTCGGTCCCGACGAGGAGCGTCGGCAACCGTCGGAGCCGACTTTCGCCGACGTGATGAACGGCTTCAGCTTCGATGCGGGACGTGCGTCTCGAAATCGCAGGTGGGGACGTAGGCGAGGCCCGGACGTCGAGTTCGGCTCAGACGACCGGCCCGACACCGCCACCGATTCCGACGAGCAGCCCGCGGCCCTGGTGCTCCCGGAGCAGCTGACCGCCGCACCGAACCCCGAGGTGGCCGAGCAGCAGTTCGAACACGAGGCCGGCGCGACTGCCGTCCGGCCGTACGCCTGGACCCGTGGACGGACCAAGTCCGGCCTCGACCTGGCCATCGAGACACTCGTCTCGACCAGCCAGCGCGGCCGGGACCAGCTGGGGCTGCTGCAGATGGAGCATCGGGCCGTCGCGGAGCTGTGCGGGCAGACGCGGTCGGTCGCCGAGGTCGCCGCGCTGCTGCAGGTCCCGATCGGCGTCGCTCGAGTGCTGCTGGGCGACATGGCGGGGCTCGGCGTGGTAACCGTGCACCGGAACGCGAGCAGTGCCGGCAACGTGGCGGATCTCGCCCTGATGGAAAGAGTGTTGAGTGGACTCCGTCGGCTCTAGGCCGCAGACGATCGCCAACGCGGCCACGATCTCAGCAAAGATCGTGGTAGCCGGGGGCTTCGGTGTCGGCAAAACCACCTTCGTCGGTTCGGTCTCCGAGATCGTGCCGCTGACCACCGAGGCCGTCATGACCGAGGCCAGCATCGGTGTGGACGACCTCGCGGCTACCCCGAACAAGGTCACCACCACGGTGGCCATGGATTTCGGCCGCGTGTCGCTGGACTCCGAGCTGATCCTGTACCTGTTCGGCACCCCCGGGCAGCACCGGTTCTGGTTCATGTGGGACGACCTCGTGCGCGGCGCGATCGGTGCCATCGTGCTCGTGGACACCCGCAGGCTGGCCGACTGCTTCGCCGCGATCGACTTCTTCGAGGACCGTAAGCTGCCCTACATCATCGGTCTCAACTGCTTCGACGGGCAGCTCCAGCACCACCTGGACGACGTCCGCGAGGCGATGTCGATCGACCCCTCGGTCCCCATCCTCAGCTGCGACGCGCGCAACCGGCAGTCCACCAAGCAGACGCTGATCACGCTGGTCGAGCACGCCATGCACCATCGGATGACGGCCGGGGCCCGCTGACCACGACGGTCAGCCCTCGACGACCGCGATCGACGTGATCCGGTGCAGCGGCACGCGGTGCAGGCCGCCGTCCATGGTGTCGCGACCCTCGACCACCCCGCTGCCCACGCTTACCGGTTCCAGCACGCGTTCGCCCGCTATCCCGTGACCGTCCACGAACCCGATCCAGACGGTGCGGCGCGCGGCCGCCGCCGCCCGCAGCAACTCGAGGGTGGCGCCGTTGGACGCCACCGGCGCCGCGGTGCTCCGGCGCACCCCGGCCAGCTCATCACCGGCCCGCATCCGCGACACCAGCGCGGTGAGCTGCCCGGCGTCGGGCTCCGGCGGGGCAGCCCCGCGTCCGGAGGAGCGTCGGCGCGGGGCGGTGCGCCGTCCCCGGTCGGACAGGTCGAGCACCGCTCCGCCCGGGTCCTCCGCCGCCGGGCTGAACCCCGCCGCGCGCAGGCCGTCGAGCAGCTCCACGAGCGGCAGCGGGGAGACCACCACGGTTGGCGCGATGCGGCGCAGCTCGAGCGCCGGGGCGTCCGGGTGCGCGAGGACCTCGGCGATGAGCACCTCGTCGTCGGAGCGCAGGAACGACGCCGCCACCCCGCCGCGCAACCGTCCGTGCCGGCGCGCCACGTCGTCCACGAGGTAGGTGAGTCCCTGCGGCACCGGGGTGGCCGACCGCTTCACAAGCAGCTCGTGCAGGTCGGTGGCGGTGCGCCCGGCGTCGAGCGCGCGGCGGACGGTGGCCTCGGTGAAGCGGTACACGGTGGCGCCGCCCGCCGACTCGACCTCGGCCACCAGGCCGAGCTCGCGAGCGAGCTCCGGTTCCAGCCGGCCGGGTGCGATGGCGGTGAGGTCGGCCTGCAGGAGCACATGATCGACAGGCTCGGGCAGGGTGGCGCGCAGCGCGGACACCAGCCCGGCCGGATCGGTGAGTAGCACCCGGCCGGGACCGGAGAGCGCGTCTAGCGCGACGACGCCGAGCACGGTGGCCTCCGCCAGCGCCCAGCCGACGACCTCGTCGCGCAGCCGCCCGCCCCGACGCGGAGCACGCCAGGCGAGCACGTCGGCCAGCGCGGCCGGTGACCCCGGCGCGGTACCCGGCGCCAGCTCCGCGAGCCCGGCGAGCACACGACGGCGGTCGCGCGGGGCGAGTGGGCGGCGAACCGCCTCGGAAAGGGCGGAGATCGCGCGACCGGCGTCGTCGCGGCATCCGATCAGCCCAGGCAGCCGCGGCAGGTCCAGCCAGGTGCGCACCAGCAACGACCACCGCAGCCCCGGCTCACCAGCGGTCCACGCATCCGCGTTGGTGGTGGGCACCCATTCCGGTAACGCACCCTCGCTCTCGCCCACCAGATCCGCCGCCACCGCCAGCTCCACAAGCAGTGCGGCCGCCGCCTCGTCGGCGTCCATCTCCCGCGCCGCCCGGCGTAGCTCCCGCACGCCCAGCCCACCGGAGCGCAGCACCGGCGGCGGCGTGCGGCCCCAGAGCGCGATGAGCAGCTCGACCCGGCGGAGCACCCCGAGCGCGGCCCCGCCGGCGGTGCGGTCGACGACACCGGCGCCCCGGTCGGTGGCACCAACGTCCGGTGAGGTGACGGCCACGTCCCCGAGCGGTCGGTCACCGCGCAGCACCAGCCCCAGCTGCCGCGGCAGCTCGACGGTCTCGGGGTCGACGCGCAGCAGCAGCCCGCGCGCGAGCAGCCGGCCCACCGGGCTCTGCGGGTCGGAACCGGCCCGGCTGCGGCCGATGGGCGGCCCGGCCGCCAGCGTCTCGAGCACGCGTCGCTCGTCGGGCTCCACGGCGGTGAGCAGCTCGGGCAGGACCGAGGCCCCCGCCGGGCCCGTGGCCGGGCGACCCAGGCCACCGGGGTAACCGGGCATCACCTCCCGGGCAGCCGGGACGAGGACGAGGCTGTCGTCGGGTCCCCAGACCAGCACTCGCTCGCGCAGGGCCCGCAACGCTGCGGTGCTGGCCGCGGCAGGCACGTCCAGGCCCAGCAGGCGACGCACCTCGCCGAGCGCCACCGGTGTGCTGTCGGCGTCGGCGACGAGGAGGGCCTCCACGACGGTGAGGGTGATTCTGTCCAGGTCGTCGCACGCCCGGTGCACCGACGCCCGGATCCCCGCGCGGGTGGCCAGCACGGTGAGATCGGCGGGTGGTGGCATCGCCAGATCCGGGCGCAGCCGCAGCAGCACCACGAGCGTCTCGTCGTCCTGGGCACGCAGCCAGTCGACAAGTGAGGTGGACATCGCCTCCACGGTAGTCGGCGGCACCGGTGGACCGTCGCGCCGTCCGCTGCGGGATACTCGACGGCGACTACCTACGAGGAGGCCACTGTGGCCAAGGACGCCCACACGAGACGGGTCGACCCGTCCTGGCCGGAGCTACCCGACGGCGAGCACCCGGTCAGCGAGCTCGCGAGTCCGGTGCAGGGCTCGCTGTCGCCTTTCGGAGACATCGAGTTCCCCCTTGAGCAGGTGCCCTACGTGCACCCCGTCACGGAAATCAACAAGTAGGCGCCCCGGCCGGGCTGCTGCTTGCCGGCGGCGCGGGCAGGCGGATGGGCGGCCCGAAGGCGCTCGTCGAGCTCGACGGCGAGCCGCTGGTCCGGCGTGCGCTGCGGGTGCTCGACCACGGCGGCTGCAAGCCGCTGGTGGTGGTGCTCGGCGCGGCGGCCGACGAAGTCCGGGCCGTGCTGCCCGGCGAGACACTCACCGTCGTGGCCACCGGCTGGGCCGAAGGCATGGGCGCATCGCTGCGCGCCGGGCTGACGGCGTTGGCTGACCTCGACCCGGCGCCGGACGCTGCACTCGTCCACCTGGTCGACCTGCCGGGGGTCACGGCGGCCGCAGTCGCGCGGCTGACCGCTGGCGCCGCTCCCGACGCACTACTGCGCGCGACCTACGACGGGCACCCGGCACATCCGGTCCTCCTCGGACGGTCACACTGGGCCGGGGCCCGGGAGTCGGCCACCGGCGACGCCGGCGCCCGAGGCTACCTGGCCGACCACCCCGGGCTGGGCCTCGTCGAGTGCGGGGACCTGGCTGAACCCGACGACGTCGACACCCCCGAACAACTCGCCCGCTATCGCGCCCGCTGACCACGAGGCGGACACCATCCGGCCTCACTCGTGCGCGCTGAACCAAACCCAGCCAGATCGAGGGCATAGGTGCCTCGCACTGCGCAGGGCTGACGGCGCTGTTCGGCGAGAGAGTCGATCACCAAGCTACTGCGGTCGACCATCCACCGGTTGCGGGCGTAATAGGCGGGCGTATCAAGTGTGGGTGCGTTCAACGCGACAACCTCAGAGCCTGTGGGACGGGCGTTGCTCCATCGAGGTGGTGGGTTGGCGGTGGTGTGGCGTACCCAGCCGCCTGGTCGTGGTCATGGTTGTGGTCCGCCAGACCATGGCCTCGTGAGGGGCGGGCAACGTTCGTAGTCACCGACCAGACGGCGATGCCGCATCGACCACCCGGGATGTCGGGTCCATCACCGGTGCTCCGACACGCCGAGGTGACCAGATCGCTACCTGCCCATGGCCCCGGCCGGGTCCGCTGTGGTTCACCAGCAGTCTCTGCGTGCCTCACGCGGGTGGCTGCACAGGGTGCTCGGGGTGTGCAGCCGCCCGCGTGAGCGGTGGTCGGGTTCAGGGTCCGTTGATCAGGTGTGCGAGGGATTTGCGTCGTGGGATCCGGTCGGGGTCGATCCAGCACGGTGGGAGGAACTCGGGTAGCCCGTCGCGGATCTGGACGCACCATCCGGGGTGGTGCAGCAGCCGGTGGTGGGTGGTGCAGAGCATGACGCAGTTGGTCAGGCAGGTCGGACCGCCGTCCTGCCACGGGCGGATGTGGTGCACCTCGCACCACGACACCGTCCGCCCACACCCGGGGAACGCACACCCGCGGTCGCGGGCGGCGACCGCGCGACGCAGCCCGTCGGGGATGGTGCGTTTGCTCCGCCCGACATCCAGGGGTTGCCCGACCCCGTTCATCACGATGGGGATGACCGCGGCGTCGCAGGCCAGCATCCGCAACGCCTCCGGGGCGAGGGTGCCGCCGAAGTCCAGCATCGCCGCCCGCGCCTGCGCCTGCAGGTCCTCCCACGACAGGAGCACGTTCAGGTGGGGGCGGGACCCGCCCGTCTCGGGGAGGTCGGCGTGGTCGAGGACGTAGCCGCAGATCTCGGCCAACGCCTGGTCCTGCCGCTGCGGCGTCGTGCGGTCGTCCTCCCCGGTCAGGGGCTTCGCTCCGGCGTC
>JBBSQN010000138.1:0-16089 GCA_038257875.1 Mycobacteriales bacterium
CTCACCGAGGTGCACCAGCGGATCCGTGCCCTGATCACCCTGGCCTCCGCGGTGTGCTGCGACGAGACCCCGCTGCGGGTCGGACCGAAGCAGGCGCCGGTGGGGAGGACGAAGGCCGAGCGCTACCTGCTGGTGGCCTGCACCGAGCTCTACACCCACTACCTGCTCGGGGACCGGTCCCTGGACACGTTCAAGGCGTTCGTGGTCAAGGACCTGACCGACTCGGTGATCGTGCACGACCGCTACGTCACCTACGACTCCGCCGAGCTCGGGCCGCTGGTCCACCAGCTGTGCTGTGCGCACTTGTCCCGTGATCTGGCCGACGCCGCGCAGGTCCACCCCGACGCGGTGTGGCCGGTCCAGGTCGCCGACGCGCTGCGCAGTCTGATCCACGAGGTTGACCTGGCCCGCGACCAGGGCCGGACCGCGATCGACGCCGAGGTCCGCGCCGCGCTGATCACCCGGTTCCGTGACGGGGTGCTGGTCGGGCTGTCCGACACCACCGGCCACGGCACCCGCCCCGGGGAACGCAAGGCCCGGCTGCTGCTGGAGGTCCTGCGTGACCGCGAGGCCGACGTGCTGCGCTTCGCCCACGACCTCAAGGTGCCCCCCACCTCTGACCAGGCCGAACGCGACCTGCGCCCCAGCAAGGTCCAGCAGAAGATCTCCGGGCGGCCGGCCGGCGAGGAACGCACCCGCGACCGCTACACCATCCTCGGCTGCCTGTCCACCGCCGCCAAGCACGGCCACAACACGATGACCGTGCTCCGCGACGCACTCATCGGCCGACCCTGGATGCCCGACCTCCCCGCACCCACCTGAACGATCAACACCACCCGAACACCACCGGAGGCCACCAGCCGACCGGTCACCAAGCCATGCCACCAACCCGAGGCTGAATGTTTACGCGGTCGCGACATCACGCCCGTGTGGTACCCGCCAACGCGTTACCCGCCCCCACTCCAGGTAATGACGACTGGAGGAACTCGCGATACTCCTGGGCCCAGCTGTGGTGACGGTCGTGGACCGGGATGGCACCGAACACCTTCTGGCCGAGATCGGCGATCACACGATCATGATACATCGCCGGCAAATCGGTGATGACCGCTTGGGCGTGGCCCACACCCAGCGCGACGTCGCCGCTCCGCACGAGGCACAGCGCCCGCTGCAGCTCAATACCGGCCGGCCCGCGCAGATGGTCGTACGAGTGGACATACAACGACAGCGCCGCCTGCTGCGCCTGTTCCGCCTCGGCGAACTTCCCCGCGTGCGAGTAGACGAAGCTCTCGGTGTAACGCACGTTCACCTCGGTCCAGTCGCGCAACGAGTCACTGTGGCCCATGGACGGCGGAACTCCGACGCTGCACTCTCGCACCCGATCCAAGGCCTGCTCAGCCTCACCGTGTCGCCCCGCGATCGCCAAGGTCTGCGCCTTTCCGGCCCAGAATCCCGGCAGCACCGCGGGCGGGGCGCCGTCCAGGCGCGCCTCCGACGCGGCAACGAGTTGCAAGCTCTCTCGAATCGGACGGCGCTCATAACACGCGCGGACCACTTCATCGCTTCGGATCCGGAACACCGTGTACAGATCGGAGGTCTCATCAGCGGCACGGCGGGCGCTTCGCCACCAGCGCCGCGCCTCAACGAGATCACCTAGATCGGACACCGTCTGTGCGGTGTAGTCGGCCAGCGACGCGCCGACCCGCACCAGCTCCCGCCGGGCCCGCTCACCCGGCTGGCGCTGCATCGCCAGCCGTAAACCCTGGAGGTCGACGAGCAGCGCCGGCAACAACACGGCCGGCGCGGTGGTGAGGTAAGCTTGATCATAGTCGAGGGCGATCGCCTGCCACTCGTCCACGCTCGCGGTACCTCGCTCGTCCGCGAGCGAGTCGTTCAGCTCATGCCGAACGATCTCCAGGCCTGCAGCGGAACCGGCCACACCGAGCCCAACAAGTGCCGCAGCCTGCACAAACCCGCGTCGTTCCACCGGCTCGTCACCATCCGCCCTCGGCAGCCACAGGTGCGCGCCGAGCCTACCACCGGGAGAACCATCGAGGAGAACACGCGACGCCGCCGTTGGCGCGGCGTCCGAGCTCGACGCGGACACGACGGTGTCATCGACCTCGTCATCGGTCTCGTCCGGACTCCGGAAAATCTTGCGACACCGATCCGAGAGATCGAGATCGAACCACAGCCACTCCTGCGGAATGCGCAGCACCCGCGCCCAGTGCCGCAACGTATCCAAACTGAGAACCGGTGGACCCGTCTCAATCCTGCTGATCTGGGACTGCGTCAAAGACAACCACTGACCGAGCAGACTCTGCGAGAGCCCGTGCACCGCTCGATGATACGAACTCATCCGATAGGCACGCAACACCCGCCCCATATGCTGGGCCGCAAAAGCCTCGCGGAGCGGCTCCTCCCGCCAGAACTCGGGCGGAACCTCGGGCGGGGCGACGAACCTGGTATCCCGAGCAGTCCGCCGACAGGGGGCACACTGATGCTCGGCGTGGTCCGCCGCCAAATACGCACCGCAACGGCAGTACCGCTGCCGCCCTGGCCGTGACCCCCGTGATTGCACAGCTCCCACCGTACCCACCCTTCCATCCGGCTCCTCCCGGCGCAGGGTAACAGCGGCCGCACACCACCCTTGACTGTGGCCCGACCGACGAGCAGCAATGACTAAGCCTCATGCGGCGTTCGTCATACACCCTATGCATCCATCCGATTTAAGTGATCCTTCGTGGTCTCGGGGCCGACGTGTGCACGGATCCCCTTCAAGCACCTCGTCCTCCTCGCCCTCGACGACAACCAGCGGTCACCCGCAAGAGCCGCAAGGGGACAAGCGGAATCTGATCCACGTGCTCGAAGCAACACCGAAGCGCCCGATGCGCGGCTTTCAGCATCCTGCTGAGACACGACCTCCAACGATCACAGACAGCCGGGGCGTCGGTCCAGACTCGTGGCACGTACAGCACCCGGTCGATGAAGGCGTGTCCCCGGCCGAAGGCGTAGGTCAGCATGACTATGACCTGGCAGTTCTCTCCTCTTTCCGGTCACGCAGCAGTGCTGGGGAGCGACCCCGACTGATCTTGTTCCCTCTTCTTGATCACCTGGGTGTCGTCGGCGATCAGGACCCCGTCGGGGCAGCCCAGACCGGCTACCATGTAATCTCGGACCTCGTCACGCAGCCTGTCGGCATCCCAACTCGCGACGCCCCGCAGCCACTCCGGCCGATGCGCCGACCGGTGCCCGACGTGATCGGCCACCTGCCAGGAGCTCTTCCGCGGCACATCGGCCAGCAGTCCCCGTACCAAGGTCGGCGAAGGTGGCCCGCGGTTTCGGGGCGGGTGAACAGCGTCTGAATGTATTTTTGGGACATAGCCCTTTCGTCAAGTCCTCAATCTACGTTAAACTCCTCAGAGCAAAAGGCTCCTCCTAACAGCCGGTAACTAATAGACGTCGGGTCGAGTTCGCCGAACTTCGCTATTAGTTCAGCCGCATAGTCTTCGGCATCGTCTTCCGATTTGTAGCCGATGCTCTCGGCTTCATCTAACGAGAACCAACCTCGTTTATTAGCTGAAACACCCCAGATCACCCGAAATCCTGGTTTCTCTACCCGAAGGCATGCCTCAAATAGTCTGCCGGTGTCATCTGGCGACAGCCAGGTCGAGAGCATGCGAAGGTCGCTTGGGCGCTCGATGCATGTCAATATTCGAATGCAAATGACGTCTAGACCGTACCTGTCATGATACAGGCTACCTAGAGCTTCGCCAGTCACTTTACTGACGCCGTAGTAAGTATCGGGCTGGGGGAAGAGGTAGTCCGCAGCAGGCGCTTTCTCCCTTGGAAAGAACCCGACTGCGTGATTACTGGAAGCGTAAATAAGGCGCTGCACCCCTTCACGTCGTGCGGCCTCAAGAACCGTATAGGTCCCATGGATATTAAGCTCTAAGATGCGGCTCCAGTCAGCTTCGCTGGCCTCGCCAGCCAGGTGAATTACCGAATCCACTCCCGAGCACGCACTTTGCATTGAAGTCATGTCAGTAATAGAGGCGACTACTACCTCTTCGTTCTCAGCCAACGGCTGGAGAGGCTCAGTATCCAATAACCGTAGTTTACGTCCCGACCTCTGGAGCCGGGATCGCAAAAACGATCCCACTCGTCCGGCTGCGCCGGTCACTAGAACGGTTTGATCCGTAGTCATGATCGATCCCATCCTAATCATATATTTTGCGGCTTGGCGATAACCCAATACCCTCACTTCACGCCGCTCCAGCTTGATTATGCGTAAGCACGAACGCGTTGCCATGCAGACTAGCTGAGCTCGTCCCCTGTTCGATTCTCAAGCGTGCGAACCCAAGTGGCTCTTGCACCTGATTCGCCCTGTAGCCAATTAACAGCATAGGCTGCTCTCTCATTACCGGTGATCCTAGAGTCGAGCCACCATCCAGCAACCATTAACCAGAATGCGTAAACGCCGATCTCACGCACAACATTCTCCATGCGCTGATACGCACTTTCTGCATCCTCTGATCTTCCCATAAGCAAAGCCAGGAAAACCTCTGATACAAGAGCGAACACAGTGCCTGCTCGGTATCCCGAAGACGAGACAAGCTCCAGGCTTGAGCTGAGGGACAGAGCTGCTCTATTCGAGTACCCTGCGCCTTGCTCGGACAATGCCTTCGCAGATAGAGCTTTTAGCACCTCTAGCCGGTTCCCTACACGAGTGTTGAATTCAATAGCTTCATTCGCCATAGGCAACGCTTCGTCTGGACGTTCCCAACAGTAGGTCTCGGCGAGGTTCGTCATGGCTTTACCCTGAAGAGCGAGCGAATTGATGGATTGCGCTAACTCAAAGGCCCGACGATAGCTACTCTCAGCTTCCATGAATTGGCCGTTCACTCGGTAAACGTGGCCTCGTATTCTCAGCGCTTCTCCCCGCATGAATTTGTCCTCCGGTAAAATTTCCAGAGTGGCCATAGCCGTATCGAATCTTCCTTTTAGTAAACTTATGTCCGCCAATTGTACCTGCGCATGGGTCGCGAAACGACCTTGAGCCTCGTAAATCTGTTGATAGATTTCTTCGGCTTGATCATAGCGGCCAGAATTTCGAATCGAATGAGCATGGTGGAGTTGAAATACACCTACCGCCCTTGTATTCAACGATGGCGAGGACAGCGATGGTGAGGACAGCGCTTCGGCTAGCTCACTTATCGACTCCTCAAGAGAGCCTGATCGCCTCAACGCGATTCCTCGAAATCCTGCTCGAAGGGCGGCTGCAAGTGAACCTTCGGTAGCTGCGGGAAGAAGATCGAGAGTCGTCCAGGCCCCCATTTCGGCCAGCGTGTTTCCCGTGTCAACAACCCAGGAAGGATCTAGTTCGAACTCGCTTGCTAGGCGGGCCCCGTATGCGAAACAAGCCGCCAACTGAAGTCGGTCTTTCCTTTCGGCTAGTTCCGCACTGCGTCTGCTCAGAAGCGAGTACGCTCGTTCTGCGGAAGTCTTCCATTCACGCGCTGACCACCGATCTCTGAGTTGATGATCTGAACCGCGGACGGCTTCCTGTAGTAGCATATGGAGTGCATAAGGTGAGCCCTGTTCAACAGTATGCTGCACGAAGGGCCGTGCCACGAATTCTCCGACGGCGGCATCAGGCACACCGCCAGCAGTGACCCTTAGCAGTTCATCGTCGAAGGTAGCGAGAAGTGCTGCAGCCCGAAGAAGGGCTCGCTCGTCTGAGCCCATGTCGCGCATAATTCGCACCACGATAGCGGGGAGCGGGCCACCGAAGTCTGCTGGCGTTGGCGTTCCGCCACTTCCTAAGATGTCGCAATAGTATGCGACTGAGAGATCAAGGTAGAGCGGCAGTCCAGAGCTACCCTCAGCGATCCTCATTCGGATAGCTTGCGACATTGCAGGTATTTGATCTTGCGTTAGTGCCGATCGAAGATACTCATCGCAGTCCGTCTGCGAAAGGAATCCAACGAGATGCTGCCGAGGCTCGAGGCTTAGGTTTGTAATACTGAGTTGAGGCCACCGCGAGACGCCAACGTAGTCCAACTCGGCTGGCGGCGACAGCTCTGCCCAATCGAGGCGGTTTCTGCCCGTGATGACAAACAATGAGGCTTATTCACGGGCGAGAAGTAGATCATGCTCCACCACGTCTGAGCTGCGGTGATGCTGAACCGTACGCGCGTCCTGAATAAGCCTCAATACATTTGGCATTACAAAGGCAATGCGTTGAATGTTTCGTTCAAGATCGCGCGTTGTGCGGTTCGTTACGACTTCGAAGGTGTCGAAGAACGCCACGGCAACTACACGATCCTGTTTTTGAGCGGATTCCAGATCCCATGCCATCAAGCTAGGAAGATACGAGAGTGAGGCTTATTCACGGGCGAGAAGTAGATCATGCTCCACCACGTCTGAGCTGCGGTGATGCTGAACCGTACGCGCGTCCTGAATAAGCCTCAGTGTCTCGTCATCTGCGTCCGACTCAATCAAAGGCTGAAAGAACGGACATCCGCTAACAAGCTTGCGCTTCCTGGCGCTGTTCAAGATCTGATCGTAGATCGCCCTAGCAACTCCACCCGCTGCGCTCAGCGTTGCCGAAGGGATTTCGATTGCTTGGGCGACATCGTGGAATCCATCTTCAATCTGCTTTGATAGTCCGACTCGCCGGGACATGCGGCGCAATCGTGAGTCATTACTGATGAATTCCGTGAGAGGTTCACCGGGATGGCGACGCTCCCAGTAAAGGCCGAACGCAATATCGAATGCCGGCCACCTTGGTGCAAGGCCTCCCAGAGTCGCGCGCATTCGCAGTATGATGTTTTCAAGGTCTAGCGAGGCGCTGTCTTCGAAATCGATTCGGACCGCTGACGACCGAAATCCTTGTTCGCTTTTGTTCCGTTCAAGTCGATCTTCAAGGTGCCGAGAAAGTGTCGACTTGCCAATCCCCCCGATGCCGTAGAACGTCAAGACGTTAGCTCGCGGTATGGAGACGTCAACGACAGGAGATAAGTAGGAACTGTCGGAGGACGGTCTCTCCAAGAAGCTGTTTACCGCACCTTGAAAGGCCTCCACCTCTGTTACGCGGTTAGTGAAGACCTCCTCGGCTGAGAGGCGCGCGCCACCTACTGTAAATAGGGCACGCAGGTCGCGGTTATTCATCCTTTGTATTCGAGCTCCGTCAGACAACCGAATGCCTGAACGCTATCGTTGAACGGCTGAAGAGATGCCAGGCGAGGGGACACGGCCCTACAGTACCGGCAAGGCAGCCGGTGGTCGAGGCGATCGCCGTATGAATGGTCACGACGTGTCTACGACGATCTACGGAGCGGTTGTGGTGGGATGGCTTGCCAAGACCATGATCGGTCTGACAACGCCCCGTTCACGCTGTGGAGCCGAGGTACACGCCCTGGTCGCCGCCTTCGTCGTGATCTCGGCACGAGACCCGCTAGTGAACGCGCGTTGGGGCGCGACCGACGTCGTGGATGTCGACCTCGTCGGACTGGTTACCCAGGACAGCGGACCCGCACGGTAGCCGCCCACATGACGCTCCCTCCCTACCCCGGCAGCGGCCGCAGCCCCCAACTGCCCGACCATGTTGCGTCGGGTTGCAGCCCGATCAGGTCCGTGCCGGAGTTCAGCGCGTCCGGTGGGCACGTCATCGGCTCGATGGCGACAGCGCGGCCGCGTCCGGGGTGGTCGTCGGGAGTGAAGACCTGCACCCACCTGAAGTCGGGATCGGCCCACAGCTCGACGCTGCCGCCGGGCCCGGTAAGCCGATGCCGCACGAGTGCATCGTCGACGGCGGGGGAGCAGCCGCCGAGCGTGTGGTCGAGCACCAATCCGCGCAGCGGCCTGGCGACCAGCTCGCCCGGCTCCAGAGGCTCCGGGTTGACGATGCCGGGGCCTGCGGCGACGATGCGGTGAGTGGGGCGGCCCAACACGAACTTCTCGACATCCGGGCCAAAACCTGGTGGTGAACCGGCCATTCCCGATCGCCTTGGGCACCGGTGGGGCGACCCAGCACCCCACGGACCGGGCAGCGGCAGACCCGGCGGTAGGTCGGGCGACGGTGCACGATCCGGGGCAGCTCGACCTGCTCACAGCTCTCCTCACCGAACGGGGTGTAGCCCGCCCCACAGCACAGACACACCCGCTTACCCTCGGGAACGTCCCGGGAACATCGTGGACCTGCTCACGGGTCCGGAGATGGGGTAGTCCCGGCGGACGTATCTCCGGACCCGTGAGCCCCGTCGCTTCGACTGCCCACCTTCGGGATCCTCACCGGCTGGATCGTCACCGCCACCGGTCGGATCGTCACCGCCGGCCGGGTCGCCGCCAGCCAGCCGCTTGGTCTTCTCCGAGGAGCGCCCGAACGCTGACCGGACCCATGGCACAACCACAAGATCACCCACCACGGGTTCGTGTCAAACACCCACGTCACACCGCGTGTCGCAGGACGAAGGCCAACACACCCCGCTACGGGATCACCGAATACTTATGCGCGACCTGCCCACCAGCATGCGCGTTGGCAGACCGTCGACTCGTACCGACCTGGCAGCGCCGCGAATCCGGCGTGGGTGTGCCGGTACCCGACGCCCGGCCTACCGCAACCTGGCCCGGTCGAGCCGCTCGATGAGGCTCGGCTTGTTCCGGTGGGTATGCCGGAGCTCGCCGAGCCGGCGACCGAAGTCGTCCGCGGCAGCCACCGCCTGGAGATCATCGAGGAGGGCCACTGCCCGGTCGTACTCGGCGGGCTTCTTCGTCGCGATCAGCGAGCTGACGCGTCCCCACGCCCGATCACCCTCGGCCGCCACCGCCGCCAGCCGTTGTTCGCGAGCAGCCGCCTGGCGCTGTTCCCGCTCCGCGGCGGCCTGCTGGCGGCGCTGTTCCTCGACCCGTTCCCGCTCGACCCGGCGGGCGTCCGCCGCGTCGCGCAGCGCACCCGCGGTCCGGCACCCCTCCGGAGTCGGGGTCTCGCCGCGGAAGCGACGGAGCAACCCGGCGCGCGCATGCACGTCGTCGCCCCGGATCAGCGCGAGCAGCACCGCGTCCTTCTCGGGGCCCGGGAGGTTCGCGATCCACGAGGCCATGTCGGCGTCCGAACGCACCTCCGGCGTTGCTCCCGCACCTGCGACCGCCAGCAGGTCGGCGTCGATGCGGAGGAACTCGACCAGGCTCTCCAGCGATCCCGTCAGCGTGGCGAGCCCGGACGGCACGGGCGGCTCCGTGGCCTCGTCCGGGACCTCATCGGCCTGGACACACAGCAGCCACGCCACGTACAGCAGCCGCAGATCGCGCGCGACGAGCTCCGCGCGGCTCGGGATGATCGAGGCCAGCCACCCCTCGCCGCCCCACTCGAAGTCGCCGCCGCTCTCGTCCTCGGAGACCAGATCGATGATGACGTGCTCACCACTGCGCCAGGCGCTGGCCACGTCGCCGACGCAATAGCGCTGCGCCGTCGCAAGGTCGAGCAACCGCGCCGGCACCCGGAGCATGACCTGCCGGGTGCCCCAGTTTGCGAGGTAGATAAACGCGTCGTAGTAGCGCGCCATCAACGCTCGCGGGTCGCCTCGGAAGTTGCCCCACTGGTAGGTGTTGACGAAGCTGCTCGGGGTGATGTGCGCTCGCGTCGAGAGCGCCCGAACCTGGTCGAGCTGGCGTCCGTCCAGCGGACGGTCGATCGCGACGAACTCGTAGTACTGGTACTCACTCACCCCTGCGCCCTTCGAACGGCGTGTGTGCGACATGCCCCCCGACCATCGCGACGGTGACCGTATCGGACCCCGCTCGGGCCGAACGACCCGTCACATCTCGACGCCGACGTTGTAGCCGATCAGCCTCCAGCGCAGGTGGCCGTCGCGGCGCGCCAGCGTGGCCCAGCGGCAGTTGCCGATCCCGCCGATCGACGGCCAGACCGACGTCGGCAGCGCCAGCAGCCCGCTGACCAGTCCCGCGATCAGTCCGCTGTGCGCGACGATGACGACCGTGGCGTCGGCGCCGGGGGTGTACTCCCCGTCGAGCTCGTCCACGACCGGGCGCGACCGGCGGACTACCTCGATGCGCGACTCCCCACCCGGCGGGGCCCAGGCGGGATCGGAGCGCCAGGTGGCGATCGCGCCGGGCCAGGTCTGTTCGATCTCGGCCGTCGAGCGGCCCTGCCACTCGCCCAGGTAGGTCTCGCGCAGCCGGGCGTCCAGCTTCACCGGACGCCCGGCTGCCGCGCCGATCACGTCGGCGGTGTCCACGGCACGGCGCAGATCGGAGCTGAGCAGCCGGTCGGGGCCCAACCGCGCGATCTCCGGGGCCACCCCCACCGCCTGCGCGAACCCCACCTCGGTGAGCACCGAGTCGAGGTGACCCTGCATCCGGCCCGTGACGTTGTGCATCGTCTGGCCGTGCCGCAGCAGGACCAGCCTGCGCAGGCTCACCCGGTGCCGTCCCCGTCCACCCCATCGCCCCCCACCGAGGCCGCGGCCTCTGCGAACGCGATCCGCGGGCAGTCCTTCCACAGCCGGTCCAGCCCATAGAAGCCGCGTTCCTCGGTGTGCTGGACGTGGACCACGACATCGACGAAGTCCAGCAGCACCCAGCGTCCCTCCCGGGCGCCCTCACGCCGGGTCGGCTTGGCGCCGTGCGCGCGCAGCTTCTCCTCGACCTCGTCGACGATGGACTGCACCTGACGCTCGTTGGGCGCCGAAGCGATCACGAAGCAGTCAGTGATCACAAGCTGCTCGGACACGTCGAGCACGACGATGTCCTGCGCCTTCTTGTCGGCTGCGGCGGCCACGGCCACCCGCGCCATCTCCTGCGCCTGGTCGGTCGCCGTCACGGTTCCCCTTCCCCGGTGGACCCGCGGGACCACCTCTCCACGGGGATTGTCCAGCCGCTAGGCTCGGTAGGTTCAGACGGGTGCCGATGTGAGCGCTTCGCGTGGCAGCAGCGCCACTGTCAGCCCCGGAGCTGTCACGGACGGTTGATCGTACTCCGGAGCGTGAGGATCCGCTGGTCCGTGCGGGGGGTGATCGTGACCTGCCTGCGGAAGTCGCCGAACGACCTGGTCGCATCGCCGTACCGCGCCCTAACGTCCTTCCCGTGATGCGCTCCCGCCGCCTGCTCGCCCTGCTCACCGCTATCGCCGCCATGACGGTGACGCTTCTGGGGGCGCCACCCGCCGCTGCCGCCGGCCGGGGGTCCACGATCATCGTCGCCCTGGGCGACAGCGCCGCGTCGGGCGAGGGCGCGGGCGACTACGAGCCCGGCACCCGGGGAGAGAACGGCGACTGGTGCCACCGCTCCGTGCACGCCTACGTACACGGCACGAGCCTGGCCGAGAAGTCGGTCAATCTCGCGTGCTCCGGCGCGACGTCGGCCGACGTCGGGTTGGGGGCGGAGCCGCACTACACCGAGAGGTCCCAGGCGCAACGGCTCGCCAAGATCGCCGCCCGCTACCGGGTCACCACCGTCATCGTGCAGGTGGGGGCCAACGACGACGCCGCCCTCGTCGCCACCGGTGTCGCGTGCATCCGGGCGTTGCTCGACCCGCGCGAACCACCGTGCCGCGACACCATCGGGCCGCTGGTGCCCGAGCGGATGGCGGCCACGGCGCCGAAGGTCGAGGCGGCCGTGCGCGACGTGCGGGAGGCGATGGGTTCGGCCGGGTACTCCGACGAGCACTACGACCTCGTGCTGGCGTCCTACGCCTCGCCCTTCACCGAAAAGATGGTGCCGCTGCACGGCCTGCGGGGTTGCCCGTACGGCCGGCCCGACGCCGAGTGGTCCCGTACGGTGCTGTTCCCGGCGCTGTCCGAGTCGCTGCGCGGCGTGGCCGAACGGACCGGGGCGCGGTTCCTGGACCTGGTCCGCGCCACCGAGGGCTACGAGGCCTGCAGCCGCACCCCGTGGACGCAGGAATGGCAACGGCGCCTCACCGTGAACGCGCAGGCGCTGGTCTACGGCGGGTTGGACGCGATCGGCTACCACATCGCGCAGGAGTCGTTCCACCCCAACGCGACGGGACACGCCGAGATGGCGCGCTGCATCGACGAGTTCGTGCGGTCCGGTGCGGCGAGCAGCGCCTGCGTGGTGGGAGCCGACGGTCACCTGCAACTCGACGACGCGGCACCCGTTCCGGCCCCCGCCGCTTAATGGGGAGCGGCTACAGGACCACGAGATCGCGGGGCCGGGTGTTGAGCCGCTCGCAGCCGCTGTCGGTGACCACGACGATGTCCTCGATCCGGGCGCCCCACTCACCGTCGAGGTAGACGCCGGGCTCCACGCTGAACGCCATCCCGGGCTCGAGCGGCAGCGCGTTGCCGCTCACGATGTAGGGTTCCTCGTGCACGTCGAGGCCGATGCCGTGCCCGGTGCGGTGCACGAACCGCTCCCCCAACCCGGCTCTCGTGATCGGCTCCCGGGCGGCCGCGTCCACCTGTTCGGCGGTGACGCCCGGCCGCACGGCCGCGACCGCGCGCTCCTGCGCGTCCTGCAGCACGGCGTAGGCCTCACGGATCGCCGCGGACGGTTCGGCGCCGACCGCATAGGTGCGGGTGCAGTCGGAGTTGTAGCCGCCCGGCAACGGGCCACCGATGTCGACCACCACGACATCGCCGCTCTCGATCACCCGGCCGGAGACGTCGTGGTGCGGGCTCGCACCGTTCGGTCCCGAACCGACGATCACGAACGCGGCCTCGGTGTGGCCCTCCTCGACGATCGCGGCGGCGATGTCGCCGCCCACCTGCTCCTCGGTGCGGCCCGGGCGCAGGAACTCCGCCATCCGCGCGTGCACGCGGTCGATCGCCGCACCCGCCGCCCGCAGCTCGGCGACCTCGGCGGCGTCCTTGCGCATCCGCAGCTCGCGGAGCACCGGGCCGGCGAGGGTCTGGGGGATCTCGGGGAACGCCGCGCGCAGCGCGAAGACGTGCGCGGCCGACATCGAGTTCACCACCGCGATCCGGGACGGGCCCCCGGCCAGGTCACTGACCAGCAGGTACGGGTCCTCGTCGTCGGTCCACGTGACGATCTCGACGCCCAGCTCGGCCAGCGGCAGCCCGGCCAGCCCCGGCGCCTCCAGCCGCGGCACGACGAGCGCGGGCGGCGCCAGGTGCCCGGCGGCGGGCAGCAGGAGGCAGGTGAGGCGCTCGTGGGACTCGCCACCGGCGCCGATCAGGTACCGCAGATCGGTACCCGGGGTGACGAGCAGCAGGTCGACGTCGTGGCCCGCAGCCACCTCCTCGACGCGGCGGAGGCGATCGGCGATCAGCGCAGTGGGGACGGCCGGTGTCATGACGAACAGGATATTCCGGCAGGCTGTGCCACCGTGACCGCACCTGCCCCGTCGTTGCTGCTGCTCGACGCCGCGAGCCTGTACTTCCGGGCCTACTACGGCGTACCCGAGTCGGTGACCGCGCCGGACGGCACGCCGGTCAACGCGATCCGCGGGTTCACCGACATGATGTCCCGGCTGATCACCGATCGGCGGCCGACCCGGCTCGTCGCGTGCCTGGACCTGGACTGGCGCCCGGCGTTCCGCGTCGCGGCGCTGCCCTCCTACAAGGCGCATCGGGTCCCGGGTGAGCCCGACACCGCCCCGGCCGGGCTCCCCGAGAAGGTTCCCGACACCCTCGCCCCGCAGGTCCCCGTGCTGCTCGAGGTGCTCGCCGCGGCCGGCATCGCGACCGCGGGGGCCGACGGCTACGAGGCCGACGACGTGATCGGCACGCTCGCCGCGGCCGAGCGGACAGACCCGGTGCTGGCCGTCAGCGGCGACCGCGACCTCATGCAGATCGTCGGTGACGAGCCGATACCGGTGCGGCTGCTCTACATCGGGCGGGGGCTGGCGAAGGCCGAGCATCTCGGACCGGCCGAGGTCGCCGGGAAGTACGGCGTGCCGGTGGGTCGCGCCGGCGCGGCCTACGCCGAGATGGCGATGCTGCGCGGTGACCCCTCCGACGGACTGCCCGGGGTGCCCGGGATCGGCGCGAAGACCGCGGCCACCCTCGTCGGGCGCTTCGGCTCCTGGGCCGAGCTGCGCGCCGCGGTCGGCGACCGGACCGACGCCCGCCTCAGCCCGCCGGTGCGCACCAAGCTCGCCGCAGCCGCGGAGTACCTGTCCGTGGTCGAGCCGGTGGTGCGGGTGGCGCTCGACGCTCCGGTGCGGCTGGACCGCCCCGACACCCTACCGATCACCCCCGCCGACCCCGACCGCCTGGAGCACCTCGCGCAGCGCTGGTCCCTGCGCTCCTCAATAGACCGCCTCGAGGCGGCACTGGCCCGCGGCTGAGCTCAGATCGGGCGTCCGACCTCGTAGTCGCCGTCGCCACTGGTGACGCGGATCGGCACGGTCATCGGCTCACCGTCGACGATGGCGTCGCAGGCGAACGCCGCGCCCTCGTCGACGCGGATGTTCTGCCCACAGCTGACCGACGTGACGTTCGACAGCCCGTAGTCGTCGACGAGGACCTGCTGCACCCCCTGCTGCATGGCCTCAGCGTCGAAGATCCGTGTGACGAAGAAGCCGGGCGTCACGAACCCAAGCAGCAGCACGACGATGACGACCACCGCGGCGGCGGCGACACCGCGCAGCGTCGGGGTCGGTGACCTCCGGGACCGGACGGTCGGCTCCGGCAGGGGCGGGTAGCCCGGACCCCACTGCTGGGGGGGCTGCTGACCGGTGGCGTACTGCCCCCAGCCATGCTGTGCGGGATGGCCCCAGGCCTGCTGCTGGTCCGGATACTGCGGCCCGCTGTAGCCTGGCCCGCCGTACTGCTGCTCGCCGAACGGCGGCTGCCCGTACTGCTGTGGGGGCCCGTACTGTGCCGGGTCCCCGTAGCCGGGCTGACCCCAGCCCGGCTGTTGACCGGCCTGGTGCCCGCCCCAACCCGGCGCGGCGTCCGGCGGCAGGGCGCGCGCCGGGTCGGCCTCCCACGGCGGCGGCTGCCCCCAGCCACCCGGCGGCTGCTGGCCCCATGCGGGTGGGTCCGACGGCTGGTCGGACGAGCCGCCGTCCGGGTGCGGGGGTCCCTGGGGGGTGCTCATCGCCGACCCTTCTCACTGTCCGTGTCTGTCTCGTCCCATCCGTGCGTGCCACACCACGCGGTGCGGCGATCAAAGCACAACGGTCCACCACCGCGCAGAGTGTTGCCGCAGTTCGCGGGAGCAATCCGGTCACCGCGCTCAGGCGGTACCCACCGCCACGACCCCGCGGCGGATGGCCGCACCGGCCTGCGCCGCAGCCCGGCCGACACCGCTGCCGCGCCCGGCGACGCCGGCGATCTGGTCGAGCAGGTCGAGCACCTGCCGGCACCAGCGCACGAAGTCGCCCGCCGACAGCTCGGCCCCGTTCTGCTCCGCCGCGGTCAGCACTGCCGCGAGCGACTCGCCGCGGGCCCACCGGTGCATCGGCCAGGCGAAGCCGAGGTCGGGCTCACGAGTGCGGTCGACGTGATGACGCCGCTCATCGCTGTCCAACCCCGCCCAGATCCACACGGTGGCGGCCAGCGCCTCGGACACCGCCCCGGACGGCACCCGGGGCATCGGCCCGTTGTCCCGACGCGACTCGTACACCAGCGCCGAGACGACCGACGCCAGCTCGGCGGGCTCGAGGGCGTCCCAGACGCCGTGGCGCAGGCACTCCGCGGTCAGCAGGTCCGACTCGCCCCACAACCGGGCCAGCCGTTCGCCGTGCTCGGTGACCTCCTCGCCGGCGAGGTAGCCCCGCTCCTCCAGCAACGCGCGGAGCCGGTCGAACGCCCGGGCCAGGGAGTGCGTCGTGGCGCGGACCTTCTGGCGCAGCTGCTCGGTCTCGCGCTCCAACCGCGCGTGCCGCTGCGCCCACCGGGCATGGACCTCACGGTCGTGGGCCCCCGGGCCGGGGGGGGGCGGCCCCCCCCCCCGCCCGGGCCCCGGGCGTCCGCCCGGAGCCGCGGGTGGGTGGCGGTGCGGGCCCACCGCGCGGCCGTGTTGGCCCCCGACCCGGCCCCACGGCTGGCCCGGTTGTGGGGCGAGTCGGACCTGCTGACCGCGGAGTGCCTGCGCCACGGCGTCTGGGACGCCCTCGAGCCCGCCGAGCTGGCGTCGGTC
>JBBSQN010000139.1:0-16026 GCA_038257875.1 Mycobacteriales bacterium
ATCAACCGCGACCACGACATCATCGCCACAGGCCTGCAGTGGTCGACCTGGCGCCGCCGACACCAGGCCCAGGCCCGCCGAGCCCACGTCCGACGCCATCTCAGCCTGCAGATGCTAATGATCTAGCACTGTAGTACTAGCGCGGTGGGACGACGTTGCACGCCGGGGCGACGTCGCGGTGCGCGTCGCACTCCGCCTGCGCCGCCTCGCGACTGTCGAAACCGTCCTTGAGCACCACCCAGAGCCCGCGCAGACCGTCGTCGACCTGGTCGGACCGGCGGCTGTCCACGAGCCGCGCGTCGATCCCGACGGCCTGCAGCTCGGCGACGAAGCGTTCGGCGTCGCCCTGGCTGACGGCGTCGTCGATCGGCGTCGGTGGCCCGTAGATCACCAGGAAGCCCTGCACCGGCGGCCCGGCACCGGCGGGGGACGACGCAGCAGGCCCGGCCGCGGTCGTGTTCGCCGGCTCGGCGCCGGGACGCAGGGCGAGCATCGCCGCGCCCACCGCGAGCACCAGCGCCAGCACCAGGCCGGTGGCGACGACGGGCACCGGAAGCACTCCCCGCTGCTCGAAGGTGGCCGGCAGCCATCCGGAGGAGGCTCCGTCATCCGCGCGGTACTCCAGGCCGAAGCCGTGCCGGACCGCGGACCGGCGATCTTCGGCTGGCGTGGCCGGACGGCCAGCAGCACCTGCCCGGATCCGCCCGGCGGGATCGTGAGCTCGCGGGGGGCGACGGCGTAGGACAGGGCCTGGTGCTGATCGCTCCCGGAGAGTCGCAGGGTGAGCGGCCAGCCGCCCCGGTTGTCCAGGACCGTACGGTAGGCCGCGCTCCACCGTCCGACCGCCCGCGCCGGTTCGATCCGCGCGGCGAGATCGCGTACCGGGCTGATCTGCAGGTCGCCCTCGACGACACCGGCCCGGTCCCGGTTCTCCAGCGACAGCGCGCGCACCCCGAACCGGACGTCCCGGGCCGACGCCGCCGAGCGGGAGGCGGGTGGGGGCCGGAACACCACGTCCACGCCCGGTGCCGCGGCGCCGGGCTGCGCCGTGACGTGCCGGGGTTCGACGTGGGCCCACCGGGCGGCGTCACCGAGGATCTCCAGCCGGTAGCGCTCGACGTCGGCTCCGCTGTTGTGCACGGTCAGCCGGGTCCGCACCTCCCCGCCGGGCTTGACCTGCAGCACCGGCTCGTCCAACTCCAGGAGGGGATCCTGATCCACCGCTGCTCCTCGCCCCGGGCCCGTCTCGGATCAAGCGTAGGACGGATCCGCTCGCCTCCCGGTCTTCTCGCGGTGGTGGGGTGTCGCCATGGCGCAAGGGTGCCCTTTCGGGTAGTCGGCGGCGTCCACCTCGGGCAGACGCGTCCGGCGGCCGGGCGAAGTTCGCGGTTGCCCGTCACGGAGCGTCAGTTCGCGGGCGTCACGGTCGATACAGTCGAGACACGCCAGGCCGGGGTGTTCCGGTCGCGTGGCTGTCGAGGAGCGAGACTGTGCAGGAATCGGGAGAGGTGGGTTCGGCGCCGCGGGTGGAGTGGTTCGCCCAGCGGTACGCCGATCTTGCAGGGAACGTGGAGCTGTTCTTCCGGGGTAAGCCGGGGGTGGTGCGCACCGCGTTGGTCTGCCTGCTCGCCGAGGGTCATCTGTTGATCGATGACGTCCCCGGTGTCGGCAAGACCTCGTTGGCGAAGGCGATCTCGCAGTCGGTCGAGGGGTCGATGCAGCGGATCCAGTTCACCCCGGACCTGTTGCCCTCGGATGTGACCGGGGTGCAGGTCTATGACCCGGGGAAGAAGGAGTTCGTCTTCCATCCGGGTGCGGTGTTCGCCAACATCGTGCTGGGGGATGAGATCAACAGGGCGTCACCGAAGACGCAGTCGGCGTTGTTGGAGGTGATGGCCGAGCGTCAGGTCACGGTCGACTCGATCCCGTATGCGGTGCCGCGGCCGTTCATCGTCATCGCCACCCAGAACCCGGTGGACCACAGCGGGACCTATGACCTGCCGGAGGCCCAGCTGGACCGGTTCATGTGCCGGATCCCGGTGGGATATCCGGCCCATGACGCCGAGGTCGAGGTCGTCACCGGGGGGACGCGGGGCTACACCCCCGACAAGCTGCAGCCGGTGATGACCACCCACGACCTGCTGCAGATGATCGGGGTCGCCAGCGAGATCCATCTGTCGCGGCCGGTCCTGGACTACATCGTCACCGTCACCGCCGCTACCCGGACGATGCCCGAGGTGCGGTTGGGGGTCAGCCCGCGGGGCAGTCTGGCGTTGGCCCAGGCCGCCCAGGCCTACGCCGCGACGGAGGGACGCGCGTTCGTCACCCCCGACGACGTCAAGGTGATGGCCACATCGGTGCTCGGGCACCGGATGCTGCTGCGCCCGGAGGCCGAGCTGCAAGGCGCCACCCCAGACGGGCTGGCCGAGCAGGTGCTGGCGTCGGTGCCGGTGCCCGCGCAACGCGTCGGACGGTGAACCGACCATGCTCACCGGCTCGGGACGGACCCTGGCAGCAGCCGGCGTGCTGGCGCTCGTGGCCGGGTTCCTTGCCGACTACCCCGAGCTCGTCGTGCTCGGCCTGGCCGCGGTGCTGGCGCTGATCGTCGCGGCGGCCTGGATGGCCTTCGCCCCGCACGTGACGGTGACCCGGCAGATCAGCCCGCCGCGGGTCACCGAGGGCGAGCTGTCGCGCGGCACGCTGACCGTGACCAACGCCGCCGCCCGGCGCAGCCCGCCGTTCCTGGCGATCGAGCGAGTGGGTGGGCGGGCGGTGACCGTTCCGCTGCCCAGCCTGGCAGCCGGTGCCCGCACCAGCGCGACCTACCCGTTGCCCACCGACCGCCGCGGGGTCTACCCGGTCGGCCCGCTGTCCATCGGGCACACCGACCCGCTGCGGCTGATGCGGCTGGGCGGGGACTACGCCGCACCCACGGTGCTGCGGGTGCACCCGCGGGTGTCGGTGGTCGAGCCGATCCCGACCGGCTTCAACCGCGACATGGACGGCCCGACGACCAGCAGCGCGCCGCGCGGCGGGGTGGCGTTCCACGGCCTGCGCGAGTACGAGCCGGGCGATGACCACCGGCTGATCCACGCCAAGTCCAGCGCCCGGACCGGCACCCTCATGGTGCGCCACAACGTGGTACCCAACGAGCCGCGGATGATGGTCGTGCTGGACACCAGCGCCGAGCCCTACCAGGGCGGTACCTTCGAGGACGCGGTGCGGATCGCCGCCTCGCTCGCGGTGGCCGCGGTGGACCACGGCTTCCCGCTCGAGCTGCGCACCACCGGCGGCGCGGTGTCGGTCTCCGCGCGCGCGTTCGAGCGGACCGGGCTGCTCGACCTGCTCGCCGAGGTCGAACCGGCCGGCGACGACCCCGGGCTGACCGAGCTGCCGAAGCTGGCCCCGCGCGACGAGGGCGTCTCGCTGGCGGTGGTGACCGGGCAGCCGGTGTCGGCGCAGCGGGCGGTGGTCTCCCAGGTTCGGCCGCGGTTCCAGATGGTCTGTCTGGTCCAGGTCGGCGCCCGCAGCGGCGGGCCCCCGGCGCCGCTGCGGGGTGTCGTGGTGCTCGACGTGGCGACCAGCGACGACTTCCCCGTGCCGTGGAACCGGCTGGTCCGACGATGAACGGCGCGACGGGAGACCAGGGCGGACGGACCGTGCTGCGCGGCCTGGAGCCGATCCTCGGGCTGCTGGTCACGGTGGTGTCCGCGCTGGCCTTCGCCCCGTTCTACGCCGGCTGGTGGTGGCTGGCGGCGGTGGGCGGCGCTGTCGTGCTCGGCGGCCTGCTCGTCGCACTGGGCCTATACCGAGGCTGGCCGTGGCCGGTGCACCTGTTACTCGGGCTCGTCGCGTTCGGAGTGTTCGCCTTCGTCACCGGATACCTCAACCTGCTGCGGGTCGGCCCGCTGGAGGCGTTGCGGGCGCTAGGCGTCGGGGTGCTCACCGCGGTGCCCAAGATGCTGACCGTCGGGCTCCCCGCCGACACCTCCGGCGACCTGCTGCTGCTGCCGACGGCGCTGGCCTGGCTCGCCGGCGCCGCCGTCGTCGCGCTGGCGCTGCGTACCACGACCGTGACCGGGCTGGCCGCGCCGCCGGTGCTGGTCTTCGTCGCGGGGCTGCTGTTCACCGCGGCCCGGCCGCAGCCGCGGTTGCTGGTCACCGGGGTGGTGCTGCTCGGGGTGCTCGGCCTGCTGCTGCTGCGCAGCAACCGGGTCGCGGCCGCGGACCGGGAGGGCATCGCGGCCCAGGACGCGGACGCGGTGGGGCTCGACCTGGCCGCCCGCCGGTGGCACTCCACGCTGGGGCGGGTGGCCTTCGGGTTGCCGGCGATCGTCGGGATAAGCGTGCTGGCGGTGCTGGCCGCCGGGCTGCAGCCGCTCGCCACCGGCGCGAACCGCGCCGACCTGCGCGAGCTGCACCGCCAGACCGTCACGCTGACCGACACGCTCAGCCCGCTGGTGCTGGTGCGCCCGCAGCTCAACGGGCCGCGTACTCCGCTGTTCACCGTCGCGGTGCAGGCCGCGGGCGGGAACTACCAGCCCGACCGGGTGCGGGTGGCCGCGCTGGACGTCTATGACGGGGCGCTGTGGTCGCAGTCGCGCGACTTCGAGGTCGTGGGCTCGACGCTGCCGGGTCGGGAGCCGCTGCCCGCGGACGCGGTGCGGGTGAGCCTGGATGTGACCGTCGAGCGGCTGCCGCAGCCGTTCCTGCCGACGGTCGGCGAGCCGGTCAGCTTCACCGGCACCGACGTCGCGTTCGACCGCGGCAACAGCACCGTCATCACGACACGGCCGGCGACCACCGGGCTGCGCTATCAGACCTCCGGCGAGGTGCGGCCGCAGAACGCCGAGATCCGCGCGGCGCAGGTGAGCGCGACACCGGCCGACGTGGCGAACACCCGGCTTCCCGCAGACCTGCCGGCCTGGCTGCCCCAGCTCGCCGACCAGGTCATCCAGGACCGGCAGACCGCGATGTCGCAGCTGCTGGCCATCGAGACCTACCTTCGGAACCAGAGCTATACCCCGCAGGGCCTGCCCGGGCACTCCTACGGGGCGCTGCGCAGGGTGCTGCTGGGCGCCCCGGCGGACCGGGCCGGGTACGCCGAGCAGTACGCCGCCGCGTTCGCCGTGCTGGCCCGGTACCTGGGCTTCCCGGCCCGGGTCGCGGTCGGCTACCAGCTGCGTCCCGAGCAGCGCGCGGGCGACCGGTACTCCGTGTTCAGCACCGACGCCCACGCCTGGCCGGAGGTGCACCTCGCGGGGTACGGCTGGGTGCCGTTCGAGCCGACCGATGCGCGCGGCCCCGCCGTCGCGCCACCGCCCCGCAGCCCCGACGTGACGTTGGGCGCCGCGGACTCCGACCGCCCCGTCGATCCCCAGCGGGCCGACACCGGTGCTGGCGCCGAGGGCGGGGTGGCCGACCTGGTCACCCGCGGCGGGCTTGTAGTGGGTGGGCTGTTTGCGGTGGTGGTGCTGCTCGGTGGGCTGGTCGTGCTGCTGAAGACGATGCGGCGGGGCCGGCGGGCGCGGCGGGGGACGCCGGGTCAGCGGGTGGGAGCGGCCTGGATCGAGGTCGTGGACCGCCTGCGCGACGCCGGGGTGCGGGTGCCCGACTCGCAGACCGGGGCCGAGGTGGCCGGCGCCGTCGCGAACGGTCCGGCGGGGCTGGCCGCCCGCTCCCTCGAGAAGCTGGCGCCGGTGGTCGCCGACGCGGCGTTCGCCCCGTGGGAACCCACCGAGGCCGCCGCACAGCTGGCCTGGTCGCTCGCCACCCAGATCCGCAGCGAGCTCGACGCGGTGCTCCCGCTGCCCCAGCGGCTGCGTGCCCTGGTGGATCCCCGGCCGCTGCTGCCACGTCGGCGCCGGCGCGTGCCGGTGGCCGCTGCCTCGTCCGATGTGGTGAGGGCGGGACGATGATGCGAGCATCGCAGCGCGGGGTGGTGCCGTCGGCTCGCCGGTGGCTGGTCGCTGCGACGGTCGTGGTTCTCGTCGCCGGGTTCGTGGTGGCCGCGGTCTGGGGCACGGGCTATGAGCGGTCGCGGTTGCTGCTGTCCGGGGGCGTGGCGTGGCTGGCGTCCCCCCAGGGGCTGGTGACCCTGCTCGACGGGACCTCGGAGCTGGTGTTGGGCAGCGTTGCGGTGCCGGTCTCGGGGACGCCCGAGGTGGTGCAGGTGGGTTCGTCGGCGCTGGTGGTGGACGCCGCCGCGGGCACGGTGACCCGGGTGGACGGGGCGACCTACAAGGTGTCCTCGCCGGTGCGTTTCGGCGGCGGGGAGACATTGCAGGTCTTCGCCGGGAACGCAGCAGCCTACGTCGTGGACGGCGCGGGCCGGCAGGCCGCAGTGATCGATCCGGTGACGTTGCAGGTGCGCCGGACGGTGCCGCTGGACGCCACCCCGGGGCCGGGGCAGTCCGTGGTCGACCGGATCGGGCGGCTGTGGGTGGTCGACGGCGGTGGTGGTGGGGGGCTGTTCGGTTTCGGCGACGTGGGGGACCGGGTGCGGGTCGCCCTGGGCGACGGAGCCGCTCGGCTGATCGTCGCGGGGGCGCAGCTGGCCCTGCTGGATCTCACCGGCCGCCGGGTCGGTCCGGTAACAGCCTCCAGCGGGGTGTCGTCGTGGTCCTGCCTGGATATCGCAGGTGGGCCGGTCCGGCTGCTCGGGTCGGCGACCAACCCACTGGTCTATGCCGCCGTGTCGCAGACCGGCGAACTGCTCGTTGCGGACCTGAACAGCACCGAGTGCGTCGCGCCGGTCTCGGTCGGGCGCCCGGGTGACGAGTTCGGGCCGCTGGTCGAGGCCAGCGGTGCGGTACTGGTGCCGAACGTGACCACAGGCCGGACCGCGGTGGTCGACGCCGAGTCGCGCAGCGTCGTCGCCGACCTCGACGTGCTGCCCCCGGGTGGGCGGCTGGAGCTGCTGGCCAAGGACGGGCTGGTGTTCTACAACGACCTCGCCGGAGACCAGGCCGGGGTGATCCGGTTCACCGGCGGCCAATGGCTGGTCGGCCCGAGCCAACGCAAGTTCGGCTCGGACGAGCTGCTCACCCCGGCCGACGCCGAAATCGCAGCACAGGACGCAGCAGTCGGCCTACCGCCGCCACCGGGTCAGACCGGCCCCAGGCAGACCGCTCCCACGCAGGCAGGGCCCGCGCAGCCCGCTCCCAGGGCTCCGCCGCCGGCAGCACCCGCACCGATCGCACCGGAGCCCCCGCTACCCGAGCAGCCCCACTGCTCACCCGCCTGTCCGCCAGAGCCGCCGCCCGCATGCCCGACCCCACCCTCACCCAGCTGCCCGCCCGGCGATTTCTCGCCTCCGTCGGGTTGCCCGCCCTATGTGCCGTCCACCTGCCCAACCCCGAATCCGGTGCCACCCGGACCCGGTGACGTCATACAAGCACCAAGCACAACCCAAGAGCCGGGCAGCTTGATACAGGCACCTACATAAGGTCTGCATAGGTGCCCTTTCGGGTAACGGGCGGCGTGCCCATTGGGCAGACAAGAGCGTCAGCCGGGGTGGAGTTGCGGTTCGTCCGTCGCGGGTCGTGGCGTCGGAGTCGTTACAGTGACAAGCGTCTGACCGGGATGTATCTCGGCCGCCGGGCGGTGCTCGTTCATGCGGGCAGGCGGTCGTGGTGAGCCTTCGAGGGGCGGGATTGTGCAGGAATCGGGAGAGGTGTGGCCGGCGCCGCGGGTGAAGTGGTTCACGCGGCTACCCGCGCAGCGCGCTGGACGGTGAAGCGACCATGCTCACCGGCTCGGGACGGATCATAGCTGCGGCCAGTGTGCTCACGCTCCTCGCCGGGTTCATAGTGACCGCGGTCTGGGGCACAGGTTACGAGCGGTCGCGGACGCTGCTGTCCGGCGGCGGAGCCTGGTTGGCGTCCAACCGGGGGCTGGTGACCCTGCTCGACGGGACCTCGGAGCTGGTGCTGGGCAGCGTCCAGGTCCCGGTCTCCGGCACTCCTGAGGTGGTGCAGACCGGTCCGTCGGCGCTGGTGGTGGACGCCGCCGCTGGCACGGTGACCCGGGTGGACGGCGCCACCTACGAGGTGTCGTCGCCGGTGCGGTTCGGTGGCGGGGAGGCGTTGCAGGTGTTTGCCGGGGACACGGCGGCCTACGTTGTGGACGGCGCGCGCCAGGAGGCGTCGGTGATCGACCCGGTGACGCTGCAGGTACGCCGGAAGGTAGCGCTGGCTGCCACCCCGGGGCCGGGGCAGTCGGTGGTGGACGGGGCCGGGCGGCTGTGGGTGGTCGACGGCGGCGGTGGGGGACTGTCCGGTTTCGGTGACACGGGCGAGCCGGTGCGCGCCACTGTGGGTGACGGCTCGTCGCAGCTGATCACCGTCGAGGAGCGTCCGGTCCTGCTGGACCTCACCCGCCGCCGGGTCGGCTGGGTGGAGGACTCCGGTGCGGTGCGGTCCTGGTCCTGTCTCGACGTCGCGGGCGGTGGACCGGTCCGGCTGCTCGGGTCCACGACTGAGCCGCGGGTCTACGCCGCCGCCTCGCAGACCGGCGAGCTGCTCGTCGCGGACTTGGACGGCGACGACGAGTGCGCCGCGCCGGTGCCGGTCGGTAGCCCGGGCGACGAGTTCGGGCCGCTGGTCGAGGCCTCCGGCGTAGTGCTGGTTCCGAACGCGACGACGGGCCGGACCGCCGCAGTCGACGTCGAGTCCCGCAGCGTCGTCGCCGACCTCGACGTGCTCCCCCCAGGCGGGCAGCTGGAACTGCTGGCCAAGGACGGACTGGTGTTCTACAACGACCTCGCCGGCGACGAGACGGGAGTGATCCGACTCGTCGACGACCAGTGGACGGTCGGGCCAGGCCAACGCAAGTTCGCTTCGGGTGAGCTGCTCACCCCCGGCGATACCGAGATCACACCGGAGAACCCGCCGGTCGGGCTGCCACCGCCACCGCCGACGACGGTCCAGGCGACGCCCGGTCCACCGACGTCCGAGCAGCCGAGCGCCGAGCCACAGCCTTCGGCCGTTGAGATCACGACGCCGACCAGCCGTCCGGAGCCCACTAAGGAAACTACGTCAAGCCCACCGACGACCCCCGAACCGTCGTGCTCGCCCCAGTCCGAGCCCCCCTGCTCCGACACCAGCGCCACGACACTCCCCTCCGAACCCCCTCCGGCCTCGGAGACGAGCAGCTCGCCCCCTCCGGACACCGGCGGCCCCAGCCCGACCGGTGCCAGTGCGCCGTCGAGCTAGCGAAGAGGAGTTCCGTACAGCCTCGGGTGCTGTAACCCGTCACATGAGTTCCGGAGCCGGACGGTCGGACGCGTCCTGTCGTGCGGCGACGATGTCGGCCATGTCCTCGTCGACGGTGTCCCATTCATCGGCGAGGGCTCCGGCGAACGTCGCAAGCCCGAGCAAGGGGTTGGGCTCGCCGTCGGCCACACCGATGTGCTCGATCGTCATGTCGCGACGTTACCTCACCGGGACCTGGGGCTGGCCGACCAGACGACCTCGCATACCCTTCGTGGTCCTCGCACATGTCCGGCCGTATGCGAGGACGACGAAGAGTATGCGAAGTGAGCCCGGTGGTTGTCGGCAGGGTTGGTGACGCGGACGGGATAGGGTACGGGAGGTGACCGGGCGCGAGGAGCCGCTGTACTACTGGGACTACCTGCAGCTGGATCAGCTGCTGGACTGCCAGCGGCGGGTAAGCGCGCAGCGGGCCGAGCCGGCGCACGACGAGCTGCTGTTCATCATCGTGCACCAGGCGTTCGAGCTGTGGTTCAAGCAGATCTTGTTCGAGCTCGACACGGTGCTGGAGCTGATGGGAGCCGAGGTCGTCCCGGAGAAGGACATGGGTCTGCTGGTCACCCGGTTGACCCGGATCACCGCCATCCAGCGGCTGCTGCTCGACCAGCTCGACGTGCTGGAGACGATGACGCCGCTGGACTTCCTGGATTTCCGCGACCAGCTCGTGCCCGCCTCCGGGTTTCAGAGCGTGCAGTTCCGGTTGATCGAGAACGCCCTCGGCCTGCGCCCGAGCCAACGACTCACGATCAGGGGCTCGGAGTACTCCAGCGTGTTCAGCGACGAGCACATCGGATTGCTGGAGGCCTCCCAGCAGCGACCGTCGCTGTTCGACCACGTCGAGCGCTGGCTGGAGCGCACCCCGTTCCTGCACTTCGGCGGTTACGACTTCTGGCGCGCCTACCAGCAGGCGGTCGAGGAGCTGCTCGCAGGCGAGCGCCGCATCGTCGAGACCCATCCCCACCTCGACGAGGAGGGTCGAGCCGAGCAGCTCGCCACCCTCGCCCGAACCCGCGACGGCTTCGACGCCCTCTTCGACGCGGACCGCTACGCCGAGCTGGTCGCCTCCGGCCACCGGCGGCTGTCCCAGGAGGCGTTCCTCGCGGCGCTGCTCATCCACCTCTACCGGGACGAGCCGATCGTCCAGCTTCCGTTCCGGTTCCTGGTCGCGCTGGTCGACATCGACGAGGGGTTCACCACCTGGCGCTACCGGCACGCCCTGCTGGCCCACCGCATGATCGGTAGGCGGATCGGCACCGGCGGCACCGCGGGCCACGCCTACCTGGAAGCCGCCGCCCGCAAGCACCAGGTGTTCGGCGACCTGTTCGACCTGCCGACGTTCTTCGTCCCGCGCTCAGCGCTACCGGCGCTGCCGGCACACGTGGCAGAGCAGATGGACTTCCGCTACCACGGTGGGTGACTCTGACTCATCTGTGGCAACGCCACCGGTGGCGCAACCCCCGTCGGCACCACCGCAACGAACGACACTAGTTGCAGCTATTTAGTCTAGGTCGCTTGACTAGAGCAGTCAAGCGACCTAGACTACAGTGGTGGTCCGAGCGAAGCGCCAGTTCGAGATCGTACGAGCCCTCCGCAAGCACGGAGCCCGCAAGCTTCGAGAAGGCGCTAACCACGAGGTATGGCGATGCGGATGCGAAGTTGGACATCAGACCGAGGTTCCCCGACATACCCAGGTCACAACGTTCGTGACGAATCGGATCTACAAACAGATGCTCGAGTGCCCGGACTTCGAGGAGGGTTGGCTGCGATGAGCGAGCGGACGATCTACGAGGTCACCACCTGGCGCGAGGAAGGCTGGTGGGTGATCGACATTCCGGCACTCGATCTCGCCACGCAGGCCCGCCGGCTGGACCAGGTGGAGGGGGTGGCACGCGACGCGGTGGCGACGTGGCTGGATGTCAACCCGGCCTCCTTCGATGTCCGGACAAACCCTCGACTCGACGCAGAGCTGGCCAAACGTCTGGCGGCGTTGCGAGTCGAGCGGGAGCGCGCGGAGCAGGCCCAAGCTCGGGCTACCGCCGAAGCCCGGCAGCTAGCCATGTCGTTGCACCAAGAGGGCCTACGAGTACGGGATATCGGTCATATGCTCGGTGTCTCCTACCAACGGGCACAACAGCTCATCCAGGAATCTCGCCGCAGCGCCTAAGCTCGCATACGGCCCGGCGCTGCCGGCGCACGTGGCAGAGCAGATGGACTTCCGCTATCACGGTGGGCGATGAGCTACAAGCAGCACTTCACCCGGTTCCTGGGCAGTGACCCGCAGCGGCTGCACGTGGCCGCGCACAGCCACCACCCCTGGCCGGACGTGACCTTCCACGCGCAGCAACGTGCCTGGCTCGACGCCGCCGCGCTGCAGGACGACAAGTGGGGCCTGGTGCTCGGCGAGGTCCTGCCCGAGGCCCGCCGGCACGTCGCCCACCAGCTGCGACTGTCCGACGAGACCACGGTCACGTTCGCGTCGAACACCCACGAGCTGGTGGTGCGGCTGCTGTCCTGCCTGCCGACCCCGACGCGGATCCTGTGCACCGACAGCGAGTTCCACAGCTTCGCCCGGCAGGCGCGCCGGCTGGAACAGGCCGGGCTCGCCGTCGTCGAGCAGGTGTCGGCCACACCGTTCGCCACCTTCCCGGGGCGGTTCACCGACGCCGCGGCGCGCGGCGGGCACGACCTGATCTTCTTCAGTCAGGTGCACTTCACCACCGGCTACGTCACCCCCGACCTCGAGGCGATCGTGTCCGCGGTGCCGGCACCCGAGCCGTTCGTGGTCATCGACGGCTATCACGGGTTCATGACGCTGCCGACCGACCTGGCCGCGATCGAGCACCGGGTGTTCTACCTGGCCGGCGGCTACAAGTACGCGATGGCCGGCGAGGGCGTCTGCTTCCTGCACTGCCCGCCCGGCTACGGCCCGCACCCGGTGAACACCGGCTGGTTCGCCGACGTCGCCGACCTGGCGGACCCGCCGCAGCCAGGACAGGTGGCCTACCCGCGCGACGGCACCCGGTTCCTCGGCGCGACCTTCGACGCGACCGGGCTGTACCGGTTCAACGCGGTCCAGCGGCTGCTCGGCGAGGTGGGCCTGTTGGTGGCCGCTATCCACGCGTACGTCGGCCGACTGCAGGCACTGCTCCTCGACCGGCTGGACGAGGTGCAGCCGCACGGGCTGGGCCGCGCCACCCTGGTGCCGCCGAGCGAGATCATCCAGCGGGCCGGGTTCCTGAGCTTTCGTCTGCCCGATGCCGCCGAGGTCTACCAGCGGCTGCACGCCCGCAAAGTGATCACCGATTTCCGCGACGACTGCCTGCGCATCGGCCTGGGCATCTACCACGACGACGCCGACGTCGACGAGCTGTGCGACCGCATGACGGCGGCCCTGCGCTGAGCGCGCTCGATCGTCGATCAATGGCCAGATGTCCGCGAGATCGGCATGGGCGCTGTCTCGTCGCACGGACGCTCGGGATAGTGTGCTCGGTCCAGAGGGGTGTGGTTCGGGAGTGGGATGGCACTGCGCCCCCGTTCCCCGGCTGTCTCCCCGAGCGGACAATGGAGGGTGGCAGGTGGAGTTTTCGGAGGTGGACATGTACGCGGGAAGGAAATCCTGCGGTGTCCAGCAGCGGCACGAGGGGTGGCTGTTCACCGGCCGCCGCGCGGTGCTGCAGCGCATCGTGACCTGGATGGGTCGCGACACTCCCGGGACCCTCGTGGTGACCGGGCCGGCAGGTTGCGGCAAGTCGGCCGTGGTCGGGCACATTGCCGCGCTGTCCGACCCCAGCGACCGGGAGGAGCTGCTCGCGCACACCCCCGCCGGGCCGCCGAGCCCGGACCCGGGCGTCGGCGCCGTCGATGCGTCGGTGGATCTGTACGGCATGGGCGAGCAGGACATCGTGGTCGCGCTCGCCGAGCAGCTCGGCTTGCCCGCGCCGGAGGCGAGCTGGCAGCTGATCGGCGGCATCGCGGGGATGACGTCGCCGCCCACCCTGGTGCTCGACGGGTTGGACGACGCGATTCCGGAGCACTTCGACAAGATCGCGACCGAACTGCTGGTCGCGCTCGGCACGGTGGCGCGGGTGCTGCTCACGACCCAGCAACAGGAGTTCCTGTGGCGCGGGCGCGGGCCTTCCCCCGGCGGGTTGCGCGTCGTCGGGTTGACGGAGATGTTCGGAGGCGAGGTGTCGATCATCGATCTCGCCGACGAGCCGGACACCGCGGACGAGATCGAGCAGTACGTGGCGAGGCGGCTGCACGCCGGCGGCCGTGGCGATCTCGTGGAACGGGTGGCACCGGTCCTGGCCGGCCGGGCCACGGAGTGCGGCGGTTTCCTCTACTCCTGGATCATGACCTCCCAGATCCTGCGGCAGATCATCGACGTCGATGACCCAGACTGGCAGGAGCAGCTCGCGACGACGGTCGGCGGGGCGTTGGAGCACGAGTTCTCGGTCGGTGCCACGTTGACCAGGGATGGCGTCGAGATTCCCGGTGCCGCCGCAGATCTGCTGCGTGCGCTCGCCTGGAACCTGGGTCGAGGCATGCCGCGGCCCGTGTGGAAGGCCTCGGCAACCGCGTTGAGCACGAACGGTGTCGAGTACCGCGCCGCCGACCTGGACTGGGTCCTCGAGCACTACGGCTGTTACGTCGTCGAGGACGACCAGGACGGGGAGGTGATCTATCGGCTGTACCACCAGGAGCTCACCGAGCCCCTCCTCGGGTCGCCGATGCCGGTTCCCGGCAGCCCGCAGGCCGAGGCGTTGGCCGAGACGCTGGTGACCCTGACCGAGGCGGAACCCCCGCTGGACGACGAGCCGGACCGGCGCAGCCCCTACCTGCGACGCCACCTGGCGCGACACGCCGCGATAGCCGGGACACCCGGCGTCGACGCCCTGTACCGGCTGTTCAAGGGCACCCCCGAGGTCTACCTGCCCGATCTCGGGATGCTGGTGCACCAGCTCGCCACCAAGCTGGCCGAGCTCGGTCAGCACGAGGTCGCCCTGGCACCGATCCAGCGGGCCGTGAGCATCTACCGGATACTGGCCGACGCCAACCCCACGGCCTACCTGCCGTTCCTCACGATGGCGTTGAACGACCACGGCGTCTACCTGGCCGCGACCGGACAGCACGATGAGGCGCTGGGTCCCGGCGCCGAGGCCGTCGACGCCTTCCACGTGCTCACCCAGATGGACCCCGCAGCCTGGCTGCCCAATCTCGTTACCGCGCTGAACAATCTCGCCAGCTACCTCGCCGGGCTCGACCGGATCTCCGACGGTGTGGATGTCTACACCGCCTGCATCGAGGGCTTTACCGAGTCGCTGGACGTTCGCGGCGCGCTGAGCATCGAGCGTTCCGGGTTCCATGTCCGACACGGTGACCCGCCGACCGGGTTCCGCGAGCTCGTCACCCTGATCGGAGCGGACGAGACCGATACCCCCGACGCCCTGGTGCTCGCGGCCCGCAACATGGTGCGCGGGCACTACCACCGCAACGCCTCCGACGTCGACGACGCCTGGCGCACGGTCCACCAGACCGAATCTCCGGACTGGTTGACGCTGCCCCAGGAGCAGATCACCGTCACACTCGGGTGGATCGGGGCGCCGACCTGGACCCTGTCGAAGAGCTATTTCGCGGCGCACCAGGAAGAACTGCTGACGGACTCGACCTTCGTCGCGCTCGAGGAGCTGCTCCTGCTCGGCGGACCACGAGCCGAACGGCACCTGGGGCTTCTCGAAGAGATCATGGAGGTCGGCGTCGACGCCGCGTACCGGTTGTTGCTGCTCGAGGACCTGGTCTCGGACTGGGTCAACGCGGCGAACTGGCAGGAGTCGCGGTCCTTCGCCGGGCGCCACGCCACCGAGCTGTTCACCCGCGAGGCCGAGCGTGCACTGGTCAGGATCGGGCAGGGGCCGACCACCGTGATACACCTCGCGGTACTCGGCCTCGCCCGCCAGGACGGTCTGCAGGTCGCCTACGACTGCGTGACCGACCGCCGGTTCGCGGCCGACCGGATGCAGCGGGCGCTTGTCGACGGAGAGTCGAACACCATCGCCCAGCTGGCCCTGCTCGAAGGGCAGGTGTTCGGTGAGTCGTTCGCGGCTGCGGCGCATCTCGCCGTCGCCGGTTCGCTGGCCGGTGAGCCGATGGCCGACCCGGCCAAGCTGGAGGAGCTCGCCGAGCAGGCCGACGTGACCGAGCGGCAACGGGTGACCACCGAGATCGCCGAGCTCATCACCCGGATCCCCGAACACGCCGGACGGTTGCGCTCCCTGCCGGAGATCCTGCTCCCCGAGACCCCCCACCCGACCTGAGACGTGCCAGCACGGACCGCGCCGCATACGGATGCTCGATGAGCGTCGATGCATGCATTGAGGCTTATTCAGGACGCGCGTACGGTTCAGCATCACCGCAGCTCAGACGTGGTGGAGCATGATCTACTTCTCGCCCGTGAATAAGCCTCATTCTTCATGAAGGGGGTATCATTCGCCTGATGAGCGACACCACCCTGCAGGTCCGCGACGTCCCCGAGGGCGTCCTCACCAGGCTGCGCGAACGGGCCAAGGCCCGCGGAGTCTCGCTGTCGGCCTATGTTCGCGAGCTTCTCTCAGACGAGGCTCAGACCTCCGGAATCCGTGTCAAGATCACAGTTGAGATGACCGGCTGTCTGATGTGATCGGGCAGCGATCACTCGGGATGTCGAGAGATGGCGTTGAACTGGCGTTATGCCCGTCGGACAGCAGACCAGGCGCAC
>JBBSQN010000140.1:0-15980 GCA_038257875.1 Mycobacteriales bacterium
CCCTGCACGGAAGAGGTGCACCCGCCCCAGTCAGATTACGGTCCTTGACACATCGCATTCTGGCTGGTCGGGTGCACCTCGCCGCATCCGGGCCAAGATCACACACGACATGTGATCAACCCGATGAAAGACGGAGGCCGGTGACAGCGGTGTGACGCTCGGACTGAACGTATCGCACAGCGTCGTGACCGTGCCTGACCTCGGGTGGTGAGACGCGCAGCCTGGGGTCGGATCGGCTGGTTGGTAGCCTGCGGTTCCGTGCCCGCAGTCCCGCTGGAGACCCTGAACCTGATGTTCGACCGCGCTGTCATCGACGCCCTGTTCCCGTCCGACCTGCCCGAGCCGGAGTACTGGGAGCAGCGTTATCCGCGGCGCGCGCTGCCCGAGGGCGCCGAGGTCACCCGGTTCGGCCCCTCGCCCACGGGGTTCGTGCACATCGGCGGGGTCTACGTGGCCACCATCGACCGTGACCTCGCCCATCGCTCGGGCGGGGTGTATCTGGTGCGGGTGGAGGACACCGACCAGTCCCGCGAGGTCGAGGGCGCGCTGGCCCAGTTCGCGCGGGCGTTCGACTACTTCGGCATCCCCGCCGACGAGGACGACACCGGCGGTGGCTACGGGCCCTACCACCAGTCGGCGCGCGAGTCGATCTACCTCACCTACGTGCGGGAGCTCCTGCGTCAGGCCAAGGCGTACCTGTGCTTCGCCACCGAGGCCGATCTCGCCGACATCCGCCGGCGCCAGGAGGCGGCGAAGGTGCCCACCGGGTACTACGGCGACTGGGCGATCTGGCGCGACGCCGATCCGGCCGCGGTCGGTGCCAAGCTGAACGAGGGCGTCCCGTACGTGGTGCGGTTCCGCTCACCGGGTGAGACCGGGGCCCGGGTGTCGTTCGTCGACGCGATCCGCGGCACGCTCGAACACGAGGCCAACCGCAACGACGCGGTGATCCTGAAGTCCTCCGCCAACGCCCTGCGCCTGCCCACCTACCATTTCGCGCACGCCGTCGATGACCATTTGATGCGGGTCACCCTGGTGATCCGGGGTGAGGAGTGGATCTCCTCGGTACCGCTGCACCTCCAGTTGTTCGACGCGCTCGGTTTCGAGCCGCCCACGTACGCCCATATCGCCCCGCTGCTGAAGCAGATTCCCGGCGGGAAGCGCAAGCTGTCCAAGAGCAAGGACCCGGAAGCCAACGTCGACTACTACATCGAGGCGGGCTATCCGGTCGAGGCCGTTCTCTACTACCTGCGTGGACTCGCCAACGGCCGCCTGGCCGAGCTGCCACTGGCCGACGCCCTGGCTGCGCCGCTCCGGCTGGAGGAGTGCGGGGTCGCCGGCCCGCTGGTCGACCTCGTCAAGCTGGAGGACATCAGCGCCGACCACATCGCCACGCTTACCGGGGAGCAGGTTCTCGCCGCCGTCCGGACGTGGGCGCGTGGCTACGATCCTGAGCTCGTCCCCGTCCTGGACGCCGAGCGCGACCTGGCGCTCGTCGCCCTGGCGGTGGAACGTGACGGCGTCGAGAACCCGCGCAAGGACCTCCGGAAATGGTCCGACTTCCGGTCCGCCTACGGGTTCTTCTTCCCGCAGCTGTACACCCTCGTCACAGCCGATGACGATCGTCTCGGTGGCCTGGCTCCCGAGCTGGTCCAGGCCCTCGCCGGCGACTTCGCCGACGGTTACCAGGAGCTGGACGACCCGCAGGAGTGGTTCAACCAGATCCGCACCCTCGCGGCCAAGCACGGCTTCGCCGCGAACGCCAAGGAGTACAAGAAGAACCCCGACGCCTACCCGGGTTCGATCCGCGAGGCATCGCAGATCATCCGCGTCGCCCTGACCGGCTCCACCCGCAGCCCGGACCTGTTCGCCGTCGCCCGCGCCCTGGGGGCCGATGAGGTCCGTCGGCGGGTAGGTGAGCTGATCCGGTAACAGAGTTGCAGAACTCGCGTCGACGCTGATCCCGAGGTAGCTGCTCCTCGCGCTGGTAAAATTTCCTGGAAATTGCATCTCAGGGACTTGCGCGGCAAGTGCGGAGAGTGCGAGGGTACTGCCATGTCATACCCAAGCCTGCGCGGCCGTCGCCTCGGTGCGGCCCTGCGCCGACTGCGCGAGGAGGCCGGGCTCTCCTCTTTCGACGCGGCCGATCGGATCGCCTGCTCGCCCAGCAAGATCAGCAGAATCGAGCTGGCCCACATGCGGGTGAGCCCAGGTGATGTCCGCGAGCTGCTCGCGGTGTACAACGTGGACGGGCAGCAGGCCGAGGAGCTGGTAGCGCTCGCCCGCGAGGCGCGCCAACCCGTCTGGTGGCGTCGGTACCGCGAGGTCTTGCCTGGGTGGTTCGAACCCTACCTCGGTCTGGAAGGCGAAGCCTCCCGCATCTACATCTTCGAGCTCGGCGCGGTCCCCGATCTGTTGCAGACCGAGGACTACACCACCGCCGTGCTCGAGACCAGACCACAACCCCTCACCCCGGACGAGCAGGACATGCTGGTCGGTCTGTGGCGCACCCGGCAGAACAGGCTCACCGGGGACCCCGCGATTGAACTCGACGTCATCATCGCGGAAGGTGCACTGCGACAGCGTGTCGGAGGCCCTGCGGTGATGCGGGCACAGCTCGAGCACCTCTCCGTCGCCGCGGCGTTGCCCAACGTCGTGATCCGAGTGCTGCCGTTCGAGGCCGGCGCCCACCCGACGATGGGCAGCGGAGCGTTCAACGTCCTGGAGTTCTCCCACTCCGAGGACCCTCGCATCGTGTACACGGCGCAGCCCACCGGCAGCTTCTATCTCGATACCCTGC
This sequence comes from Mycobacteriales bacterium, assembly GCA_038257875.1. Classification (GTDB taxonomy): domain Bacteria; phylum Actinomycetota; class Actinomycetes; order Mycobacteriales; family Pseudonocardiaceae; genus Pseudonocardia. Next base: position 2,801 of record JBBSQN010000140.1, read on the forward strand.
GCGAGGTCGGCACGTACCGGCTCGCCTACGAGCAGCTACGCGCCGCGTCACTCGAACCGGACGACTCAGCAGAGCTCATCACTCGACTAACAGCCGACCTGACCTCACCATAACCCGAGGCTCGCTCACCCCGATATGGACACATATCGGGGTGAGAACCGGCTGTTAAGCACCGACGTGGTTACATATCGGGGTACGAGGTGGCGGCTACGATTCAGTGCGGTAGGCCGGTTACGCGGAACTCGTTGAGTCGCAGCACTGTCGCTCGCTCTTTGTCGGATCGTATGGCGAGCTCGCCGCTGGTGTCGAGGGTGCCGACGACGGCGGCTACCAGGTCCCGTGCCGCGAAGGCGGCGACGGCGTCGTCCTCCCGGCCTGGCGGGACGCACAGCAGGAAGGCGAAGCTGGGAAAGCAGGTCAGCCAGCGGGTCAGCGGCACGTCGGTGGGGGTGGGCACGGCGTCGAGATCGACGATGATGCCGAGGCTGCCGTGCTCCAGCAGCATCGCCAGCGACCCGACCAGCCCGGCCATGCTGACGTCCTTGGCGGCCACGCACGCACCGTCGCGGGCCAGTTCGGCGAGCAGCCGGACGTCGCCGGCGCAGCGCTTGCCGCGGGTGCGGAAGGCGGGGAAGAACGGGAAGTCGGGGCGCATCTCGCCGTCGAGCGCGGCGGCGACGACGAGCGACTGCCCGGGCCCGGCGCGGGTCACCGACAGCGGCTCGGGCGCGCTGCCCACCCCGAACGCGGACACTGCGGGCGGGCCGTCGTGCACGGTGAGGTGCCCGCCGACGATCGGCACGTCGTAGAGCAGCGACGCCTCACGCATCCCGGCGAGCACCGCGCGGGCGACCGGCTCGGGCCCGACCACGGTGTCCACGATGCCCAGCGGCACGGCGCCCATCGCGGCCAGGTCGTTGACGTTGGTGAGCACCGCGGCGAACCCGGCGCCGTGCGGGTCGGCGGCCACGAACGGCGGGAAGATCGCCTCACCGCACGCGACGACCCGGCCGCCGCCGGCGTCGAGCACGGCGCCGTCGTCGCCGGGACCGCTCAGCCAGTCGGTGCCGCCCAGCACCTCGCCGACCAACCCGATCTCGGCTTTCGTGCGCAGGCCAGGGTTGCTCAGCACCGCGTCGACGATCTCGGCGAGCGAGTCGCGCGTACGGGTCATCCGCGGACCGTGAACCAGACCGCGCGGGCCGATCCCGGCCCCGCGTTGCTCCACTCGTGCGGGCGGTCGGTGGGGTAGTGCAGCGCGTCGCCGGTGTCGACGCGGTAGTGCTCGCCCGCCACCTCGACGTGCAGCGCGCCCTCGAGCACCAGCAGCACCTCCTCGCCGGCGCGCAGCGGCCGGGTGTCGCCGCTGCCGCCGCCGGGCTCGACCACGGCGAGGACGCCGCCGGCCTGCATCCGCCCCGCCGGGTGCGCGACCGCAGTCCCGGTCACGCCACGGGCTGCGGGCGCCCAGTCCGCCGCCGGAGCCGGGCGCTGTCCGGCCCGCACGTGCACCGCGACCGGCGCGGGTCGCTTCCCGTCGTCGACGAAGTGGCCGATCGGCCGGCCGAGCGCGCCGGCGAGCTTGAGCAAGGTGGTGATCGTCGGGACCATGTCGCCGCGCTCGACCTTGTGGATGGCCGCGGCGGATACCTCGGAACGGGCGGCGAGTTGCTGCAGCGAGAGCCCGAGACCCTGGCGGGCCTCCCGGACCTTCGGCCCGATGGCGCCGACGATGGGCTCCCACGAACCCTGCGCGGCCGCGTTCACGTGCAGCATCATAGACAGCCTTACCTATCGTGGACAGGGCGCAGGCCGGATCGGTACGGCTTGACAGTAGGCCGCCTCGGGTTTCCTATGGGAAACGAACAGTCACTTCAGTGAACGGCACTTCAGTGAACGGAGTGGACGATGGCGGTGGTCGGCAGCGACCGGGTGACCGAGACCGTGGCGGCGCTCATCATGGACCTGCAGAGTGTCGGTCTGCGTGTCGAGACCGAGCTGGAGACCTCGCGCCAGGGCGGCGCCGGGCCGTCCGACTCGGGGATGCTGTGGATCGAGGGCGTCCCGGTCACGGTGCCCACCCACGGCGAGGTCGCGGCGCGCTCCCCGTACTCGCTGCGCGCCGAGGACGGCGGCCAGGGCATCTACCGCGACGGGGTGCAGCTCGCCTCGGTGTCGGGCACCGCACGGCCGCGCTTCTACGACCTCACCACCGCCGACGGCGTCCCCTACCACCAGATCGCGCTGCTGCACCTGGACTCGCTGGCCTCCACCGTGGTGCAGGCGTGCACCTACTGGGGCAACTCCGACCAGTGCGGGTTCTGCGGGATCGAGCTCTCGCTCGCCGCCGGGCGCACGATCGCGAAGAAGACCCCGGCGATGCTCGCCGAGGTCGCCGTGGCCGCCCGCGATCTCGACGGCGCCGTCGACGCGACGCTCACCACGGGCTCGTCGGTCGCCCCCGACCGCGGCGCGCTCTATATCGGGCGCTGCGGGCAGGCGGTGAAGGAGGCCGCCGGGCTGCCCGTCGAGGTGCAGTTCGAGCCGCCGCGCGAGCTGGCCGTTCTCGAGCAGGTGTACGACATGGGCGTGGACGCGCTGGGCATCCACGTCGAGTCGTTCGACCCGCAGGTGCTGGCCCGGGTGGCGCCGGGCAAGTTCCGCACCGGCATCGAGACCTACTTCCGCACCTGGGAACGCGCCGTCGAGCTGTTCGGCGAGGGCCGGGTGTCGACCTACGTCATCCTCGGCATGGGCGAGGACCCCGAACTGACGGTCGCCGCGTGCAAGCGCGCCGTCGACATCGGCGTCTACCCGTTCGTGGTGCCGCTGCGGCCGGTGGCGGGCTCGCTGATGGCGGATGTGCCGGCGCCGTCGCGCGAGTACACCGAGCCGATCTACCGCAAGGTCGCCGGCTTCCTGGCCGAGCGCGGGCTCGGCGCCGACACCGCCGTCGCCGGCTGCGCGCGCTGCCAGGCGTGCTCGTCACTCAACCTCGTTCAGCAGACCCGCCCGGCTCCCCTCTTCCAGATCACCCCCCGCCCCGACCCGTGACCCGCCGCCCTACTCGACGGTCACGCTCTTGGCGAGGTTGCGCGGCTTGTCGACGTCGCGGCCCAGGGCCACGGCGGCGTGGTAGGCCAGCAGCTGCAGCGGCACCGACAGCAGGATCGGGTCCAGCTCGGGCTCGCTCGTCGGGACCACCAGCGTGCGGTCGGCCAGCTCCGCGGGCAGCTCCCGGTGCGCGAGCGCGATCACCGGACCTTTGCGGGCCTTGATCTCCGAGAGCGTCGAGATGTTCTTGTCCAGCAGGTCGTCGTCGGGCACCACGGCGACGGTCGGCAGTTCCGGGCTGACCAGTGCGAGCGGCCCGTGCTTGAGCTCCGCCGAGGGGTAGGCCTCGGCGTGGACGTAGGAGACCTCCTTGAGCTTCTGGGCGCCCTCCCGTGCCACCGGCCAGCCGCGGCGACGGCCGACGAACAGCACGCTGGCGCTCGGCGCGATCTCCCTCGCCACCTCGGCGACCGCCTGTTCCTGCTCGAGGATCTCCGCGATCTGGCCGGGCAGCGCGTTCAGCCCGGCGATGATGCGCCGACCCTGCGACGGCGAGAGGTCGCGGATGCGGCCCAGGTGCAGCGCGAGCAGCGCGAACGCGGTGACCGTCGAGGTGAACGACTTCGTGGCGGCCACCGACATCTCCGGGCCGGCGTGCAGGTAGATGCCGCCGTCCACCTGCCGGGCGATCGTCGAGCCGACGACGTTGACGATGCCGATCACCCGCCCGCCCTTGCGCTGCAGCTCCTGCACCGCGGCGAGGGTGTCGATGGTCTCGCCGGACTGGCTGACCGCGACGTAGAGCGTGTCGGGCTCGACCACCGGGTTGCGGTAGCGGAACTCGGAGGCGGCCTCGGCCGTCGCGGGCAACCGGGCGAGGTCCTCGACGAGTTGTGCGCCGAGCTCCCCGGCGTAGCAGGCCGAGCCGCAGCCGAGGATCTTGACCCGGCGGATCTCGCGGGCCTCGCGCACGGTGAGGTTGAGCCCGCCGAGGTGGGCGGTGTCGAACCGCTCGTCGATGCGTCCCAGCAGGGTCCGCTCGACGGCGCGCGGCTGTTCCTGGATCTCCTTGATCAGGTAGTGGGCGTGGTCGCCGATCTCGGCACCGACCACGTCCCAGTCGATCGTGGACGGGCTCTTCGCCGTCGAGCGGTCGTCGAGGGTGAACGTGCGGTAGCCGCCCGCGGTGATCGTCGCGAGCTCACCGTCGTCGAGGTAGACGACCTGGCGGGTGTAGCCGATCAGCGCCGCGACGTCGGAGGCGACGAACATCTCCCGTTCCCCGACGCCCAGCAGCACCGGGCTGCCGTTGCGCGCGACGACGATCCGGTCGGGGTGCTCGGCGTCGAGGACCGCCAGCCCGTAGGCGCCGACCACGTTGTGCAGCGCCTGCCGGACCGCCTGCTCCAGGTCCGCCGCTCCCGCCGCGAACGCCGCGGCGACCAGGTGCGCGACGGTCTCGGTGTCGGTCTGCGAGGTGAGCTCGACGCCGTCGGCGGCCAGCTTGGCGCGCAGCTCGTCGGCGTTCTCGATGATCCCGTTGTGGACGACGGCGATGCGGCCGGTGGTATCGGTGTGCGGGTGCGCGTTCTCCTCGCTGGGCTCACCGTGGGTGGCCCAGCGGGTGTGACCGATGCCGGGGGAACCCTTGAACCGGGCGGGCAGCTCGGCGGCGAGGTCGGCCACCCGGCCGCTCACCTTGCGGACCTTCAGCCCCGAGCGCGTGCCCACGGCGAGGCCGGCCGAGTCGTAGCCGCGGTACTCGAGGCGACCGAGGCCCTCGAGCAGGATCGGGGTGGCGTCCTGCGCCCCCACGTAACCGACGATGCCGCACATGCAGTTCCCTTCCAACGGTGGATGACGACTCAGCCGTACACGATGCGTCGGAGCTGCCGGGTGGACAGCGGCGGCGGCGCGAACCGCCGCGTCACCAGTTCCACCCGGAGCGTCGCGAATATCTGGTCGTTCGTGAGCCCGCGGCTCTTCAGCTCCGCGTGTCGGCGCCGGACGAAGTCCGGTACCGGCTCGGCGAAGTAGCCTACGACCTCGGCCACCACCCGCGACGCCTCGCTCGGGCTGAGCGGGGTGCTGCGGACCAGGTGCGCGATGAGATCGTCGTAGGGACCGGCGGGCACCGCTCGATCGTGCCTGATCCGGCGTGCAACACCCAATTTTCTGCCCGAATTCGGGCAGGAATCTGCCTCTTGAGGCGCCGATCATGGGTCGAGGCCACCAGAGTGTGTCGGTTCGGGCACCAGTTCGTACCGACTCGCGGGGTTATGCGGCGGGTTCCAGCTCGCCGGCGTGCCAGAGGGTGGCGTAGCGGCCGTTGGCGGCGAGCAGCTCGGCGTGCGTGCCTTGCTCGACGATGTTCCCCGCCTCGAGCACGACGATCCGGTCGGCGCGGGCCGCGGTGGCCAGCCGGTGCGCGATGACGAACGCGGTGCGCTGGCGCTGCTCGACCCCGCGAGCGCCGCGCAGGCCGGTGACCCGCTCACCCGCTCGCAGCACGGCGGCCTCGGTGGCCGGGTCGAGCGCGGCGGTGGCCTCGTCGAACAGCAGCAGGTCGGGATCGGCCAGCTCGGCGCGGGCCAGCGCAACGAGCTGACGCTGCCCCGCCGAGAGCCCCTGCCCGCGCTCGCCGACCGGGTGCCGGAAGCCACCGGGCAGCCCGCGCACCAGGTCCAGTGCGCCCACGGCGTGCGCGGCGGCCTCGATCTCGGCGGGGGTGGCGTCCGGGCGGGCGTAGGCGATGTTCGCCGCGACGTCGCCGGTGAACAGGTGTGGCTCCTGCGGCACCACCCCGAGGCGCTGTCGGTAGGCGATCAGCGGGAAGCGTCGCACGTCCACCCCGTCCACGAGCACCGCGCCGGAGCCGACGTCGTAGAACCGCGCGAGCAGCTTGACCAGCGTCGACTTGCCGGCTCCGGTGGCCCCGACCAGCGCCACCGTCTCCCCGGGCGCCACCCGCAGCGACACCCCGGACAGCGCGGGCACAGCCGTATCGGGGCCCGCTCCGTTGGAGCTGCGCGCGGTGGCGTAGGTGCAGCCGACGTCGCGCAGCTCCACCTCCCCACGCAGCCGCGCGGGCACCGGCACGGCCTCGCCGACCGGCTCCGGCGCCACGGTGGTGGGGGTGGCCAGCAGCTCGGAGATCCGGGTGAGTCCGATGCGCGCCTGCTGGTAGGAGTCGAAGACCTGCGAGAGCTGCTGAACTGGGGCGAAGAACAAGCCCAGGTAGAGCAGGAACGCCGTGAGCACACCCGGGGTGATATCGCCGGTGGCCACCCGCGCCGCCCCGACGCCGAGCACGGCGGCCTGCGCGACGTCGGACAGCAGCGTGACGAACGGGAAGTAGGTGGCGATGTAGCGCTGGGCCCGCAGCCGGGAGCGGCGGTAGGCCGCGCTGTGCCGACCGAACGTCAGGGCGCTGCGCTGCTCGCGGACGTAGGCCTGGGCGATCCGCACGCCCGTGACGTTCTCCTGCATGTCGGCGTTGACGGCGCTGACCTTCTCGCGGGCCTCGGCGTAGGCCGTCGAGGACAGCCGCCGGAAGATCACCGTGGCGACGATCAGCACCGGCAGCACCGCCAGCGCGACCAGGGCCAGCTCGGCGTCGGTGATCAGCAGCGCGATAGCTACGCCCGCCACGGTGAGCAGGCTGACGACCGCCTGCGCGAGCCCGGTCTGCAGGAACGTCGACAGCGCGTCGACGTCGGTGGTCATCCTGGTCATGATCCGGCCGGACAGCTCGCGCTCGAAGTAGTCCAGCCCGAGCCGCTGCAGGTGGGCGTAGCTGCGCACGCGCAGCAGGTAGAGCAGGCTCTCCCCGGCGCGCGCGGTGACGACGGTCTGGGCGGCCACCACCAGCCAGCTCGCCGCGACGATCCCGAGCCCGACCAGCGTGGCGGTGAGCAGCACACCGGGCGCGCCGGCGCTGATGCCACCGTCGACGGCCAGCCGGGCGACGGTGGGGAACGCCAGCGAGCTGAGCGCGTCCAGGGCGACCAGGACGATGGTGAGTGCGAGCAGCCAGCGCACCGGTCGCAGCAACCGCGTCAGCCGGAAGCCCGGGTCGGGGGCGGTGGGGTCCTCGGAGCCGAGCCGCGGCGTCTCCCGGGCCGGGGGCAGCGCGTCGACGGCTGCCATCAGCTCCGGGGTCGGTGGCGCCGCACCGACCATGGCCGAGGGCCCGCCCGTCTCGCGGCCGCCGTGGCGCCCGCCCCGCACCGTTGCCGCGCCGTCCGCCGCGACGGCGCGCGTGGACGGTCCGGCGTCCGGTGCGACCTCGGGCCACAGCTCCGGGCTCACCCCGCCGCTGGCTGCGGCGGGGGAGGAGGGGCCGGTGGCCACCGCCAGCAGCGTCCGGAACAGCGGGCAGCGGGCCGTCAGCTCGGCCTCGGTGCCGACGTCGACGACGCGACCGCCGTCGAGCACGGCCACGCGATGGGCAAGCGCGAGCGTGGAACGCCGATGCGCCACCAGCAGCGTGGTGCGCCCGGCCGTCAGGCCGCGCAGCGTGTCGTGGATGGCGGCCTCGGTAGCGGTGTCGACCGCGGAGGTGGCGTCGTCGAGCACCAGCACGCGCGGGTCGGTGAGCACGGCACGGGCCAGGGCGATCCGCTGCCGCTGGCCGCCCGACAGCGTGAGCCCCCGCTCGCCGACGAGGGTGTCGTAGCCCTCGGGCAGCTCCTCCACGAACGACGCCACCTGCGCGGCCCGCGCCGCTGCCGCCACCTCGTCGTCGCCGGCGTCCGGGCGTCCGTAGGCGATGTTGGCCCGGATGGTGTCGGAGAACAGGAACGCCTCCTCGAACACCACCCCGAGCTCGCTGCGCAGGTCGGCCAGCCGCAGTGCGGGCAGCGGCACCCCGCCCAGGCGCAGCTCACCGGCTTGCGGGTCGTAGAACCGCGGCAGCAGCAGCGCCACCGTGGACTTCCCCGACCCCGCGGTGCCGACCAGCGCGAGCGTCTCCCCGGGCTCGACGCGCAGCGACACGCCCTCGAGCACCGGCTCGCGACGCGAGTAGCCGAACGTGACCCCGTCGAGCTCCACGGCGAGCGGCCCGTCCGGGAGCGTCGCCGGTACCGGCGGATCGACGACGTCGGGCTGGGAGTCGACCAGGTCGTACACGCGCTCGACGCCGGCGCGGGCGAGCTGCGCGCTGACCACGAGCGAGCCCAGCAGCCGCGCCGGCCCGACGAGCTGGGCGACGTAGGTGGTGAACGCCAGGAACGTGCCGAGGGTGATCGAACCGTTCAGTGCGAGGTAGCCCCCGAGCCCGATCACCCCGACCTGGCCGAGGGTGGGCAGCGTGAGCAGCGTGGGGTTGAGCCGGGCCGTGAGGCGCGCGGCCCGCATCCGCTCGGCGTAGAGCCGGCTCGCGCCACGTTCGAGCGTGGCGACCTCGCGCGCCTCCTGGCCGAACCCCTTGACGACGCGGACGCCGGTGACCGTCTCCTCCACCTGCTGGGCGACGTCGGCGGCGCGCTGCTGGGCCGACCACGTGGCGGGGAACAGCGACGTCCTGGTCTTGAGCGTGATCCAGCCGGCGACCGGCAGCAGGACCAGCGCCACGACCGTGAGCAGCGGGGAGAGCCACAGCATCGCCGCCACCGACACGATCACGAGCACGATGACACCCAGCGCCAGCGGGACCATCGACAGCAGCGACTGCACGAGCTGCAGGTCGGTGATCGCGCGGGAGGCGACCTGCCCGGTGCGCAGCGCGTCCTGGCGCTGGCCGTCGAGGCGCTGCACGGCCGCGAACACCGCCTGGCGCAGGTCGTGCTGCACGTCGAGGGCCATCCGGCCCGCGAGGTAGCGGCGCAGGAACGCGGCTCCGAAGCGGACCAGCGCGAGCGCCAGGATCGCCGCCACGATCATGCCGAGCACCGCCGTGGACCCGGCGACGGCGTCGTCGACCGCGACCCGCGTCAGCAGCGGCCCGACGGCCTCCAGGCTGACCCCGAACACCGACGCCAGCAGGGCACCGGTGGCGACACCGCGGTGGCGCAGGCAGGCGCGCGTGAGCCGGCGGATCCAGCCGGTGGGTGCGGCCGGAGCGGTCTCGGGAGTGGGGGGCACGGCTTCACCGTATGCCGCGGCACCGACGATCCACATGGTGAGATGCCGGGAAGACCGCTCCCGCCCCGGTGGTTGCCCGAGGCATGACCAATGTTCCGGCGATCGAGCTCAACAACGGTGTCCGCATCCCCCAGCTGGGCTTCGGAGTGTTCCTGATAGCCCCTGAGGAGACCGAGGCAGCGGTCACCACGGCGCTACAGGTCGGATACCGACACGTCGACACCGCCAGCGCTTACCAGAACGAGCGGGAGGTCGGCGCCGCGCTGGCAAGGTCGGAGGTGCCGCGCGACGAGCTGTTCGTCACGACCAAGCTGTGGAACGCCGACCAGGGCTACGACGCCACGCTCGCCGCGTTCGACGCCAGCCTGTCCCGGCTCGGGCTCGACCACGTCGACCTGTACCTGATCCACTGGCCGATGCCTAGCGCCGACCGCTACGTCGACACCTGGCGGGCCTGCGCGAAGATCGCCGCCGAGGGCCGCAGCCGGGCGGTCGGGGTGTCGAACTTCCAGATCCCGCACCTGCAGCGCCTGCTCGACGAGACCGGCGTCGTGCCCGCCGTCAACCAGGTGGAGCTGCACCCCAACCTGGTCCAGAGCGAGCTGCGCGCGTTCCACGCCGAGCACGGCATCGTCACCGAGGCCTGGAGCCCGCTCGCGCACGGTGCGCTGCTGGCGGATCCGTTCCTCGGCACGGTCGCCGCCCGACACGGGAGGACCCCGGCCCAGGTGATCCTGCGCTGGCACCTGCAGCTCGGGAACGTGGTGATCCCGAAGTCGGTGACGCCCTCGCGGATCGCCGAGAACTTCGACGTGTTCGACTTCCAGCTCGACGCCGAGGAGATCGCGGCCATCGACGCGCTGGACTCGGGCACCCGGGTCGGGCCGGACCCCGACGAGTTCGCCGTCACCTGAGGTGTCGCGGGTCAGGTCACGTCGCGGCGGTCGCCGACCACCCAGGCCGCCGCGGCCGCGGCCGCGGTCCAGGCCGCGAGCACCAGCAGCGCGCCCCACCACGGCGGCGGGGACGTCACCCCGGCGAGCACCTCGACGTACCTCGCGCCGAGTCCCGGGCTCGCGAGCACCTGGGCCGGGATGTCGTAGAGTGCCACGTCGCCCGCGTTTCCGGGCAGGTACGAGCTGATCAGGCCGGTTGCGGGGTTGTCGGCGTTGTTGAGCAGCGCGGAGATCAGCAGCTCCCCGAACAGCAGGTAGACCAGCGCGCTGACGAGCACGCCGACCTGGTTGCTGATCACCGTTCCCAGGGCGGCGCCGAACGCCGCCCACAGCGCGGCCACAACCATGCCGATGAGGACCACCGCGAGCAGCGGGCCGGCGGCCGGAAACGCGGCGTCGCCCTGACCCACCAGCCCGGCCAGCACCCCGACGACGACCGCGGCCGCGGCGTAGAGCGCCCCGACGAGCCCGCTGACCGCCATCTTCGCGATCAGCACCGGGCCGCGACCCTGCGCCGTCAGGTAGGTGGTGGTGATGGTGCGGTGCCGGAACTCACCCGCCGTCGCGACGATGCCGGCAATGGCGGCGAACACGCTGGTCAGGGCGAGTGCGTAGGCCATCGACGCGAGCAACAGCGGCACCGGCCCGCTGCCGGCGGAGACGGCCGCCAGCGCGTCGGTGAACAGTCCGCCGAACAGGTTGATCAGGATGGAGAGCACGAGGACCGGGATGAGCAGCGCCCACCACAGCTTCGTCGAGAACGTCTTGCGGAGCTCCGACCGCAGCAGCCCGTTCATCGGCCCGGCCCCGGCCCGTACGGTGCCGAACCCGGTGGCGGGGGGCCGTGCTGGGGCCAGCTCTGGGGCGGTGCCGCGTACTGGCCGACCGTGAGCTGGAAGAACAGGTGCTCGAGGTCGATCTTTTCCTCCACCATGCCGTAGACGGCGACGTCCGCGGCGAGCGCGGTGTCCCCGACGCGGACCGGGTCGGCGTCGGCGACGCCGAGCCACCCGTCGGGCAGCGTGTCGATCTCCAGGACGCCGCTGCGGGCCAGCGCCTCGGCCAGCTCCGCTGGTGCGGCGCAGCGCACCAGCACCCGGGCCCGACGCGAGCCCCGCAGCTGGTCCAGCCCGCCCTGGTAGACGCAGCGACCGTGGCTGATCACCACGATGTGATCCGCGGTCTGCTCCACCTCGGCGAGCAGGTGGCTGGAGACGAGCACGCTGCGCCCCTGTCCGGCGAACCCGCGCAGGAACGCGCGCAACCAGGCGATGCCCTCGGGATCGAGCCCGTTGCCCGGCTCGTCGAGGATCAGCACCTGCGGGTCGCCGAGCAGCGCCACGGCCAGCGCGAGCCGCTGGCGCATCCCCAGCGAGTAGCCGCCGACGGCCCGGTCGGCCGCGGTGGCCAGCCCGACGGAGCCCAGCACGTGCTCGACCGCGGTGTCGGGCACCCCGATCGCGGCGGCGCAGGCCAGCAGGTGCCGGCGCGCGGTGCGGGCCGGGTGGAAGCCCTGGGCCTCCAGCACGGCGCCGACGACCTGCGCGGGATGGGTCAGCTCCGCGAAGGGCACCCCGTTGATCCGGGTCTCGCCCGCGGTGGGCGTCACCAGTCCGAGCACCATCCGCAGCGTGGTGGTCTTGCCCGAGCCGTTCGGTCCGAGGAACCCGGTGACGGTGCCGGGCTCGACGGCGAACGTCAGCCCCTCGACGGCGGCGACGGGCCCGAAGTACTTGGTCAGCTCGCGGACGGTCACCCGGCCGCTCCGGTCGTTCACCCCGCCGATCCTGCCGCACCCCGCCGTTCCCCGTGCGCCCGGACCCGCACTCCGCCGACGGGGTGTGGGGCCAAGATCGCCGCGAGATCTACGTAAACGCCCTGCGCAGGGCGCTAACGTAGATCTCGCGGCGATCATGAACCCCGCGGCGGGATCGGTCTGGTGATGGAGGAGTAGCGCTCGCGGGTCCGATACCGGCCACAAGCTGTGGGTGGGCTGCACTGGTGTAGCAGTATGGTGGTGTGAGCGTCGAGCAGCAGCACGTGGTGGACCTGCCCTTGGACGAGGACCATGCCCCGCGGGGGCGTCTCACCGTGGAGGAGCTGCGCCGCCGTCGTGAGGAGATTGTGGCGATCGGTCGCCGGTACGGCGTCTCGAATGTGCGGGTGTTCGGGTCGGTAGCGCGCGGTGAGGCTGGCGACCGCAGTGACCTCGATCTGCTGATCGATGTTGCTCCCGATCGCGGCTACTTCGAGATGGCGGGCTTCGCCCTGGATGTCGAGCAGCTCGTGGGGGTCTTCACCCAGGTCGCCACGCCCAACGGGCTCAAGAAGCGACTGCGGGCGAAGGTTCTTGCGGAAGCCGTTCCGCTGTGAGAGGCGACGCCGAGCGCTTGGCCGACATGCTCGAGGCGGCGGAGAAGATCGAGCATCAGGCAGCGTTCGGCAGGACTCGGTTCGACCGTGACGAGATTGTGCAGCTCGCCCTCGTACACCTCGTGCAGATTATCGGTGAGGCTGCTGCGCGTGTGTCGGATGAGCTCCGCGTCAGGTACCCGGAGATCCCATGGCCGCAGATCGTCGGGATGCGCAATCGGGTCGTGCAACGTGAAGCCAGGAAGTCGAACGTCTCCGGCTTCCCGAGACCCCGGGCCGCTCGTCGTCCGACGGCGTGACGCCCGAACTCGATCAGCCGGGTCTTGTCGGGATGCAGGTCCAGCCCGAACTTCGCGAACCGCTCGCGGAGATCGGTGAGGAACCGCTGCGCATCGGCTTGATACTCGAAACCCACGACGACGTCGTCGGCGAACCGCACGATGATCACATCCCCGTGCGCGTGCCGGCGTCTCCACCACTGGGCCCACAGGTCGAAGACGTGGTGCAGGTACACGTTGGCGAGCAGCGGCGACGCCGACGCCCCTTGCGGTGCCCCTTGTTCACACGCCGTCCGCGACCTCGCTGCGGCGCACCGCGAGCTGGTGGCGTACGTGGTTCGGGAGCCGCGGCGGGAGCCCTGGGGCCTGGAGGAGATGTGGATCGCCGACCCGGACGGCACCCGCATCGTGCTGGTGCAGGTACCGGAGAAC
>JBBSQN010000141.1:0-15963 GCA_038257875.1 Mycobacteriales bacterium
ACCGCCAACGCCCCCACCCAGCCGGTGTGGCCGGTGAGGAGGTGACCGGCGGTGCCGGTGACCGGGTCCCAGATCCGCACCGTGCCGTCCCCGCCGGCGGAGGCCAGCCACCTGCCGTCGGGAGCGACCGCCAACGCCCCCACCGGATCGGTGTGGCCGGTGAGGAGGTGACCGGCGGTGCCGGTGACCGGGTCCCAGATCCGCACCGTGCCGTCCCCGCCGGCGGAGGCCAGCCACCTGCCGTCGGGAGCGACCGCCAACGCCACCACCGGATCGGTGTGGCCGGTGAGTACGCGGTTCAGCGCGGGATGGGGCAGGTCCGGTGGCGGTGTCACCGCCCGCAGATGCGGCCCCGTGAGTGCCCCAAGTACGCGTTCGCGAAGATCCGCGGTGACGCCGCTGTCCGGGAGCCGGGATGCGACGGTGGCCGCCAGCGACTCGGGTGGATCGAGCCGACCCAGGACGTGGGCGTTCTGCCGCACCGTCGTCGCGGCGGCGCGGCAGGTCGGTTCGTCGGACAGCGCCAGGTCGGCCTCGAGCCCGGCCGGGCCGACGAGCTCAAGCTTCCCGATCAGCCATCCCGGGTCGGTCAGGCACACCTCTAGCTCGTCGACGAGCCCGGCACGCCACAGGTGCGTCGGCAGCCACGACCACAGATACATCTGCTCGGCCGGCAGTTCAGCCCACACGCTGCCGGATCCGCACTGGGGGACCAGGTCGCGGTGGGCGTCGACCATCGCCGCGTCCAGCTGCCCATGCCGACACATGGTGTGGCCGCATAGGTAGGCGCGGATCACATCGTGCAACCCCAGCCGGTCCCGGTCCGAGTCCCGGTGGTACTCGGCCAGCAGTGCCAGATCGAACAGGCGTTGGCAGAACTGGCGGGTCCGAAACGGCGACCAGCCCCCGGTGTGAGACCAGTAGCTGGCCAGCACCTCACCGGGGATGCTCACGTCCTCGCCGAAGACCGCCAGCTCCCGATAGCGGTCGCGCTGCTCCGCGGTGAGCCGGGCCAAGCTGACCTCGATCGTGCGGGCCACCGCCCGGTTCCGCTCGGCCGGGTCATCGACGTCGAGGACCGTGACCCCATCGGTCCGCAGGGCCCGCAGCACCGCATGCAGCTCGTCGGTGGCGTCCCCACCGGTAGTGACCGCATCGCGGACGGCGCCGTGCACCAGCGACAGCAACACCGGCCATAGCCCGGTCGCACCCAGCGTCGCCTCCACCAGCTCCTTGGGTAACGCGGGCAGACCGGCGGTGAGCAGTTCCCGTGCCTCGACCGCAGCCATCTGATCGACCCGCACCGGAACCGTGGACCCGGGCAGCACGCCGCGGATCCGGGTGGTGAACAACCGCACCACCCGGTCCCCGCCGAGCAGGAACGGCTCCACCTGCGCCGAGGTCCACACGTCATCGACCACCACCAGCACCCGCCGACCGTCGAGCACCCGACCCAGCCCGGCGCCCGCGGCCAGCGGGTCAGTCACCTCCGGTGCTCCACGATCGAACAGCCGCACGGCCGACGTGACCGCCGCAGCCAGGTCCGGGCCGATGGTGTCCTCACCGACACTCACCCACACCACTCCGTCGGTGAACTCCCTACGCACCCGCGGGTCGTGCGCCACCATCCGAGCCAGCGTCGTCTTCCCGAACCCGCCAGCCCCCCACAGCCCCGTGGTCACCCCCACCGACCCCGCCCCGGGGGTCAGCACCGCCTCCACCAACGCAGCCAACAAGTCCGGACGGGCCACCTCCTCGCCCTGCAGCGGCGGCACCATGATCACTGGTCCCACGACGGCCGTCGAGGACCCCGCCGACCCGGCCGAGGACGGGTTCCTCGCGAGATGCCCCAGCGCGCGGGACAGTTTCTCCGCCAACTCCTCCGGGGAGCTCACCCGTGCCGCGGTCACACCGCACCCCAGCGCGCGCCGCCGGAACTGCTCCTGCCGTGGACCATGCTCCAAGTCCCGAAACAACGCAGGCGGGCCCACGGTCCGCTCACCGAGTAGAAACACCAGCACCCGTTTACCGGCCGCGGCCGCCTCTTCGAACTCCAGCTCCGTGTAGGACACCTCCGGCTCATCCCGCACCGGCGAGCCGTACCGGAACCCCGCGATCAGCACGTACACATCGCAGGCGTGCACCGCCGACCGGCACACCTCCGCCGGCGGCTGCGGATCCGCCGTGAAGCTCGACATGTCGACCACCGCATGCCCCGTGTCAGCCACCGCGTCCTTCGCCGCCGCCACGAACGACCGATCCGCCGGCAACTCGGCCAGCTCCGAGGTGTGGCTCAGGAACACCCGCCACGGCGGCGGCTGCGGCGCGGCTCCGGTCACACCGCACAGCATCCCAGCCCCCACCCGACCGCAGCAGCCGTCCCCTGCTCCCCTGGCAGGGAGCAGCAGCTCGACCTGGGTGATCTCCGTCGTCGTGTGCGCCACGTCGCGCCGGGCGGGCACGTCGCGGGCCACCGGGGCCAGGCCGCCCTAAACGCCCTGATCAAGAGCATGCTGCGGTGCGCCCGCCGGCGCGCCGCAGTGGACTCGACCTCCGCGAGCCCGGCCTTCCCGGCCGCTGATCCTGACCGACACATCTACCAGCATACGTCTAAAATACGCACCCTCCAGATCAGTTCGGGGACACTCCGCTACTTTTATCGTTCGACTCTGCCTCGCGCAGGAGCTGGATCAGGTCGTCATGCAGCGCCGGTCCGACAGCTACTGTGGATGTCGAAGAAAGAGTGTGCGGTGCACCTGACCGGTCGACGACCGAGGCGCCCGCTTCTCGAGCCAGAATTACACCGGCAACCGTGTCCCACGGCCTGTTGGTCAGCATGACGCTCGCAGCGACGTGGCCTTCTGCGACCCATGCCAGATCGATCGCCGCTGAACCGAACATGCGAACACGCTGCACACGTGCGGCGAGATGCTGCGTGATGCGGAGCTCATCGAGGTTCTTGCCGACGGAATCCTTGCCGACGGCGTAGTCCCCCAGCGCCACGACAGCATCTTGCAGCTGGTCGACGGCACTGATGTGCAGCCTCGTCTCACCGCGGAAGGCACCGCCGTCGAGCGTCGCCGAGTAACGGCGACCCAGGAATGGCAGATCAATCACACCGAGTACCGGACTGTCGCCGTGTACCAGGCCCAGGGAGACGCCGCACAACGGGATTCCGTGTATGAAGTTCACGGTCCCGTCGATGGGATCGAGAGCCCACATGAAACTCGACATTCGATCGCCGAACCGACCGTTCTCCTCGCCGAGAAAACCAATCTCCGGCGCCTCGTCCATCAGGAAATCGCGAACATAATGCTCGACAGCATAGTCGACCTCGGTCGCAGGATCACGATCGCCCTTGATCGTGACAACGCCTGGAGGGCGGTCACGGATCATGCTGCTGGCCCGGTCGACCGCTTCGACGGCGATCGGAAGAAGATGTGCAAGCGTGGACACGACGGCTGGCCTCAGGCACATCGTCGGGCGCCGCTCCACAGCGTAGTGAATATTCGCTCAAATGTGGCGAACATACCGATACCGCCCCCACAGCGGCGCATGACCAGGGTTGGCGAATCGACGCCCCGCACGACCGGTAGGTACGGCTGGACGACGCACTGCGCATCATCGATGATCGTGATGTTGAACCGGATGGTCTCGTCGTAGGTACGAAGATCGACCCGCTCGCGGTCCTCGACGGGCAGCTCGTCGCGCAGCCGGCGAAGCATCTGCACGTTCAGCCGGGTGAGGCTCGTCAAGTCGCCCGGCATGTAGCCTTCCTCGACCTCACGTGCCCGAGTCGCCTCTCCGTCGGGATCGAGGAAGAGGCACTCCAAGCGGGCACCCCGCGCGAGCAGTGCGCGTAGCCGCTGATCCGAGTACTGCTGGCAGATCAGGTTCAGCGACAGCCCGGCAGTCTGAATCCGCGTGGCCGGATCGAACAGCGAGTTCGGCGGCATGCACTCGACGAACTCGGCGCGCGTTGCGTACGCGGCAGTGAGATCGGCGTAGGTGGCTCGATGAGCCAACTCCACCTCCTGGCCGACGAGCGGCGATGCCTGCGCATTCGATGGCGGCTCGGGTAGCGGCCAGCTTCCGTCCCACCGGCTGAACAGCGTCTCGGCGGCGCAGCGAGGAAACATGTGCTCCAACACCCGGCAATGATCCGGATGCGGCAGCGACACCATCCCCCCGGACATCCACCGGTAGAGCGTCGCCTTGCTGGGGTGTCTGCCCGCGAGATCCGGATCGACCTGCTTGGCGGCTCGATCGTAGGCACGGCAGAACGCACGGTGCTCCTGCAAGTGCCGCGACCGGAGCAGCGCCTTCAAGAGCGTCTGGGTGTCGCTCACCAGCAACCTCCGTGGACTCATAGTAGCCCAGGAGGCTACCGATGAGACATGAATAAGACTAGCTGGGACACGTTCGGCGCAGGTTGGACACCGACGGCGACAGAACGAGAAGGACGGCCTGTCACTGTCTCGGCATGCACGCGCACAGAGCCCGCGAGCCACACCGAGGCGCCCAGGAGAGCACCGTCATGAAGCTGTTGATCAGTACCTCACACAGGTCCTGCACCGTCGGGCACCTGGCAGCCGACGTGGATCGGCTCGGCAACGGCCCCAGCGACTGCCGGTGGCGAGCCAGCCCACGACGACTGTCTGTTCACGGAAGAACGTCACAACCACACCGGCACGGCACCGGCGGAAGGGCGTACCAGTGAGCACCTACCATCTCCATGCCCGCATCATGGTGGGCCCACCCTCGGCACTCGAACGCAACGAGGCGCGACGAGACGAGACCGACAGCTGGGAGTACGCCCAGACCTGGTTCCGCGAGCAGCTCGCCGAGGGCTTCACCGTCTGGATCTACGACCACGGCCACGTCCCGATCGTCGCCGGAGCCAGCGACTACCGCGTGATCGCCCACGAACGACCAGCCACCACCACGCCCCCTTCCCAGCAGACCCCCTCGCCACGGCCCCGCCGATCCCCCGAAGCTCCCCAGACCTCGAACCGGCAGGCCTCCTGATCTCCGGCGGGTCCAGCGCTGGAGCCTCCCCCCGGCCCCGCTGGACCCGCCGGTCCCACCGGCCGAGGAGCGGAACCGACCGTCCGGCGAAGAACTCGACGATCAAGCACATACCGTGATCTACGGGCAGAGCTGCGGCACGGACTGCGCACGGATGTAGCAACCGTGCGGCATCTGTGCTGCACCCGCGCGGCATCCGGGCCCTTTCACGCGGCTCGACCCGGCGCTCTCGCGCTGACGTGCCCTCCGACGCGTCGCCTGTCGAAGCGGCGGTCAGTCCTGTGCAGCAGTTCGTAACAACGCGTGCTTGATCCGCGACACTTCGGGGGGTGACGGGGCGGATCGACTTCCGAGGGTGGGGGATGGAATGCACAGCGTGACAAAGCTGGCATGCCTCACGACCTCATCGATCACTTTCGAGCGGCTGCACCCACGACCCGCGGGGGCGGGTCACCGACGGCGGGATCGCGAGGGAGTTGGTGTGGTGCGGAGGAACCTGCCGCTGTCTGCGGACGGCGCGCCGCCGGTGGCGATGCAGGTGTGGGGGGACGGCGCGCTGTTCACGCGGCCGGAGCTGAAGGTCGAGCGGGTCTCGTACCCGGTGATGACACCACCGGCGGCGGTAGGGGTGCTGGAGGCGGTCTTCTGGAAGCCGGAGATCCAGTGGCGGGTGCTGGCGATCGAGGTGCTGAACCCGATCCGCCAGCTCACCCAGCGGCGCAACGAGACCACCGACCTGGCAGCACTCGCCGATGCCGCGTCGGGACGCCGCCGGCTGGACACCGTGGCCCACCGCGTGCAGCGCAACGCAATCTGCCTGCGTGACGTCGCCTACCGGATCCACGCCCACGTCGAGCTCCGCCGACACGCGACCCAACCGGAGGCCGCTTATCGCGACCAGTTCCGTAGGCGAGTCACGCGAGGCAGCTGCTTCGCCCAGCCCTACCTCGGGACCCGCGAGTTCACCGCGTACTTCGGGGACGCCGACGACCGGCCGCCGATCGACGTGACGGAGGACCTGGGGATCATGCTGCACAGCGTCGACCACTCGACCACACCGCCGTCGTTTACCTGGTTTACCGCCCGGCTGGACAGCGGCGTCCTGCACGTGCCGGCCACGGGCGACCCCGAAACCGGGGTGGCGTGATGCTGCTGCAGCGGCTCGTCGAGTACGCCGGTCATGACGGCTCGGCCGTGCCCTTCCACCGCGAGCGGCTCTTCGACTGGCTGCTTTCCCTGGATGCCGAGGGCAGGCCCGAGACGCCGACCCTGCAGTCCCTCGTCGAGCCCGACGCCGGGGGCCACCCGCGCGGCAGGTCGCATCCGGTCCCGGCGACGGTGCGCACCATGGGGGTCGCCGCGAACCTCGCCGCGGACGACGCGCAGTACGTGCTCGGTTGGGCCGACGCGCAGAGCAGTCCCGAACGGGTCGCCCGCTGCCACGCCGCGTTCGTCGAGCTCACCCGGCGCTGGGTGGAGAGCGACGCCGGTCGGGCCGACCCGATCGCGAGCGCGGTGCGGGCCTTCTACGACAGCGATGCCCCGGCCCGCATCGTGCGACCCGAGGGCTGCACCGCCAAAGCAGGCGTCCTGATCGCGGTCAACGGCACACCGGCGTACCGGTCGCAGTCGGTACCGAGTTTCTGGGCCGCGGAGGTGGCCCGCCGGAAGGGCTCGAAACACGACCACGGTCTGTGCCTGGTCTGCGGCCGGGTCGGTCCGCTGCTCGACACGTTCCCCGGCAAGGTCCCGTCCCGGCTCGTTCCGGGCTCGACGAACGACACCGCGCTGGTGAGCGTCAACGAGCGCGTCTTCGGCTACGACCTCACCACCCAGCTCGCCGCCAGCCCGATCTGCCTGAGCTGCGGGGAGGCCGTGACCGCCGGCCTGACGAGGGCCCTGGGGTCGGGGCACTCCGCGACCTATGGCGGCCAGGACAGCCGGCTGGCCTGGTGGGCCACCGAGGAGATCGCGTTCGACCCGATGACGGTGCTGCTCGCACCGTCGCGGAGCCAGGTCGCCGCATTGCGGGAGTCCGTGCGCCGGGAGCGCCCGGCGAGCGAACCGGAGTCGGCGAGGTTCTGCTCGCTCACCGTGGGCGGCAACGTCGCCCGGCTCGTCGTCCGGGACTGGCTGGAGATGCCCCTGAGGGGGCTGGCGGCCAACCTCACCGCGTGGTTCGCCGATCAGGAGATCGCCTCCACCCGCTCGGGGGGTGCCGGGTACCACGGGGTGGGTCTGTTCACGATGGTCTCTGGGCGATGGCTGCACACCCGCAACCGGTACGCCGACTTCGGCGCCGCCGGAGCGGGCCGACCCGACGGCGTGCATCGCGATCTCGTCCGCGCGGCCCTGCGGGGGGCACCCCTGCCCCCGTCCCTGCTCGCCCACCTCGTGCACCGGATCCGCACCGACCGGCACCTCGACGACGCCCGCGCCGGGCTCATCCGGCTGATCCTCACGCGCCATCCCCTCACCACGGAGAAACCGATGCCCGGGCTCAGCCCGTCCGACTCCACACCCGCCTACGTCGCCGGGCGTACGTTCGCCGTGCTGGAACAGATCCAGTACGACGTCACCGAGGGCCAGCAGCCCACGACCTACCGCGACCGCTTCTTCGCCGGCGCGATCAGCAACCCCCGCGCCGCGCTGGTGGCCGGCCACCGCAACGCCATCGCCTGGCTGCGCAAGCTGCGCCGGATGCCCGGACGACGCTGCGCGAGCAGTCGCTGTTCCTCCTGGGCTACCACCACCAGCGGGCACATCGTTTCGCGGCCATCCGCGCAGCCCGGCGCACCCCCGACGACGCTACCGAGGGCGAGGAGACCGCGTCATGACCGCACCGCACCTCGACCCGACCGTCCGCCACGACATGGTGTTCCTCTTCGACGTCGTCGACGGCAATCCCAACGGCGATCCGGACGCGGGCGGGCGGCCGCGCATGGATGACGAGTCCGGGCAGGGCCTGGTCACCGACGTGGCACTGAAACGAAAGATCCGCGACACCATCGCGCTCGCAGCCGGCGACGATCCACGCTACGGGGTGTTCGTTCAGGTCGGGCGTGCCCTCAACCCTCGGCTGGAGGCGTCCTACGAGGCCACCGGGCTCACGCTCGGCAACAAGATCACTCCGGAGCAGGCGGCGAGCGCGCGAGCGTGGCTGTGCCACCGCTACGTCGACATCAGGTTGTTCGGAGCGGTGCTGTCGGTGGGCAAGACCCAGGCGCTCGGGCAGATCCGGGGCCCGGTGCAGGTGACGATGGGTCGCAGCATTGATCCGGTGTTCCCGATGGACCACACGATCACCCGCGTCACGCAGACGCGGCAGGAGGACATCGACAAGGGCGAGAGCACCGAGCTGGGCGAAAAATGGACGGTGCCCTACGGGCTCTACCGCGTCGAGATCTACTACTCGGGCAGCCGCGGCGCCCAGACCGGCGTCGACAGCCACGATCTCGACCTGCTGCACCGCAGCCTGGAGATGATGTTCGACCATGATCGGTCCGCGGCGCGCGGGAGGTTGACCCCGCGCGGGCTGTTCGTGTTCAGCCACGCCGACGCGTTCGGCTCCGCACCGGCACACCGCCTCACCGAGCGGGTCCACGTGCACCGCAGCGGCAATGACGACGGTTCGGTCCCCCGCAGCTTCGCCGACTACGTCATCTCCGTCGACGACAGCAGCCTGCCACCCGGAGTGCACCTGATCACGCTGGCCGCCTGACCGTGCTGCCGTGTCGTCCATTGTGAGCAACCGAGTTGTCGCCAACGTTAGTCCACATGCCTCAGCATATGGCGTAGGACGAGGCGCTATAGTCATTGCGCCCTATTCACGCAGGGCAAGCGGCGTCCCTCGAGACGACCGAGGATCGCAACCATGCTGTGAATCACGTCGGGTAACGCCAGTGGCGCCTCGGCCGCCCATCGGGCGGCCGAGGTTCTCGCCCACGTTACTTTACTGTTAGCCTCACCTCACGAATGGCGAGCCACTACTGGGTGGGGAGACGGCGCACGGTGACTACCACCCTCGGCGACCCGGCCGGACCGACCCGGCCGGAGGGGCCATTGCAGCTCCACCGGGCCGGTAGCCTGCACGCCCGGCGGGTGACGCTGGTCGTCACGCTGCTGGCGTTGCTGGTAGTAGCCGCGCTGGCCAGCCTCGCGGTCGGCGCCAAGCCCATCCCGATCGAGCTGGTGTGGGACGCGATCTGGTCACCGACGGGCACCGAGAACGACATCGTCGTGCGGGCGCTGCGCGCCCCGCGCACCGTGCTCGGGATCGGGGTCGGGATCGCGCTGGGGGTGGCCGGGGCGCTGATGCAGGGCCACACCCGCAACCCGCTGGCCGACCCGGGTCTGCTCGGGGTGAGCGCAGGCGCGGCGTTCTTCGTGGTGATCGGCATCTTCGCGCTCGGCATGACCAGCCTCTACAGCTACGTGTGGTTCGCCTTCGTCGGCGCCTTCGTGGCGAGCGTGCTGGTGTTCGTGCTCGGCTCGCTGGGCCGCGGGGGGCCGACCCCCGTCACGCTGGCGCTGGCCGGGGTGGCGGTGAGCGCGCTGCTCGGGGCGCTGACCTCGGCGCTCGTGCTGGCCGACACCGCCACGCTGGATGCGTTCCGGTTCTGGGCGGTGGGTTCGCTCGCCGGCCGGGACGCGGCCATCGCCGGGCAGGTCACGCCGTTCCTGCTCGTCGGGCTGGTGCTTGCGGCGGCGAACGCGCCCGCGCTGAACCTGCTCGCGCTCGGCGAGGACGTCGCCCGCGGGCTCGGGCAGAACGTCATGCTCGCGCGGTGGACCGGGCTGGTCGCGATCACCCTGCTGACCGGGGCGGCGGTGGCCGCGTGCGGGCCGATCGGGTTCGTCGGGCTGGTCGTGCCGCACGTCGCCCGGTTCTTCACCGGTCCGGATCACCGCTGGCTGCTGCCCGCCTCCGGGCTGGCCGGGGCGGTGCTGTTGCTGGCCGCGGACGTGCTCGGGCGGGTGCTGGTGCGGCCGGGCGAGCTGCAGGTCGGGATCGTGCTGGCGTTCGTCGGGGCCCCGTTCTTCATCGCTCTGGTCAGCCGCCGCAAGCTGGTGTCGCTGTGACGAGCCTGCTGGAGCGCCCCGCGGGACGGGTCGCCGGCCGGCCACCGATCCGGGCCGGGCGCTTCTCCGGGGTGTGGCGGGCTCGGATGCTCGCGGTCACCCTGGTCGGGCTCGGCATGGTCATGCTCGTCGCGGCGGTCAACATCGGGCTCGGGGACTTCCCGATCTCGATCGTCGAGGTGCTGGCGGTGCTGGTCGGCGGTGGCGACAGCTCCCAGCAGTTCATCGTGCTGGAGCTGCGGCTGCCCCGGACCCTGACCGGGCTGCTGGTGGGCGCGGCGCTGGCGCTGTCCGGCGCGATCACCCAGGCCGTCGCGCGCAACCCGCTGGCCAGCCCGGACATCCTCGGTGTCACCGCGGGCGCGAGCGCCACCGCGGTGACCGTCATCGTGCTCGGCGGCAGCTCCGGGGTCGTCACCGGGTTCCTGGCCGACGTCGGGCTGCCCATCGCCGCCCTCCTCGGCGGCCTCGGCACCGCCGCGCTGGTGTACGCACTGGCCTACCGGCGCGGTATCGAGGGCTACCGGTTGGTGCTGGTCGGCGTCGGCATCGGCGCGGTGGCCACGGCGATCACCTCCTGGCTGCTGGTGATCGCCTCGATCTTCGAGGCCGCCCGGGCGACGGTGTGGCTGACCGGATCGCTCAACGCGCGCGGCTGGGAGCACGTCATGCCCGTCGGGCTCGCCCTGCTGGTGCTGGTGCCGGTGGCGCTGTTGCTCGCCTTCGCGCTGGGCGTGCTGCAGTTCAGCGACGACACCGCGCGCGGGCTGGGCATGCGCGTGAACCTGGCCCGGACGATGCTGATCCTGGTGGCCGTCGCGCTGGCCGCCATCGCCACCGCCAGCGCCGGGCCGATCGTGTTCGTGGCGCTCGTGGTGCCACAGATCTGCCAGCGGCTGGTCGGGGCGGCCCGCCCACCGCTGCTGGCCTCGGCGGTCTACGGGGCGCTGCTCACCGTCGCCGCAGACCTGATCGCCCGCACCGCGCTGGGTGTGGAGCTGCCGGTCGGCGTCGTCACCGCCATCCTCGGCGCCCCCTACCTGCTCTACCTGCTCGCCCGCCGCAACCGAGGAGTCACCGCATGACCCGCACCGGCCCCGCCGCCCGCCTGGAGGCGCGCGAGCTGCAGCTGGCCTACGGCGACACCGTCGTGGTCGACGGCCTGGACATCGACATCCTGGACGGCACGGTCACCGCGGTGATCGGCCCCAACGGCTGCGGCAAGTCCACCCTGCTACGCGCCCTGGCCCGGCTGCTGCCCACCCGGCGCGGGCACGTGCTGCTCGACGGCAGGCGCATCGACCGGATTCCCACCCGCGAGGTCGCGAAGATCCTCGGAGTGCTCCCGCAGTCCCCGACCGCCCCCGAAGGGCTCACCGTCGCCGACCTGGTCGCCCGCGGCCGGCACCCGCACCAGGCCTGGTACCGGCAGTGGTCCTCCGACGATGAGGCCGCGGTCGCCGAGGCACTGGGCTGGACCGACATGGCCGAGTTCGCCGAACGCACCGTCGATGCCCTGTCCGGCGGTCAGCGGCAGCGCGTGTGGATCTCCATGGCGCTGGCCCAGGGCACCGACGTCCTGCTGCTCGACGAGCCCACCACCTTCCTCGACCTCGCCCACCAGGTCGACGTCCTCGACCTCGTCGAACGGCTGCACCAGGAGATGGGCCGGACCGTCGTCATGGTCCTGCACGACCTCAACCTCGCCGCCCGCTACGCCAGCCGGCTGGTCGCGATGAAGGACGGCGCCATCGTCACGGCCGGAACCCCCCATGAGGTGCTCACCGAGACCATGCTCCGCGACGTGTTCGACCTCGACGCCCAGGTCGTCACGGACCCGGTCGCGAGCACCCCGCTGGTCGTCCCGATCGGCCGCCGGCACCGCGGCCGCGAACGCGATCGGCTCGCCGAGGCCACCCACAGCGCCTGACCCAGCACTCGGCGGGTCCGGCCCCAATCCGGACCCGCCGATCGTGCTGGAATGGGGCGGTGCACCGACTCTGGCCCGTCGACGCGCCGGAGCTCGACGACACGGCCCTCGCCGCGCACTACGCCTACCCCGACGGGCTCACCGCGCCCTTCGTGCGCGTCAACGTCGTCTCGAGCACCGACGGCGCCGTCTCCGTGGACGGCACGTCGAGCGGACTGGGATCAGACGCCGACCGGCGCGTGTTCGGGCTGCTGCGCGAGCTCGCCGAGGTGGTGCTCGTCGGCGCCGGGACGGTGCGCGCCGAGAACTACCGGGGTGCGCGCCGGCCCACCCGGGGCCGCACCACCCCACCGCCGATCGCGGTGGTGACCGGTTCGGCCGACCTCGACCCGACGAGCAGGCTGTTCACCGACACCGCCGTGGCCCCGATCGTGCTCACCCTCGCCTCGGCTCCCGCGCCGCGCCGCGATCGGCTCGCCGCCGCGGGGGGCGACGTCGTGGTGCTCGAGCGGCTCACCCCCGACACCGTGCTGGCCGAGCTCGCCCGTCGCGGCCTGCATCGGGTGCTGTGCGAGGGCGGCCCGTCGCTGCTCGGTACGTTCGCGGCCGCCGACGCCGTGGACGAGCTGTGCCTCACCCTGGCGCCGTTGCTCACCGGCGGCACGGCCTGCCGCATCGCCTGGGGACCAGACGGCAGTCCCATCCGGCCGTTGGTCCTGGTCGGCGCCCTGCACGCCAGCGGTGTCCTGCTGCTCCGCTACCGTCGCGCTGACCCGATCGGGCGACATGGCAGGAGGCGGAGCATCGTCCCCACGTCCTATGGGGGAACGAACCGAACATACCGAACAGCCGAGTGAGAGGGACACAGACGATGAGCCAGAACGAGCCGACGACCAAGACCCCCACCAGCTCCACCTCCTCGCCGGCCCGGCTGGCCGACGACACCGCCCAGGGCAAGACCACCATCGCCGCCTCGGTCGTCCAGAAGATCGCCGGCATCGCCGCGCGCGAGATCTCGGGCGTCTACTCGATGGGTGGGGGCGTCTCCCGCGCGTTCGGCGCGATCCGCGAGCGGATCCCCGGCGGCGGTACCGGTGCCGCGAACATCGCCGGCGTGCAGGTCGAGGTCGGCGAGAAGCAGGCCGCGATCGACCTCGACATCGTCGTCGAGTACGGCGCGTCCATCGTCGAGCTGGCCCGCTCGGTACGCCGTAACGTGATCGGCACCGTGGAACGGATGACGGGCCTCGAGGTGATCGAGGTCAACATCTCTGTCAACGACATCCACCTGCCGACCGCCGAGGACGACGAGACCCCCCCGACCACGCAGCCGTCGCGGGTCGAGTGACCCGGCCGCGACCAGCCGGACCCGATGACAGGACGTGACGCTGTGCCCACCGCCGCTCCGGCCACGCTCGCCGAACGGATCGCCGCCGCGGTGACCGCACACGCTGCGGTCGCCCGGCTGCACGGCGGGATCTTCGGCGCCGTCGCCACCTACCTGCCGGGGCGCAAGCTCACGGGGGTGCGGGTCGGCGAGGGTGACGAGCCGGTCGAGCTGGGCGTCGTGCTCTACCTCGAGCGGCCGATTCCGGAAGTCGTGCGGACCCTGCGTCGCGAGGTCTCCGGGATGTGCGACGGGGCTGCGGTGGACATCACGGTGGCCGACGTCGCACTCCCGGAGGAGGTCGCGCTTCTGGAGGAGACCGCGCTCCTGGCGGACACCGCTCCGTGAACGAGCAGGAGCGGGCCGCGTTCCGCGCGTTCGTCCGGGAGAACCACCCGGATCGGGGCGGCGACCCCGAGGTCTTCGTCGCCGGTATGGCTCGATTCAGCGCGGCGACGGCGCCGGAGTCGAGGATCGGTGACGACGCCCGTTACGACGCCCCCATCGAGATCGTCGCGGCGCTGCCGTTCCCGGTCCGCGTCGGCGTCGCCCTGATCCGGACGTGGCATCGGCACCGCAACCGCCGCGTGCAGTGACCCAACAAAGGAGAACCAGATGAACGCGACCCAGACCGGCCTGCTGGCGGGTCTCGTCCTCGGCGCCGCCGGTGCCTTCGGCGGTTTCAGTGCTTTCCTGATAGTCCTGATCCTCGGGCTGATCGGCCTCGTCGTCGGCCGGATGCTGGACGGCGAGCTCGACCTGGGTGCCGTCCTCGGCCGGGGTCGGGACCGATGAACGCTCCCGCCCCGGACCTCGGTGATCGGGGCCAGCTCGACATCCACCCCCTCGTGCTGCGCAAGATCGTCGAGCACGCCGCCGACCAGGTCCCCGGGACGCTGCGCCGCGAGCGTCGGGTGGCCGGCATCGACGTCGGTGCGGCCGGGGCCAGCGCGAAGATCATAACCGGTTCCGGCGATCCGTCCGCCGTGGACGTGCAGCTCGAGCTGACGCTGCGCTACCCCGCCCCTGTCCGGTCCGTGATCGACTCCGTGCGTACCCGGGTGGGCGAGGAGCTCACCCGCATTGCCGGACGTCGCGTGCGGGTCCTCACGGTCACCGTGAGCGGGCTGCGGGACGCTGCCGACGACGCCGCGCGGCTCTCGTAGACCCGCCGAAGCCCAGGAGGAACGACATGCGCGTGCTGCTCCGGTTGCTCGCCCCGCTGCTCGGCCTCGCCCTGGCCGCCGCGGGCGTGCTCCTCGTGATCGAGGTCGTCGCCGTGTGGGTGCGCCCCGCCGCGACCACCGGGCTCGTCGTGCCGTGGCCCGACTGGCGCACCATCTCGACCACCCTGACCTGGTCCAACACCCCCGTGCCCGCCGTCGCGATCGGCGTTGCGGTCGTCGGGTTGCTGCTGGTGCTGCTCGGGCTGCTGGCCCGGCGCTCCGACATCGTCCTCACCGCACCCACGCCGGAGATCACCGTGACCACCTCGCCACGCGTGCTGGCGCGGCTGGTCGGCCGCCATGTCCGCGCCA
Organism: Mycobacteriales bacterium; assembly: GCA_038257875.1. Taxonomy (GTDB): domain Bacteria; phylum Actinomycetota; class Actinomycetes; order Mycobacteriales; family Pseudonocardiaceae; genus Pseudonocardia. The sequence goes on from JBBSQN010000141.1 coordinate 14,966, forward strand.
CCGACGACGTGGCCGGCGCGTCGGTCACCGCCTCGCGGCGCACGGTCGCGGTGTCCGTGCAGGGCTGGGGCAAGGCCGATCCCGAGCTGCGCGGCACGGTCCGCAACCGGGTGAAAGCGATGCTGGACGAGCTGCCGCTGCGCCGCCGACCCCGCGTGACCGTGGCGGTGCAGGACCGGAAGGGACCCCGATGACCATCCCCGTCGAGCTGACGAAGCCCGAAGCTCCAGAGCTCGAACCCACCTCCACACCCGCCCCGCGCCCCGCCACCCTGCGCAAGCGGGCGCGCTCCGCGGTGGCCCGTTCCGCTGCGGGTGACCGCTCGCTCACGGTGCTGATCGGGCTCACGCTGCTCGCCGCCGGCACGCTGGTGGCGTTGCTGTCCTACGGCGTGTTCGGCCGCGGCCGGTCCCGCCGCACGCTGCTGGATCCGGTGATCGTGGACGCGCTGCGCGCCCAGCCACTGCTGGCCCGCCTCGTGGCCCTCGCCGCCGGCCTGCTGCTGCTGGGTCTGGGTCTGGTGTGGGCCGCGCGCTCGCTACGCCCGGAACGCCGCCCCGACGTGATCGTCGACGGCGGGGCCGACACCGCGATCGTCGTGAGCTCGTCGGCTGCAGCCGACGCGGTCGCCGCCCAGGCCGGGGCGCTGCGCGGGGTCGGTCACGCGCGGGCGCGGTTCGTCGGCACCGATGCTGCCCTCTCCCTGCGCGTCACGCTGTGGTTGGCCGAGGACGCCGACATCCGCGACGTGCTGGCACGACTCGACGACCAGGTCCTCACGACCGCCCGGACCTCCCTCGGCCTCGCCGCGCTACCAGTAGCCGTCCGCCTGGAGCTGGACTCCTCCACCCCCCACCCCCGGGTCGCCTGACGGCCCCGGGGGGGGGGGGGGGCGGGCCGGGGGGGGGGGTACGCGCCCGCCCCCCCCCCCCCCCGCGGCCCGGCCCCCCCCCCCCGGGCGGCGCGGGGGGGGGGGGGCGCCCCGGGGGGGGGGGGGC
>JBBSQN010000142.1:0-15510 GCA_038257875.1 Mycobacteriales bacterium
AGGCTTCACTCGGGTCTCGGCTATAAGACGCCACAAGAGATCCTCGACGAGTGGACGGACACGCAGGACACAGCGTAGAATAAACAAATCAGGCGGTCCGAAAACCGCGGGGCAGATCAGCGACGGATGTCTGCCGGTGGGGTGGCCGGGTGGGTGCGGGTGCGGACTCGGGTTTCGGTGTCGGGGGTGGTGGTGGGTCGGGGTGGTAGTTGTGGGGGTGGCTGGTGTAGGTGTGGCCGGTGGGGGTGGTCCAGGTGACGGCGCCGTCGGGGTGTTGGGTGACGGTCCAGCCAGCGTGGTGTTTGAGGCTGTGGTGATGATGGCAGCCGCCGTAGAGGTTGTCGTCGCTGGTGGGGCCGAGTGGGTAGGGGATGCAGTGGTCGAGGTCGGCGTCGAGGGCGCGGCGGCGGCAGGTGGGGAACCGGCAATACACGTCGCGGGCGCGGACGTGGTCGGCGAGGGCGGCGGGTGGTCGGTAGGTGGTGCGGCCGTAGTCGAGCAGGGCGCCGGTGGCGGGGTCGGTGAGGAGGCGTGTCCAGACGGCGTCGGCGGCGATCTCGCGGGCGGCATCAGCAGGCAGGGGTCCGTAGCCGACCAGTTCGCAGGGTTGGTCGTCGGCGCCGGTGAGGGTGGTGTAGGGCATGAGGATCTGGACCAGCGGTTTACCGGGTGCCACCGGTTGCAGCGGTAGCGGCGGCCCGGCAGGGTGCGCCGCCGCCGCTGCGGGCGGGGTCGGGACAAGGGTGGCGGAGTCGCCGGTGTTGGGGTCGCTGGTTGCCGGTGTGGTGGTGGGGTCGGGGCCGGTTTCTGCGGCGCTGCCGGTGTCGAGGGTGGGGGATTCGGTGGCCTGGGTGGGGTCGTGCGGGGTGATGGTGAGGTGGCCGGTGAGCAGGGCGACGAGGAGGTCGGCGCGGCGGGCGTCCATGCTGCGGGGGTCCTCGGCGCCGAGCCCGCGGGCCAGGCGGGTAAGCCACTGATAGGCCGAGGTCGCATCGGGGGCGGCGAGCAACGCCCACAACGACGCCATCCCTTCGGTCTCCTCCCCGACCACGACACGACGGTCCTTGCGGGCGGCGCGGTGCCGCTCCGCGGCGCCCTCGGGGTCCACGGCGATCACCGCCCGGGCCAACGCGGCGCGGAGTTGTCCGGTGGTCTGGGTGGGGGCGCGGTCCAGGATCCGGTCCTGCACCGCGACGGCGTGCTCAGGGGGCAGGAACCCGGTGATATCGGTGATGGCGCGGACCTTGGGCAGGTCCAGCAGACCGTGCTCCCACGCCTCGAGGGTGGCGGGCAACGTGGTGGCGAGGTGGGCGGCCTGACCGAGGCGGGCCATGGCGGTACCGCGGGCCAGGTGTAGGGCCAGCCCGATCTCGTCGGGGGCGTACCGGCTGATGGATGAGGGCCGTTCACAGTTCATCGCCTGGGGATCGTCGCCGGGGCGGCGGTGGGAGAACTCGGCCAACAGCCGAGCCTGACGGGCCTGGGCCCAGGACGTCAGGTGATCGAGCGCGACGACGGCGTCGACCAGCTCGGCGTCACCGAGCCCGACACCGCCGTCACCGGTGGCGGCGTCAACCTCCAGGGCCAACCACCCCGAGGGTTGCACGTTCGCGGGGGAGTACCCCGGCGGCGGGATGTCGGCGTGTTCACGGAACCCGGAATGCCAGTCCGAGGACGTGTCTGGCGACCATGGGGGTGGCTCGTCGGACAGCACGGGCACCGCTGGATCGCCGAGCACGTCTTCGAACATACGTTCGATACTACTCGAGTTGCGGCTCCTTGTCCAACGTGACTCGTCCGATCCCTGCGGCGCTGGTCGCGGCCCGGGCTGGCTGTCGACGACGTGGTCGCCGACAGCCGGTTCTGGGCGTGTCCGGTGTACAGCTCACGGACCGCTGGTCGGCAGGCGGCCAAGTTCGACGCCGAGGTTGTCGCCACCGTCGCCGTACCGCCGCGGGGGTGAAAACTGGGAAGAGTCGATGTCGTAGTACCTGATCCGTCAGCTTGACGCGATCGACAACGTCTCGTCGCAGGCCCGCACCGAGGTCACGCGGGCCTGCGACGACGGCCACGTGCTGCGACGAACGGTGCGACGGCTGCTGGATCTCGTTCAGGCGATGGGGTGTTGTGGTGAGTCCAGCCAGAGGGTTCGGCCGGTGGGTCCGGCGGTGATGCCGAGCCGGGTGGAGTCTGGTCGACCGTGTTTCTCCCACAAGTTGGCGGCGTGCTCAATATGCTTGAAGAGGTCCGTCGGGCCACCCTGGATGACCGTGCCGGAGACAGGGTCGACATCGGCCCACGCGCCGCGGCCGTCGGAGATGCGGACCAGAGCCTTACCGTCACGGGTGGAGGTCCAGATCCGTCCGATGTCGGGGGCGATGAACTGGAGGAAGAATCGGAAGCTCGGCTCGTCGAGGATGGCTGGGTTCAGCGACGTGGTTGTGGTGTGGGCGTCGTCGTAGTCGATGTGAGTGGCGAACCGGCCGCCGTCACGCAGAGGATTGTCGACGTGGGCGCGCAGCCACATGAAATGGCCGGGCTCTGCGAGAAACCGTCCGCTGACGGTACCGTCGCCGTTGTCTCGGGCGACCAGCAGGCTGGAGGTGAGGTCGCCACGCAGGTCCGCCACGATCAGCCCGCCGGGTTTTAGCTGGGCGAGCCATGGTGCGGGGATCCGTCTGCACCGCGCAGGTCGCGATGATCCGGTCATAAGGTGCATCGTCGGCGAACCCGGCGGCACCGTCTCCGACGGCCAGTGTAGGGTGTTGGCCGAGGGTGGCGAGGCGGTCGCGGGCGAGGTCGACCAGCTCGGGGTCGATGTCGAGGCTGGCGACGTTCCCGGAACCGAGTCGGTGGTACAGCAGCGCGGAATTGTATCCAGTGCCGGTGCCGATCTCCAATACCCGGTTCCCGTCGTGGACGTCGAGCAAGGTGAGCATGCGGGCCATCAGGCTCGGGCGCGTGGAGGAGCTGGTCGACTGCCACAGGTCCGGCGTCCCCGGGGTCAACGCGTACTGGGTGACGAGCGACTTATCGCTGTATACCTCGTTGAGCCACCGCTGACGGTGGTTCGGATCGGTGCCGTCGACCAGCTCGAGAGCGTCCGGGAAGGAAAGCGGATGGTAGAACCGGGGAACGAACACGTGTCGAGGGATGTCTGCGAACGCTGCGGCCCACTGCGGGTCGATCCCGGCTGTTGCCGCCAGCTCTCCGGCGAGGGCATTGGCCCGCTCTCGCCAGGCATTCATATGGTCCCCTTGGCCAGCAGTGCAGCGATGCCGGCGCTGATGGGCAGCCCGGTGGCGTGCTCCAGCCACAGGTACTGGCCAGCGGGGTTGCACTCGTAGGCCAGGAAGCCGCGCGGGGTGGCCACCAGGTCGAAGCAACCGTAGTTCAGATCCATCGCGTCGAGGTAGGCGCGCATCCCGGCCAGCACAGGCGGGGGCGGGTCGAAGGGCTCGTAGTGGATGCTGGCGTAGTCGCGGCGCCAGTCCAGCCTGCCAGCCTCGGAACCGGCGTGGATGGCCACGCCGTACGCGGTGCGACCGACCATCGTCACGCGGACCTCGAACAGCTTGTCGGTGATCTGTTCTTGCAGGCAGTGTGCCGTAGTGGCTAGCGTCTCCGGGTCGACGTCGCCGAGGTCGATCGGGGTGGTGTTAGGTGATGCGGAGCTGCCCATCCTGCTCCAGTGCGACCGGAGACATCTGCTTGCACACGATCGGCCCGTCGATCGTCGCGGCCCATTCCACCGCGGCGGCGTGGTCGTTGGTGATCAACGTTCGAGGCACAGCGAGCCCGGCCTCCCGCAATGCCTTGAGCTGGAGCGGTTTGTACTCGGCCCGCGCGACGGCATGGGGGTGGCACAGCCACAGGCAGTCCAGCGAGAGCAGCACTCCGCCCAGGCCGAGGCGCGTCTCGTACTCAGCCAGCACCGTGTCCGCTGCCGAGAGGCCCTCGGGGAGGCTGAACCTCGTGGGCCGGCGGTAGTAGGCGCCCCGGATCTGCGACAGCGTGACCTCAACGCCGGTCCCACGGATCCTCCCGGACCACGCCCCGGGACAGGTCGTCGCTGCGGCAAGGGACTGCCGGGACGGGAACTCCCCGATGTCGAGCAGCACCGCTTCAACGGGATGGTGACGCAGTTCGGCCATGACCGCCCTGGCGGTAGCGTCCTCGCCGCTGATCACCAGAACGGTGTCTCGGTCCGACGTGGAGGTCACGTGTCAGTACGCAAGATCCTGACCGTGTCCGGCTTGACCACGCCGTCATCAGTGGTCTCGGTTGCATCCTCCTCCCACCAGCGGGAAGCGATCGTGTCGTGCTTGCCGCACTCGATCGGTACGACCCCCAGCGCTGCGGACAAGGGCCGCAGCGAGCCGGGTGACCCCACCAGCGGCAGCTGGCCACCTCGGGTGTCGGACAGCGGCAACAGCGCGACCGAGGGGAACAGCGGATCATCAGGCCGGAAAGGGAGGATGGTCACGGTAGAATCAGAGCACCCTCCTCCCTGGTCGAACAGGCGCAAACGGGTGATCGGAGGCTACGCAAGGCGGCTGCCTCGTCAGCCCGTAGCCCGATCCGATCCTCGCGGCCCTGCCGGTTGACGGGAGCCTACCGCGGTCCCGACCCAACGTAACCGACCCACAACAGCGGGGTAACAGTGGTCGTCGACGCTGGATCGTGTGACGCCAGCATCGGTCGGGACGCACTGCCCGTACTGCTCGCTGCAGTGCGGGATCACGCTGGACCCGCAACCCGACGGTGGTGTTGGGCTGGTCGGTCGGGAGGACTTCCCCGTCACCCGGGGTGGTTTGTGCCGCAAGGGTGCGACTGCGGGGGAGCTGCTCACCCATCCCGAGCGGTTGACGACACCGCTGGTTCGGGACTTTCGCGCGGCGTCGCTGCGCCCGGCGACGTGGGACGAGGCCTTCGATCGGGTCGCCACCGCGGTCCGGCGGGCGCAGGCGGCGCATGGTCGCGACGCCGTCGGGTGCTTCGGCGGCGGTGGGTTGACCAACGAGAAGGCCTACCAGCTGGGCAAGTTCGCCCGGGTCGGGTTGGGCACCGCGAACATCGACTACAACGGCCGGTTCTGCATGTCCTCGGCTGCGGCGGCGAGCATCCGCGCGTTCGGCATCGACCGCGGTCTGCCCTTCCCGCTCGCCGACGTCGCCGAGGCCGATGTCGTGCTGCTGGTCGGGAGCAACCCCGCCGACACCATGCCCCCGGCGATCCAGTGGTTCGACGCCGGCCGTGACCGCGGCGCCGAGCACATCGTCGTCGACCCGCGGGTGACGTCCACGGTGCGGCTGGCCCACCGGCACCTGCAACCCGTTCCGGGCACCGATCTCGCGCTGGCCGCGGGCCTGCTGCACATCGCGATCCGCGACGGCCTGGTCGACGAGGAGTACGTCGTGCGACGCACGACGGGTTTCGACGACGTCCGCCGTGCTGTCCGGTCCGACTGGCCCGACCGCACCGAGCGGATCACCGGCGTCCCCGTCGCCGACCTGGTGGCCACCGTGCACGCCCTCGCCCGGGCTCGCACCGCCATGATCCTCACCGCCCGCGGCACCGAGCAGCACGCCGACGGCACCGACTCCGCCCAGGCCTGGATCAACCTCGCGCTGGCGCTGGGCCTGCCCGGGCGCGGCCGTGGTTCGGGGTGGGCCACCCTGACCGGCCAGGGCAACGGGCAGGGCGGCCGGGAGCACGGGCTGAAGGCCGATCAGCTGCCGGGTTACCGCAAGCTCGCCGATCCGGCGGCGCGCGCCCACGTCGCCGAGGTCTGGGGGGTCGAGCCCGACGAGCTGCCCGCGCCCGGGGTCTCGGCCTACGAGCTGCTCGACCGGCTCGGCACCGACGGCGGCGTGCGCGTGCTGCTGGTCGCCGCGTCGAACCCGGTGGTGTCCGCGCCGAACGCCGACCACGTCACCGAGCGGCTCGCCGCGCTGGACTTCCTGGTCGTCACCGACTTCTTCCTGTCCGAGACGGCGCGGCGTGCCGATGTCGTGCTGCCGACCACCCAGTGGGCCGAGGAGGACGGCACCGTGACCAATCTGGAGGGACGGGTGCTGCGCCGCCGCCGCGCGGTGGCACCACCGCCGGGGGTGTGCAGCGAGCTGGAGATCTGGCGGGCGCTGGCCGACCGGCTCGGTCGCGGCCGGTACTTCCCGACCGACCCGCGGGAGGTCTTCGACGAGCTCGGCCGGGCCAGCGCGGGGGGCAGCGCCGACTATGCGGGCATCACCTACGACCGTCTGGACGCGGGCGAGGAGCTGTTCTGGCCGTGTCCGGACACCGCGCATCCGGGTTCGCCGCGGTTGTTCTCCGAGACCTTCCCGACCCCAGACGGCCGGGCGCGTTTCGTCGCGGTCACCTACCGGAGTGTCACCGAGCGCCTGAGTCCCGACTACCCCTACCTGCTGACCACCGGTCGTTCCCGGATCCACTACCAGTCCGGTACGCAGACCCGGCGCAGCCCGACACTGGCCGCCGCCGAGCGCGATGCCTACGCCGAGGTGCACCCCGAGCTGGCCCGCACGGTCGGCGTGGCCGACGGCGACGAGATCCGGCTCTCGACCCGCCGCGGATCGGTGGTGGTGCAGGTCAGGGTGACCGACGGGATCCGCCGCGACACCGTGTTCGTCGCCTTCCACTGGCCGGGGGTCAACGCGTTGACCAGCCCGCGCCTGGACCCGACCTCCCGGATGCCGGAGTTCAAGACCTGCGCAGTCGCGGTGACCGCGTCCGGCCCGCCCGATCTGATCGCCCCCCGTCCCGCCGCTGCTACCGCCGGCGCGTGCTCCTGAACCCCGTTCCCCGACCCCGCTACGGCGAGAGAGGCACTGATGATCAGTAAGCCGGTGTTCTTGCAGGGTATCTACTCCTTCGACGGTCAAGGGGCGGACAAGCCCACGCCACTGAACGCGGACCTGACCTACACGGTGCCCGCGGGCGTGACGACCCAGCCGCTGTACTTCCGCGGCGGCAACGCCACCGATGAACTGATCACGGTCCTGCTCATGCGGGACGGGGTGCCGATGCGCTACTTCCCGATCGGCGCCCGGGGCGACACCCACGTCGCGCTCGCCGTCGTGGAGGACCTCGAGGACGGCACCACCCTCGAGCTGCAGCTGGCCGCGCCGGCGGGATTGACCGGCATCGTGGTGCTCGACCTCGGCCTGGTGGAGGTGTGACCATGCAGGAGCTGATCGTCGTCGGGAACGGGATGGCGGGCGCCCGGGTGGTCGAGGAGATCCTGGCCCGCGGCGGGGGGCAGCGGTTCCGGATCACGATGTTCGGCGACGAGCCCTACGGCAACTACAACCGGATCATGCTCAGCCACGTCCTCGCGGGCGAGGGCACCGACGAGATCTACCTCAACCCCGTCGAGTGGTACGCCGACAACGACGTGACCTTGCACGCCGGGGTCCGCGTGGTGCGCATCGACCGCTTCGCCCGCAAGGTCTTCGCCGACGACGGCACCGTGCTGGGCTACGACAAGCTGATCATCGCGACCGGTAGCCGGACGTTCTTCCCGCCGATGGAGGGCATGTGGGTGGACGACCGCACGCTCACCCCGGGTGTGTTCGGTTTCCGCACGATGGACGACACCACCGCCATGCTCTCCTACGCGCGGGGGCGGCGTAGCGCCGTGGTGATCGGCGGTGGCCTGCTCGGGTTGGAGGCGGCCTACGGGTTGGGCCGGCACGGGCTCGACGTGCGCGTGGTGCAGTCCGGGCCGGTGCTGATGAACCAGCAGCTCGACGCGGACGCCGGCGCGATCCTGCGCCGGGTCGTCGAGGGGTTGGGCATCAGCGTGCAGACCGGGCAGCGACCGTCGGCGATCCGCAGTGCCGGCGCGGTCACCGGGGTGGTGTTCGGCGACGGTACCGCGATCGACACGGAGATGGTCGTGGTCACCGCGGGCATCCGGCCCAACGTCGGGCTCGGTGTGGTGTCCGGGCTGACCGTGGAGCGCGCGATCGTCGTCGACGACCAGATGCGCAGCGTCGACGATCCGGACATCTACGTCGTCGGCGAGTGCGCCCAGCACCGCGGCCAGGTCTACGGGCTGGTCGCGCCGCTGTGGGAACAGACGGGCGTGTTGGCCGACCACATCACCGCCACCGATCCGGCGGCCGCCTACCACGGCTCGCGCAACGCGACGAAGCTCAAGGTGGCCGGGGTGGATCTCGCGTCGATGGGGATCCCCGGCCCCGAACGGTCCGACGACGAGTTCGTGCAGTTCCGCCAGCCACACCGCGGGATCTACAAGTCGGTCGTCGTGCGCGACGGCAGGCTCGTCGGGGCGACCCTGCTCGGCGACGTCGAGAAGGTCGCGTTCCTCACCCAGAGCTTCGACCGCGGGCTGCCGCTGCCCGAGCAGCGTATCGAGCTGCTGTTCACCCTCGGCGGGCCGGAGCAGGCCCAGGGTGCGGCCGAGATGGACGACTCGGTGCAGGTCTGCAACTGCAACGGCGTCGCCAAGGGCGAACTGGTGGGCTGCGTCCGAGACGGCACGAAGAGCGTCACCGGGGTGATGGCCGCGACCCGGGCCGGGAAGGGCTGCGGTTCCTGCAAGTCGCTGGTGGCTCAGATCGTGGAATGGGCCGCCGACGGCGCCGTGGAGGTCGAGGAGAGCGCGTCCTGGTACGTGTCGTCGATCCCGCTGGACAAGCCCGCGCTGATCGAGGCGGTCCGCGCGCGCGGACTGCGGTCGGTGTCGGCGGTGTTCGACGCGCTCGCGCCGCAGGGGGAGGACGCCGGGTCGAAGATGGCGCTGGCGTCGCTGCTGCGGACGGTGTGGGGCAGAGACTACCTCGACGAGCGCGACGCCCGGTTCATCAACGACCGGGTGCACGCCAACATCCAGCGCGACGGCACGTTCTCCGTCGTGCCCCGGATGTCCGGCGGGGTCACCACGGCCGCCGAGCTGCGCCGGATCGCCGACGTCGCCGACAAGTTCACCATCCCGATGATCAAGGTGACGGGCGGGCAGCGGATCGACCTGCTCGGGGTCCGCAAGCAGGACCTTCCCGCGGTGTGGGCCGAGCTCGATATGCCGTCGGGGTACGCCTACGGCAAGTCGATGCGCACGGTGAAGACCTGTGTGGGCACCGACTTCTGCCGGTACGGCCTCGGCGACTCCACCCAGCTGGGCATCGACATCGAGGAGCGCTACAAGGGACTGGAGAGCCCGGCGAAGATGAAGCTCGCCGTGGCCGGGTGCCCGCGCAACTGCTCGGAGGCGATGGTCAAGGACATCGGGCTCGTCGCGGTGGGCGAGGACCGGTGGGAGGTCTACGTCGGTGGCGCGGCCGGTGCGTCGGTCCGCAAGGGTGACGTGCTCGCCGTCGTCACCGGCCGCGCGGAGGCGATGGCCCTGACGGGCAGGTTCATGCAGTACTACCGGGAGAACGCCCGCTGGTTGGAGCGGACTTACGACTTCGTGCCCCGGGTGGGGCTCGAGGAGCTCACGGCGATCCTGGTCGAGGACCGCGACGGCGTCGTCACCGGACTCGACGAGCGGATGCAGGCCTCGGTCGAGGCCTACTCCGACCCGTGGTTGGAGGGCGGCGAGCCGGTGACGACGGGGCAGTTCCACGACTCGTTGCCGCTGCTCCCGCTGCCGCAGGTGCCGGTGCGCGACGGGACGGCGTCGCCGAGTGGAGCGGGGGCAACGGTGTGACCGTCCCGGAGGTGACCGTCCCGGAGGTGACCGCGCACCGGCTCGGTCTGATCGCCGAGATCCCGGTCGGCGAGGGGCGGGCGTACGCGGTCGGCAGCGAGCAGGTGGCGGTGTTTCGGCTGCGCGACGGGACCCTGCGGGCGATGCAGGCGATCTGCCCGCACGCGGGTGGCCCACTCGCCGACGGCCACACCGACGCGACGACGGTCATCTGCCCGCTGCACAACCACGTGTTCGCCCTCGCCGACGGAGCCTGTACGAACGGTGACTACACCGTCCGGGTGTTCCCGGTCCGCGACGAGAACGGTCAGGTCGTCATCGACATCTGATGCCTCGTTATCCTCATGGCGAGAACTCTGGCCGGGTGGAGCCGACGATGAACATCGACGAAGAGCTGGTGATCGAGTACGCGGTGGTACGCCGCGAGCTGCCAGGGGCGAATCCGGACGAGCTCTCCATCAAGATCATCGAGCGACTCAGCGAGGAGCAGTGCCTGACCCTCGCCGCGGACGCCGAGCTCTGGGCCACGGAACCGGCGGATCCGCAGACGCTCGCTCGGCAGGCGGTCCGCAACTTCGTGCTCGCCATGGAGACCGACCCCGACGATCCTGATCAGGTGTGATCGCGGTCACTTCTGGGGGTGGGTGCGATGAGTTTCGACCCCGATCGTGGTCCTAGGCTGACAGCTTCGATCTCGGAGTTGTACAGACGGTGAGGAGCTCAGATGAGCGGGGTACGAGTACTGGTCGGTACGCGCAAGGGTGCGTTCGTGTTGACGTCGGACGGGACCCGCAAGCAGTGGGACGTCAGCGGCCCGCACTTCGCGGGCTGGGAGATGTACCACCTCGCGGGGTCTCCCGTTGACCCGAATCGGCTGTACGCCTCCCAGTCCAGCGGCTGGTTCGGGCAGCTGATCCAGCGTTCCGACGACGGTGGCACGACCTGGGAGCCGGTGGGCAACCAGTTCACCTACGACGGTGTCCCCGGCACGCATCAGTGGTACGACGGCACGCCGCACCCGTGGGAGTTCGCGCGGGTCTGGCATCTCGAACCCTCGTTGACCGATCCGGACACGGTTTATGCCGGGGTCGAGGACGCCGCCTTGTTCCGCTCGGTCGACGGCGGGCAGAGCTGGCAGGAGCTGTCCGGACTGCGTGGCCACGACACGGGCTCCTCTTGGCAGCCGGGTGCCGGGGGGATGTGCCTGCACACGATCCTGCAGCATCCGAGTGACCCCGGGCGGATGTTCGTCGCCATCTCGGCCGCGGGGACGTTCCGGACCGACGACACCGGCAAGACGTGGCGGCCGGTGAACCACGGCCTGCAGTCCGACGGCATCCCCGACCCGAACGCCGAGGTCGGCCACTGCGTGCACAACCTGGCGATGCACCCGGCGCGCCCGGATGTGCTGTTCATGCAGAAGCACTGGGACGTGATGCGCAGCGACGACGCCGGCGAGTCGTGGCACGAGGTCAGCGGGGACCTGCCCACCGACTTCGGGTTCCCGATCGACGTCCACGCGCATGAGCCGGACACCATCTACGTGGTGCCGATCAAGAGCGACTCGGAGCACTTCCCGCCCGAGGGAAAGCTGCGCGTATACCGCAGCCGGACGGGCGGAAACGAGTGGGAGGCGCTCACGAAAGGCCTGCCCCAGCGTGACTGCTACGTCAACGTGTTGCGGGACGCGATGTCCGTCGACTCGCTCGACCCGTGCGGGGTGTACTTCGGCACCACCGGCGGGCAGGTGTACGCCTCGTCCGACGCCGGGGACAGCTGGGCGCCGATCGTCCGGGATCTCCCATCGGTGCTCTCCGTCGAGGTCCAGGCCCTGCCATGATCCGCGTCAGACTTCCCACCCACCTGCGGGCGCTCGCGCACATCGACGGTGAGGTCAAGATCCAGGTCGAGGGTCAGCCGACCCAGCGTGTGGTCCTGGACGCGCTCGAGGCCCGCTACCCGATGCTGCGCGGGACCATCCGCGACCACGTCACGCACGAGCGCCGGGCGTTCGTGCGGTTCTTCGCCTGCGAGGAGGACATGTCCCACGAGCCGCCGGACGCCCCGCTGCCTGAGGCGGTGGCGACAGGGGCCGAACCCTATCTGATCGTGGGGGCCATGGCGGGCGGCTAACCATCAGGGGTGATCATCGTGTGGGAACGCGGAGCTGTGTCGGGCGCGGTTGCCAGGTCCCATACGGTGATCACGGCGGGCCCGGCAAACCTGGCCGCTATGGCACGGCCACGGCTGGGGACTGGTCGAACTGGGTGCGGTGCAGCTCGGCGTACCGGCCGTCGAGGGCGAGCAGCTCGGGGTGCGTGCCGCGCTCGACGATCCGCCCCGCCTCCACGACGAGGATCATGTCGGCGGCGCGGATGGTGGACAGCCGGTGGGCGATGACCACCGCGGTGCGGCCGTCGAGCGCCTCGGCCAGGGCCTCCTGGACCGCGGCCTCGGAGGTGGAGTCGAGATGCGCGGTGGCCTCGTCGAGTACCACCACCCGTGGCCGGGCCAGCAGCAGCCGCGCGATCGTGAGCCGCTGGCGTTCACCCCCGGACAGCCGGTAACCGCGCTCGCCGACCACCGTGTCGATCCCGTCGGGCAGCGTGGCTACTAGCTCGGCCAGCCGGGCGCGACGCAGCGCGTCCCACAGCTCGGGTTCGCCGGCCTCGGGACGGGCCAGCAGCAGGTTGGACCGGATCGGTTCGTGGAACAGGTGGCCGTCCTGCGTGACGAGCCCGAGGGTGGCGCGGATTGTGTCGAAGGACAGCTCCCGGACGTCGACCCCGCCGAGGCGGACGGCGCCGGCGTCAACGTCGTAGAGCCGGGGGAGCAGCTGGGCGATCGTGGACTTGCCGGCACCCGAGGAGCCGACCAGCGCCACCAGCTGCCCGGGCTCGGCCCGGAACGACACCTTGTGCAGCACCTCCACGCCGCCGCGCCCGTCGAGCTGCGCGACCTCCTCGAGCGAGGCGAGCGACACCGTGTCGGCGGCAGGGTAGCTGAACCGCACGGCCTCGAGCTCCACCGACAGCGGCCCCTCGGGGACAGCGCGGGGGCTGGCCGGTTCCTGGATCAGCGGCGGCAGGTCGAGCACCTCGAAGACCCGCTCGAAGCTGACCAGCGCGCTCATCACCTCGACCCGCGCGCTGGCCAACGCCGTGAGCGGCGCGTAGAGCCGGGTGAGCAGCAGGGCCAGCGCGACGACGTCACCCGTGGCCAGCGTGCCGGTGATCGCAAACCAACCGCCGAGCCCGTAGACCAGCGCGAGGGCGAGCGCCGAGACAAGCGTGAGCGCGGTGATGAAGGCCCACTGGACCATCGCCGTGCGCACCCCGATGTCGCGGACCCGGGCGGCGCGGGCGCGGAACTCGCGGGACTCGTCGGCGGGCCGGCCGAACAGCTTGATCAGCGTGGCGCCCGGGGCCGAGAACCGCTCGGTCATCTGCGTGCCCATGGCGGCGTTGTGGTCGGCTGCCTCGCGCTCCAACCCGGCCAACCGCCGTCCCATTCGGCGGGCCGGCACGACGAACACCGGCAGCAGCACCAGCGCGAGCAGCGTGACCCGCCACGACAGGCTCAGCATGACCGCGAGCGTGAGCGCCAGCGTGACGAGGTTGCCCGCGACGCCCGACAGCGTGTCGCTGAACGCTCGCTGCGCGCCGATCACGTCGTTGTTGAGCCTGCTGACCAGCGCCCCCGTGCGGGTTCGAGTGAAGAACGCGATCGGCATCCGCTGGACGTGGTCGAACACGGTGGCGCGCAGGTCGAGGATGAGGCCCTCCCCGATCCGCGCGGAGTGCCAGCGCGTGACGATCCCCAGGCCCGCCTCGGCCACCGCGATCACCGCGATCAGCCCGGCGAGCCCGGCGACGACACCGACGGGCTCACGCTGGGTGAGCGCGGTGACTACCCGGCCGGCGAGCACCGGCGTGGCCACCACGAGCACCGCCCCGAGCACGCTGAGCACGAGGAACGCGACCAACTGACGGCGGTGCGGGCGGGCGAACCCCAGAATCCGACGCAAGGTGGCGCGCGAGAACGGTCGTCGCTCCTGCTCGGCGTGCATCGCGTGGTACATCGACATCCACGCCGTCATCTCCATGCTCATGAGCTGCTCCTTGGCTTCGGACATTCAGTGTGGCGTGGACCACCGACACTCTGACGTCTCCGTGTCGAGTGCGAGGCTAGGAGTTGAAGTGAGGTCGAGGTCAAGAGTGGGCGGTGCGGGCTGCGCGTCCTTGACATTCCGCGTTGTGACCCTGCGGTCGAGGGGTGGGCGCTACCCTCGGCCCATGTCCTCGTCCCCTGATCTCGAGCGCAAGGTACGCCGGCACGACAACGATCTGGAAGCGATTTACGAGATCCTCACCGATCACCGCGAGGATCTCGTTCAGATCAAGGCGACCCTCGCCGAGCACGGCACCATGCTGGCTGAGCAACGATCGGTGCTGGTCGAACATGGTTCGGTGCTCGCCGAGCACGGCTCGATACTGGCCGAACATGGATCGATGTTGGCCGAACAGCGGTCGGTGCTCGCGGAGCACGGGTCGAAGCTCGACGAGCTGCTCGCCCTTCTGCGCGGTCGGGGCGACGAGCCGGTGTCGGGGGTCTGACCGGCTCCCTCAGCCCGATCAGCGCGTCTGCCCGTCGCGATCAGCTTTCTGAGTCTGCGGAGTGAAAGGCGACCGAGTCGCCCGCCACCAGCGGTAGCTCGGGGTCGCGAGTGATCTGGTCGCCGTTCAGGGTGGCGGTGACGTGCCGGTCCAGCGCCAGCTTGACGGCCGCTGCGGCTGCGCTCAGGGTCGCCGCCCGCACGGTGCCCGGCCCGCGGTGCCCGTTCGGCGCTAGGGTGCCGTGGCGTTGCACCGCGATCTCGGGTGCGGGCCGGTCCCGGGCGGCGCGGTAGTCGGCGGGGGAGTTGACGTTGAGCAGCGAGTCCAGCTCCGGGTCGGCTGCGGCGAGGGCCGGGTCAGCGAGCAGGGCCGCGTCGTCGAGGCGCAGCACGCGGACCTGGTCGAACAGCATCGCCGGGCGCATCCGCCCAGCGGCGACCAGCTCGGCGACGCACGGGGCGAGCGCCGTGCCATACGCGGCAGCGAGCGGCTGTGGATAGCCCCGAGCCACCGGCAGCACCACGTCAAGGTCGGGGCCCCATTCGCGCAGCACCCGGCGCACGAACGCGGGGTGCAGCAACGGCAGGTCCGTCGAGCAGACGAATGCGACCGGCGCCCGAGGGGCGACGGCCGCGAGCCCGGTGGCGATGCCCTGCATCGGGCCACGGCCCCCGACCGGGTCGTCGACCACCTCGACAGCTGCCGCAAGCGCGGGTAGTGGCTGACCGGGAGCCCGCACGACGATCACGGGGCCGTCGACGGCGCGGGCCAGCAGCGCGGCGGTGCGGCGCAGCAGCGTGGAGCCGTGCCACTCCAGCGCAGCCTTGGGCTCGCCCATCCGCGATGAGTGCCCACCGGCGAGCACGATTCCGGCGGTGGTGGTCACACCACCACCTGCATCGGACGGCCGCGGGCGTCCACCTCGGCGCCGAGGACCTCCGCCTCGCCACGGGCCCACCGCCCCGCCGACCACGCTGCGGCCAGTGCGTCGAGCACGTCGTCGAGGCGCGCGCCGTCGGGGAGGTCGGCCAGCGCGAGCGCCGGGTCCACCCAGCGAGCTAGCGGCACCTTCCCCCTTAGTTCGATCTTGGCTGGTGTTTGTGCTGTTCAGGGTGGGTTCAGGGGGCGGCTGGTTGTAGTACCTAAGCTGGTCGAGGGGTGGGGGCGAATCGGTTGAGGTCGAACAGGTCGTAGAGG
>JBBSQN010000143.1:0-15483 GCA_038257875.1 Mycobacteriales bacterium
CGACCACCATCAACGACCATCCTGGCGGCTTCCTCGCGAAACTCAGGCGAGAAACTCTGATACCTCTTCGGCATCAACACCCCTCCTCTCCGGAATGGAACCTATTGGTTCCGCAGTCCGGAGAGCTGGAGGCACGCCAGTTGGGCGGTGGGTCGGCTGTGGGCGGGCACCGCTCACATGCCGAGATAGGCGGTGCGTACCCGCGGGTCTTCGAGTAGTTCGGTGCCGGCGCCGCTGACGGCGATGGCACCACTTTCGATGACGTAGGCCCGGTCGGAGATCTTCAGCGTGTGGGCGGCGTTCTGCTCCACGATCAGGACCGTGACGCCGGCGTCGCGGATGCGGGTCACCGCCTCGAGCACCGAGGTCACGAGGTTGGGGGCGAGCCCGATCGAGGGTTCGTCGAGGGTGAGCAGGCGTGGTCGAGCCATCAGCGCCCGGCCGATGGCGAGCATCTGCTGCTGGCCGCCGGACATCGTGTCGGCGCGTTGGGTGCGACGCTCTCCGAGGATGGGGAACAGTTGCAGGACCTCCTCCAGTGCCGGCCCGGTCTCGGTGCGTTCCCGCGTGTAGGCGCCCATCTGCAGGTTCTGCATGACGGTGAGCGTTCCGAACAGCGCCCGCTCTTGTGGGACGTGGACGAGGCCGCGGCGCACGATCCGGTCGGGCCGGAGGCCGTCGATGCGCTCCCCGTCGAAGGTGATGGCCCCGTCGTTCACCGACAGCATCCCGGAGATGGTGCGCAGGGTTGTGGTCTTGCCGGCGCCGTTCGCGCCGATCAGCGCGACGATCTCGCCGGCCTGCACTTCCAGGTTCAGCTCGTGCAGGATCTGCAGCCGGCGGTAGCCCGCGGAGATGTTCTCAAGCTTCAGCAATGAGGAACTCCTCACCGAGGTAGGCCTCGACGACGCGTGGGTCGGCGGTCACCGCGTCGGGTGTGCCCTCGGCTAGCACACGGCCTTCGTGGAGCACGACCACCCGCTGCGACAGCGCCATGACCGCAGCCATGACGTGCTCGATGAACATGACAGTGATGTGCTCGGCGGCCAAGGAGCGCAGCAGTTCGATGAGGGGGAGCCGTTCGGTGGGCACCAGGCCGGCGAGCACCTCGTCGAGCAGCAGCACCCGTGGCTCGAGGGCAAGCGCGCGGGCCAGCTCCAGCCGCTTGAGCCCGGCGGTGGGCAGCACCCCGGCCGGGCGGTCGCGGAATTCGTCCAGGCCGATCCGGTGGATCACTGCGGCGGCCGCATCCCGCGCTGCCGCCCGCTGCCGGCGGCGGGAGTGGGCGGCGACGGCGACGTTGTCGAGCACGGACATGCTCTCGAAGGGGCGCATGAGCTGGAATGTGCGCACCAGCCCGGCGCGGGCCACCCGGTGCGGGGGCCAGCCGGTGATGTCGCGGCCGTCGAACCTGACGTGACCGGATGATGGTGGGAGCTGGCCGGCGATGATGGAGAACAGCGTCGTCTTGCCGGCCCCGTTCGGCCCGATCACTCCCACGAACTCGTCGCCCTCGACCTGCAGCGAGACGTCACTGAGCGCTCGCAACCCGCGGAAGGATTTCGAGACAGCCTCGACTTCGAGCAGGCTCATCCGCGAATCCTCGCCCTGACCGATCCGTAGATCCCCCGCGGCAGGAACAACACGATGAGGATCAGCAGTACCGCGTACGTGGCGACGTCGAGACCGCTGCGGCCCTCGACGAAGGACAGCACGGCCGGCGGGTTCCGCAGGACCGACGCGGTCACCTCGGACAGCGGGCCGATCACCGCGGCACCGATCACCGGGCCGAAGATGGTGCCGATGCCGCCGATGACTGCGGGGACGATGGCCTCGACGGAGACGGCCGCGCCGAAGGCCAGGTTGGGATCGATGAACAGGAAGTACTGGGTGTAGAAGGCGCCGGCGAGGGCGGTGATCCCTGCACTGACCGCCACCGCCGCGAGTTGGTAGCGCAGGATGGGGATGCCCAGGGACTCGGCGGCGATGTCGTCGTCGCGGATCGCCATGATGTACTGCCCGGTGCGCGAGTGGACGAGCAGGATGTTCACCGCCACCGCCAGGGCGAGCAGGCCGAGGATGATCCAGTAGTAGTTGTGGCTTCCGACCGGGAACTGCAGCTTCGACCACGAGCCGCCCGGGATGAGCGGTATGTTGAACCCGCGGGTCTTCTGCAGCGCCTCGATGTTGGAGGTCAGCAGCAGCAACATCTGCGCGAACGCGAAGGTGGCCAGGGCGAAATAGGCGCCCTTGAGGTGGTAGCGGAGCGACAGGTACGCCGTCGCGACGCCGAACGCGGCGGCGAGCACCGCTCCGATGACCATGCCGAGCCAAGGCGTGATGCCGTGCGCGACGAGCAGGTACGCGTCGGTGTATGCCCCGATGCCGAAGAAGGCGGCGTGCCCGAAGCTGAACATGCCGCCGTAGCCGCTCATGATGTTCCAGCCCACTCCCATGACGGCGAAGATCAGGGTGCGGACGGCGACGCCCTCCCTGGCCGCGGGCAGGATCGCCGGGAGCAGGGCGAGCACCGCCACGCCGACGACGAGAACGACCACGTGTCCCAGCCACGGCCGACTCCGGGTGGCAGAGGAGCGAGCGGGCGCGCGGTCGACGCTCACTGCGGGCTCCCGAACAGCCCCTGCGGTCGGAAGAAGAGCACCAGCACGAAGACGACGAACACGAGCAGGGTCGCGCCGGTTCCCGGCAAGTAGAGCCCGCCGACCGTCTGCACCAGGCCGATCGCGAGACCCCCGATAAGGGCGCCGCCGACGCTGCCCAGGCCGCCCAGCACCACGATGACGAACGCGAGGATCGTGAACTGTTCCCCGGTGCTGGGCGTCAACGTGAGGAACGGCAGCACGAGGCCCCCCGCCGCTCCCACGCACGCAGTCCCCAGCCCGAACGTCAACGCGTACACGTGCGAGACGTTCACCCCGACCAGCTGCGCTCCCTGGGCGCTGGCCGCCACCGAACGAATCGCCAGGCCCAGCGGAGTCCAGCGCAGGATCGCGGTCAGACCGAGCGCGAGCAGCAACGCGCCGATGAAGGCCAGCACGCGCGGGATCGGTGCGATGGCCCCGAGGATCGGCCACTGGCCCTCGAACGGCGCCGACACCGACTTCGGCTCGCCACCGAAGACGAGCAGCAGCAGGTTGGCGATGAGCAGCGAGAGGCCGAGTGTGACGAGGAGCTGGCCCTCGGTCTCGCCGGCGCTCATCAACCGGTTGAGCATGGTGGCCTGGATGAGGTAGCCGACCACGAACAGCACCGGAATGGTGATCAGGGTGGCCACGTAGACGTCGACGCCGACCGAGGTGACCAAGGAGTAGGCGACGTACATCGCCAGCGTCAGGAGGGTGCCTTGCGCGAAGTTCACGATCCCGAGCACCCCGAAGATGAGCGTGAGGCCCATCGACACCAGGCCGTACACGCCGCCGAGCAGGAGGCCCGTCACGACCGCCTGGGTGATGAGCTGGTCGCTCTTGCCGCCCACCGCGTAGACCAGGGCGAGCGCGACGGCGACGGCCCCGACGACGGCAGCGGCCGTCAGGACCGGCCCCCGGTTCAGCGACGGCCGCCGGCGCGGAGGGTCCTTCCGGGCGTGCACCGCCGTCTCGGTCATCGCGTCCTCGAAGCCTTGACCGGAGCTGCCGTTCCGCGCCGGCGACTCGTCACTGACCTGCTACGGCGGGCCAGACCAGGTCGGCTGTCTTGAACGAGTCGGGGAAGACCTGCTGGATCTTGCCGGAGATCACCTGCATCACGATGGGGATGGCGCTGGTGTTCTGTCCCGTGTCGTCGAAGGCGATCGGTCCGTCGAACGCGAGCAGGGACTTGTCGATGCTCACCTTGGCGATCGCGTCGCGCAGCTTCTTCGGATCGGCGTCCTTGCCGTCCTCGAGGCCCTGCGCGATGACCTTGACCGCTTGGTAGGACAGGACTGCGGCGGTCTGCATCGGCTCGCCGTACTTCTGCTCGAAGCGCTGGCGGATGTCCTTGACGTCCGCGCTCGTGGCGTCGAAGTGGTAGTTGGCGCTGAGGATGTTGTTCCCGGCCGTGGCCGCTGCTGCGGGGAAGCGCTCGTCGTCGAAGCCGCCGTTGGCGATCCCGTAGACGGCCTTGATCTTCGGTTTGAGGGCGGCGATGGCCTTGGCGACGAGCAGGCTGTCGGGGAAGTAGCCGGTGACGATGATCGCGTCGGGGTTGCCGGCGGCGGCCTGGCTCACCTGCGTCGTGGCGTCGTTCATCGACGCGTCGTAGGTGACCTCCTTCGCGATGTTGACTCCCTTGGACGTGGCCTCCTGCTGGAACGCCTTGAAGACGCTGTCGCCGAAGTCACCCTGCACGTGGATGTAGGAGACGGTCTTGATCGGGGCGTTCTGCGCCTCACCGATGGCGACGAGGTCGTCTGCGCCCTTGGTGCCCATGCTCGTGGCGTCGGGCTGGATGCGGAAGGCGTATTTGAAGCCCTGCTGGAGGATCTGGTCGGCCACCGCGACATCGATGACGAGCGGGACGCCGGTGCGTTCGGCGGCCGAGGCGACGGTCTGGGTGACGTCGCTCTGGTAGGTGCCGACGAGGGCGGCCGCGCCGGCGGACATCAGCCGCTGCGCCTCGCTCTGGCCTACTTCGGGCTTGCCCTGGGTGTCGCCGGAGGCGACCTTGAGCGTGGCGCCGCCCATCGAAGTGATGCCGCCGGCCGCGTTGACGTCGTCGGCGGCCATCTTGACGGCCTCGTCCATGGGCTTGCCCGCCCCGGCGAGCGGGCCGGTCAGCGGGTGCAACGATCCGATTGTGATCGTCTTGGCTGCTCCGGAGGCGGCGCCGCCCGAGCCGGTGGAGCCGGAGTCGCCGCAGGCCGCGAGCAGCAGGCCGAGGGCCGCCACGACGGCGAGGTGACCGCGATACCTGCGCATGCCGGTTTCCCTTCGCGAGGTCCGACGCCGTCGGGACCGGCCAGTCGCGCGGTTCCCCGACCTGACGACCGTTCCCGTGGGTGGAACGACTGAGTGGCGTGGGGGCTTGTCTAACAGGTCCCGTTAGGGTAGGTCAATGTCTAGGCGTGGCAGTCAGGCCCGCCCAAGGGTGCCCACATCCATTCCGCTGAGAGGAACAATGGTCGAGGGGTCGGCGGCGAGGAGTGGCGGGCGGGCGGGGGAGCCCTTCGGCTCGGGCACCGAGGCCGCGGACCGGGTCGCGGACGTGCTGCTGCTTTTCACCAGTGGCGCGGCCGCGATGGGGGTCAGCGAGATCGCGCGGCGGCTCGCGTTGAGCAAGGCTGTCGTCCATCGGATCTTGCAGTCGCTGGTGTCCAGGGGATTCGTCCAAGTCGACCCCGCGACGCGGGAGTATCGGCTGGGGCCGGCCGCTGTTGCGGTCGGCGCGCGCGCCCTGCGCGAGCACGATCTGCGGCGTGCCGCGCGCGGCGTGCTGCGTCGGCTGCGTGACCAGACGCACGAGACCACGACGCTGTCCGAGCTCGTTTCGCTGTCCCGGGTCTACCTCGATCAGTACGAGAGCCCGCAGGAGATCAAGATGACCGTCGAGCTGGGGCGACCGCACCCGCTTCATGCCGGTGCCTCGGGCCGGGTGATCCTCGCCTTCCTCCCCGAGGACGTCCAGGGGGCGGTCCTCGCCGGCCCGCTGCAGGCCTTGACCCCGGCGACGGTCACCGACCCGCACGTGCTGCGTCGCCTGCTCTCCGCGTCCCACAAGGACGGCGCAGCGGCATCTCGCGGTGAGCGGCAGCGGGGTGCCGGTTCGGTCGCGGCTCCGGTCTTCGACTTCGACGCCGACGTGGTGGGGGCCATCAGCGTGTGCGGCCCGCTGGGGCGTTTCGACGCGCGCACGGTGACGCGTTTCGTCCCACTCGTTCGTGCCGCGGCGGAGGAGGTGTCTCACCTGCTCGGCTGGCAGGGGGCCGGTCCCGGCCGGGTCGGTGCCTCCCCGAGGGAGTAGCCGGCGCGGCTGCTCAGGCCAGTGGTGCCAGCGCACGCAGGGCCGCGGTCAATGGTGGGAGGCCGGTGCCGGCGAGCTGTTCGATCGCGTCGAGCAGGGCGTCTGTGCGCGCGGTGCCGATCCGCGCGGCCAGCAGCCGGCGGGGCTTGGCTCGAACGTCGGGGTCGTGCAGGGCGTCGGGGCCGTCCCCCCGCGGTCGCTGGACCGACTCCTCGAGCCGGTCGCCGTTGCGCAGGTGGACGGCGACGAATGAGGGCCGTCCGCCGGGGTGGCCGGCGTCGAGGGCCGGATCATGGCGCACCCGCACGCGGTCGGCGAGCGCGCGCACCCGGGGGTCGGCGAGGGCGGTCGGCTCGAACGCCTCGTCGCCGAGGCCTCCGGTCACGATGGCGACCGCGACCGTGAAGGGGATGCTGAACCTGGCCGCGAGCTCGTTGGCCGGGTGCGGCTCGGCGTATGTCGCGGCCGCGGCGTAGGTGCGCACCTCGATGCGTTCCACGTCCTCGGGCCGCAGCGCGCGGTGTGCGAGCAGGCGCTCCAACGCATCGTTGACGCCGTGCAGATGCGCGCAGGTGGGATGCCGCTTCAGGTAGCCACCGAGCACCGCCGGCTCCACGGCCGCCGCCGGATCAGCGAGGGCCGCGCAGTCGAGCTGCGGGGCGACGAACCTGCCGAAGTGACGCTCGAAGGTGCCCGGCACCCCCCGCAGCCCCGTCCCGGCAGCGACCCCCCATACGGCGCCGGCATGTGCGCCCAGGCCGAGGAAGACGTGCTGGCCCGTTGCGCCGGCGACAACGGTGCGCGCGTCGGGGAGCATCGGTGCTGATGCGGCGAGGTCGATCGCGTGCGCGATCGGCTCGGGCTCGGCGCCGCCGACAAGGTGGGCCACGCCGGCGGCGGCACCCACCGACCCCCACGTCGCGATGTCGTGCACACCCGGTGGTGTGCCACCCATCGCGACCCCGATCCGTACCCCGACCTCGTAGCCGGCCAGGATCGCGCTCAGCACGGCTCGCCCGGACGCCTGCTGGGCCTCGCCCACGGCGACGACGGCCGGGACGACGTGCGAGGCGGGATGCCCGCGCGCGAGGCGGTGCCCCTCCTGCAACTGCTGGGCGGCGACGAGCGTGCCGTTGAGCAGGGCGGCGGTGGTGGCATCCGTGCCCGCGGAGCGTCCTATCACGCTCGCCGGCCCGGTCCCTCGGGCGAGTGCGCTGCGCAGAGCGGCAAGCTCGGGTCGCGAGGCGGCCGCGACCATGGTCGCGAACACGTCGGCCACGACGGCCCGCACCCGTCGCTGGGCC
The DNA here is from genome assembly GCA_038257875.1 of Mycobacteriales bacterium. Classification (GTDB taxonomy): domain Bacteria; phylum Actinomycetota; class Actinomycetes; order Mycobacteriales; family Pseudonocardiaceae; genus Pseudonocardia. The sequence goes on from JBBSQN010000143.1 coordinate 7,266, forward strand.
GGTGGCGGCGCCGCGTCGTAGGAGGTGAGATGCGCGACCTGGGCCAGCGTGGTCGAGATGGTCATGGCAGCGCGCAGAGCACGGACCGGGCGTCCAACGTGGTCGGCAACGCGGCAGCCGCCTCGAGCACCGTGGCTGCCGTGGGAGTGCCGAGCAGCCGCTCGAGTTTTGCGCGCACGTCTGCCGCGCCGAACGGATGATGGTCGGCGTCCCCGACCGGGTTCGGCTGCTCCGCGGTGAGCCGCCGACCGTCGGTCAGCGTGATGGTGAGGCGGGTGGCCCGCTCGGCGGGCAGCCGCCGGTCGAGTTCGAGATCGTGGCGCACCTCCACGAGGCTTGCCAGGTCGAGCACCGCGGGGTCGCGTCGGCGATCGTCGTCGAAGGATTCGGGGCCGGCGACCCCGTCGAGCAGCGCGACCGCCACGACGTAGGGCAGCGAGAACATCGCGGCGAGCCGAGACTGCGTGGACAGCGGGGCGAGCGGCATGCCCAGGCGGTGCGTCTCCACGAGGACGTGTGCGACGTCGCCGGCGGTGAGTTGGTGGGCGTGTTGAAGCGACAGCGCGGCGTCCGCGGCCGGGTGGGTGTAGGAGCACGACGCGTGCCGTTTGAAGTAGCCGCCTGTGATGTCGAAGCGGGCGCCGAGCTCAAGCGTCAGCTCGGCCGGGTCGAGTCCGCCGACCACCCCGCCGAGCGTGTCGGCCGCCGTGCCGGCGGGCGTTGCCAGGCCGGCTGCGGCGAGCCGCGCGCCGATCAGCCCGCTGACGTTCGCCCCGGCGATCCACAGGTTGCGCACGAAGCTGCCGGCGAGCACGACGCCCCACGGCGTGACGTAGATCAAGCCGGTGGCGGCATCGATGGCCGCCGCGATCTCCGCCGCGGACAGGCCGCGGAGTCGCCCGACCGCGGCCGCGGCACCGGCTGTCCCCCAGTGCCCGTGCGTGTGAAGGTCGGGCCGGCGCCGGGTCGCTCGCCCGAACCGGGCGGCGACCTCGTAGCCGGCGACGACGGCGGTGAGCAGCTCGGCACCGGTCGTGGTGTTGTCGATGGTCTGCGCGGTCGCCAGCGCGGCGAACAGCAGGTGTGCCGCCGGGTGGCCTTGCGCGTGCTTGTTGCCCTCGTCGAGCTCGAGCGTGCATGCCGCGGTGCCGTTGAGCCAGGCAGCGTCGTCAGCGGAGGTGAGCCGCCCGGCGCCGATCACCGACGCCCGCCCCGGCGCCGGGTCCCAGGCGGCCAGCAGTGCTCGGCACTCCGTTGTGCGGGCACCGGCGATGGTCACCCCGAGCAGGTCGGCGACCACGAGCACCGCCTTGTCGCGAACCGCGTCCGGCAACGCCTCCCATCGAAGCCGTGCGGTGAACGCCCCGAGATCGGCGAGCGCCGCGGCGGTGGCCGCTCGTGGATCGGCCGCGGCGGGGGCCACGGTGTCGGGCAGGGCCATCGGGCCGGTCCTCCGTTCGCACGTGCCGGCGAGCGTAAGCCGGGAGGGGGCCCGGCACAATCGTCGGAACCTTTCGTTCCTCTTGGCGGAACGTGGCGGGAGGGGGCCTCGCGGGGCTCGGCGGCGCACGGTTCGGTGGATCGGCGGAGCTTCGGCTGGGCCCTGTTTGGCAACGGGTCGCCGGTCGGTATGCTGCCAGCTCATCCTTTCCGTCAAGCGGAACGCCTACCGATGGCGGGTGAACTGGGAATGATGCCGCTCGAGGGACTCCGCGTCGTCGATGCGTCGACGATTCTGGCGGGGCCGTTGTGCTGCCAGATCCTCGGCGACTTCGGTGCCGACGTGATCAAAGTCGAGCATCCGCGGGCCGGCGACAGCATGCGCGGCCACGGCCATCAGAAGGCCGGTGTGTCGCTGTGGTGGAAGGAGCTCAGCCGCAACAAGCGCGGGATCGGCCTCGACCTGGGCGCGCCCGAGGGAGCGGAGGTGTTCCTGCGGCTGGCCGCCACGACCGACGTGGTGGTGGAGAACTTCCGCCCCGGGACCCTTGAACGGTGGGGGCTCGACTTGCAGCGGCTGCACGAGGTGAACCCCGGGCTGGTGCTGGTCCGGCTGACCGGCTGGGGGCAGTCGGGTCCGTACGCGCGACGGCCGGGCTTCGGCACCCTGGCCGAAGCCATGAGCGGCTTCGCACATCTGACGGGTGATCCAACCGGTCCACCGACCCTGCCGGCGTTCGGCCTCGCCGACAGCATCTGCGGGATTGCCGCCTCGTCGGCGGCCATGGTTGCGCTGTTCCATCGCGCCCGGCACGGCGGTGAAGGTCAGATGGTCGACCTGTCCATCCTCGAACCGATCATGACGGCGGTCGGGCCAGGCCCGACCGTGTACGACCAGCTCGGCCTGGTCGAGCAACGTCACGGCAACCGCTCCACGAACAACGCGCCGCGCAACACCTACCGCACCCGGGACGGGTCGTGGGTGGCGGTTTCCACGAGCGCCCAGGCGATCGCCGAGCGGGTCCTGCGACTGGTCGGGCACCCCGCGGTGGTCGACGAGCCGTGGTTCGGTTCCGGCCGGGGCCGCGCCGAGCACGTCGACCTGCTCGACAGCCTCGTCGGCGACTGGATCTCGGCGCGTGATCGCGATGAGGTCCTCGAGGAGTTCGAGGCGGCCGGGGCCGCCATCGCGCCGGTCTATGACGCCAGGGACGTCGTCGAGGACCCGCACGTTCGGGCCACGGACATGCTGACCAGGGTCCAGGACGACGAGTTGGGTCAGGTGCTCATGCACAACGTGATGTGGCGGATGTCGCAGACGCCGGGTCGGATCCGGTTCACTGGGCGCGCGCTCGGCGCCGACACCGACGCGGTGCTGGGCGAGCTCGGCTACGCCGAGGCCGACATCACCCGGCTGCGCGGGCTCGGGGTGATCGCGTGAGTGACCGCCTCCTGGATCTCGTGCGGCGCGGCGTACGGATCTACGATCTTGGCCGACCGCTCTTCGTCGGGATGCCCCAGTCGCCCAACCATCCTCAGTTCTGGCACACCCTGCCGCGACGACACGGGGACATGGTGCGCCCGGACGGCGGATCGGCCGCCAACGATCTGATCGTCACCGGAACCCACGTCGGCACCCACATCGACGCGCTCGCGCACGTGTCGCAGGACGGCCGGCTGCACGGAGGTGCTGACGCCGGCGAGTCCGGACGCGGGGGCCGGTTCATGGAGCATGGTGCGCACACGATCGCGCCGATGATGCGGCGCGGAGTGTTGCTCGACGTGCCCCGCGCGCTCGGCCTGCAGGAGCACGAGCCGGCGTACGAGATCACCCCGGACGACCTCGAGACCACCGTCTCACGGCAGGGCGTCGACGTCGGCACCGGCGACGTCGTACTGATCCGCAGCGGCTGGGGTCGCCGGTTCGACGCGGGCACGGAGGCCTACACGGGCAAGGCGAGCGGTGTGCCCGGGGTGGGTGAGGCGGGTGCCCGCTGGCTCAGCACCCGCGGCGTGCACGCCGCCGGGGCCGCCACCATCGCCTTCGAACGACTGGCTCCAGGCAGCGGGCACGCGGTGCTGCCGGCCCACCGGGTACTGCTGGTCGAGTCCGGCGTCTACATCCTCGAGGCCCTCGCGCTCGAGGAGATCGCCGACGCTGCCGTGCACGAGTTCACCTTCGTGCTGGCCCCGCTGAACATCCTCGGCGCGACCGGCTCGCCGGTGCGGCCACTCGCGGTCGTGCCCGGTGCCTGAGCCAACCCTCGCCGAACGCCTGGCTGCCTTCGCCACCGACGCGACATTCGAGCGGCTCCCCGACGACGTGATCGACAGCGTGCGCAAACGGGTCCTCGACGTGTTGGGCATCGCCGTCGCGGCCAGCACCCTGGACACCAGCCGGGCGGCCCGCGACTTCGCCACGGAGCAAGGAGGGCGCGCACAAGCATCGGCGATCGGCGTCGGCGAACCGCTCCCAGCCCCGCTGGCGGCCTTCGTCAACGGAGTGCTGGCCCACTCACTGGACTACGACGACACCCATCTCCCCTCGGTGCTTCATCCCAGCGCGTCGATCGTGCCCACCGCGCTGGCCGCCGGGCAGGCGGCCGGCGCCGACGGCCGGGCGTTGATCGCGGCGATCGCAACCGGGCTGGAAGTCTGCGTCCGAGTCGGGATGGCCGGATACGACGACAAGACCGGGAACTCGATCTACTTCGAGCACGGGCAACACGCCACATCAATCTGCGGTGCCCTCGGCGGGGCCGTCTCGGCCGGTCTGCTGATGGGGCTCGGAACCGAAGGCATCGCCCACGCGGTTGGAATTGCCGCCTCCATGGCGTCCGGGATCATCGAGGCCAACCGGACCGGCGGCACCGTGAAGCGCATGCACTGCGGGTGGGCCGCGCACTCGGCGGTCTCCGCGGCGCTGCTCGCCAGGCACGGGTTCACCGGGCCGCCCACCGTGCTCGAGGGCCGCTTCGGATTCTTCCAAGCCTGGCTGCACGGGCGCTACGAACCCTCCGCCGTGGTCAACGGGCTGGGCACCATCTGGGCGGTGCCCGGCATCTTCTTCAAGCCCTACCCGGCGAACCACTTCACCCACGCCGCCATCGACGCGGCCAGCATGCTGCGCTCGCAGGGAGTCACGCCAGCCGACGTCGTCGCCGCCACGCTGGGAGTGGCGGCGCCCACCGTGCGCACGATTGGTGAGCCGATCGACCTCAAGCGCGCCCCGGCCACCGGCTACATGGCCCAGTTCAGCGGCCCCTACGCCGTGGCCGCCGGACTGCTGGGAGGCGGCGGCCTCGGTGTCGGCCTCGACGACTACACCGACGCGCTCGCACGAGATCCGCGAAGGCGTGCACTGATGGCGAAGGTGGACGTGGTCGCCGACGAACGATGCACCGAGATCTTCCCGCACCAGTTCCCGGCGGTGCTCCACATCCGTACGACCGACGGGCGGGAACTGGCCGCCGAAGTGCTCGCCAACCGCGGCGGACCGCAGTGGCCGCTGTCCTACGACGAACTAGCCACGAAGTTCCGCGACAACGCCGACCGGCTGCTTCCCGCTGCCACAGTCGGCGAGCTCCAACACCGCATCGCCAGCCTCGAGGAGACCGGCGATGTCGGCTCGCTGCTCGCCCGGCTCACTCGCTTTGGCTGACGCGAGTGAGTCCGACCAAGGAGGACCCATGCCGACCCTGGACCTGCTCGTCAAGAACGCCCGCGTCATCCGACCGGAGGACCGCGAGGTCGCCAGTCTCGACATCGGCGTCGCCGACGGTCGTTTCACGCGGCTCGCCGCCGACATCCCAGCCGCGGATGCGGCGCGGGTCGTGGACGCCGCCGCCCGGCTGGTCTTCCCCGGAGTGATCGACGCCCACCAGCACTGGGGCATCTACAACCCGCTGCCCGAGGACACCCGTAGCGAGAGCCGCGCCGCAGCCCAGGGCGGGGTCACCACCGGCATCACCTACATCCGCACCGGGCAGTACTACCTGAACCAGGGCGGGCCCTACGAGCAGTTCTTCCCGAAGGTGCTCGAGGCCGCCGCCGGCAATGCCTACGTCGACTACGGGTTCCACTTGGCGCCGATGGTGGCCCAGCACATCGACGAGATCCCGATGCTCATCGAGAAGTTCGGCGTCCCGTCGTTCAAGATCTTCATGTTCTACGGCGGGTTCGGCCTGCACGGGGCCTCCTCGCACCAGCGGGAGTTCCTCATGACCCCGGAGGACGAGACCTACGACATCGCGCACTTCGAGTTCATCATGCGGGGCATCCAGGCCGCACGCGAACAGATGCCCGGCATCGCTGACGACATCTCCCTCGGGCTGCACTGTGAGACCGCCGAGATCATGCGGGCCTACACCAGTATGGTGCAGAAGGAAGGCCGCCTGGCCGGCCTGGAGGCCTACTCCGCCGCCCGCCCCCCGCACTCGGAAGGGCTGGCCATCACGATCGCGTCCTACCTGGCCCACGCGACCGGGCTGCCGAACATCAACCTGCTGCACCTGTCGTCCGCGGCGGCGCTGGAGGCGGCGCTGCTGATGGCCTCGACGTTCCCGCACATCAACTTCCGGCGCGAGGTGACCATCGGGCACCTGCTGGCCGACTACCACACCGCCAGCGGCCTGGGCGGCAAGGTCAACCCGCCGCTTCGGTCACCTGAGGACGTGGAGCGGCTCTGGGAGCACGTGGTCGCCGGCGACGTCGACTGGATCATCACCGACCACGCCTGCTGCCGCGACGAGCTGAAGTTCGGCAAGCCACGCGACGACGTGTTCCTGGCCAAGTCCGGCTTCGGCGGCGCGGAGTACCTCCTGCCAGGCGTGATCACCGAGGGGCGCAAGCGCGGTCTGAGCTACCAACGGATCGCGCAGCTCACCGCGTGGAACGCGGCACAGCGCTTCGGCCTGCACACGAAGGGCACCATCGCAGCGGGCTACGACGCGGATTTCTGCATCGTCGATCCCGACCAGACCTGGGTGGTGCGCGCGGCCGAGTCGGAGTCGTCGCAGGAGTACACGCCGTTCGAAGGGTTCGAGCTGACCGCGCGAGTCACCGACACGTTCATCCGCGGGCAGCAGGTGCTCGAGAATGGCTCGGTCGTCGGCGAGCCGCGCGGCCGGTATCTGCACCGCCCGGTTCAGCGTGCCTGATCCGGTCCGGACGGGTCGGCTCTGGCGAGCACCTCCCGCGCCGAGCGCACTACCGCGACGTCCACCATGCGTCCATCCTCGTCGGTGAGCACACCGGCACCGGACCGCACGGCATCGTCGTACGCCGCGACCAGTCGGCGGGCCTTCGCCACCTCCTCCGCCGTCGGTGAGAACACGTCATTGATAACGGCCAACTGCGCCGGATGGATCGCCGTGCGGGCGCGGAAACCGAGCCGCAGCAGCGCCTCGGTCGAACGGCGCAGCGCAGCCTGGTCGCGGAAGTCGGTAGCCGTCGGGCCGACCGGGGCGGCGATGCCCGCAGCCGCCGACACCAGCACGAGTTGCAGGCGAAGCGGGCTCAGCTCCTCGCGGGCCGCGGTCGGCCGCAGCCGCAGCTCGGCCGCAAGGTCAGCCTCGCCGAGGCCGAGGTGCCACACCCGTGGAGCGCGGGCCAAATCGGCGGCGGACAGCAGACCCGCCGCCGTCTCGATCAAGGCGAAGACACCGACCGCCCCCGGTTCGAGGTCAAGGAGGTGCTCCCTGCCGGTGATGAGACTGTCCACCTCGGCCAGCAACGCCGGCTCGGCCTTCGGCACGACAACCCCCATCACCTCGGAGGTCACGGCTACATCGATGTCAACCTCGGGCGTGGTGCTGTTGATCCGCACCCACAACTCGCAGCCCGGTCGCTGCTGGCTGGACAGCCACTGGTCGATGTTTGCGCGAGCCACCTCTTTCCTGTCGACCGGCACCGCATCCTCGAGGTCGAGAATCAGCGCATCCGCTCCACGGCCCGTCGCACCCGCAAGGCGATCCGCGCGGTCCGCAGGCACATAGAGATAGCTGCGAGCCGTGCGCCGTCCCGCGGCACTCATACCGGCATCGTAGGAGGCGAAGACGGCGCCGATCTCGCCCGCCGACGCAACGAACCTGCTGTCCTGCCCACGGTGCGGCCTCATGGCCGAACGCCCCCGCGGAGGCACGCCACCACGCCATCGCAACGAACACCCCGGCCCTTGGGCGTGGCTGCGCATTCGAGCCCACAACGTGTCGTTGCGGATGCGGACATCGATGGTGGGGAGCCGGTCGGTGCGGCCGCTGTCCGGGAGCTGCTGGGCGGCCTCGGCCCGCGGGCCCGCCGATAGTCCTCCGGGTCCTTCCCTCTGGTATCCACCCAGTGACGGGGGCGGCTCTCATGACGCGCCCACACCGGGGTCTTCCGCGGCGGAACCGTCGACGCCAACCCTCGAGCCGGCCGCCGATGCACCCGATGCTGATCGGCCAGCGCGCCCGGATCCCCAGCCCCTCCAGGCCGGCGTCCCGCCGAACCGCCTCGAACACACCGCCACCCCAGGACCCCCCCTTCCCGCCCGCCACCCAGTCGTCGACGCTGCCGCCGACGACTGGGTGGCGGTGGGCCAGATCCGAGCGTCGCAACACGCCCGACCCGACAACAGATGGGGGGGCCATTTCAGGCCGGGCGGACTCCAGTGATCGTCGCAACGCCCGAGGTGCTCGGGAGTCGGGATGGGTCACGGTCGGCCAGGGGCGGCGCCGCAGACGGCGAAGCGTGAGCAGTTCGCGCAGTTGATGGCACGGGGTATTCCGAACGCTGAGGC
>JBBSQN010000144.1:0-15036 GCA_038257875.1 Mycobacteriales bacterium
CGGCCCACCGCCCAACCCCGGCCCACCGCCCAACCCCGGCCCACCGCCCAACCCCGGCCCACCGCCCAACCCCGGCCCACCGGCACAACCCAGCCCACCGCCACAACCCAGCCCACCGGCAGAACCCAGCCCACCGCCAGAACCCCGCTCATCGGCCAATCTGAGCCCACCGGCAGAACCCAGCTCACCGCCAGAACCCAGCCCACCGGCAGAACCCAGCTCACCGCCAGAACCCATCCCACCGCCAGAACCCAGCCCACCGCCAGAACCCAGCCCACCGGCATAACCGATGCCGCGACGCCCGGGCCGCAAGCCGGGTTGCACCGGACCGCATCGTCCGGCGGGTGCCGGTACCGTCACATCGGTGAACAGCACGACGCGGGCCGGACCTGCCGTCCTCTCCGCGCCACTGCGCTGGCCTGCGGGCGCTCTGGTTCTGGTCGCGGCGATCGCCGTCGTCGTGCTCGGTGTGCGCTACGCGGGGCAGACGACGTCGAGCCGCACCGATGATCGGCTGCGGTTACTGGTCGCCACGTGGGTGCCGGACCCGGGGCGGGTGTTCCGGTTCGTCCAGATGCTCGGCGACCCGGTGCCCGTCGTCATCGCGGCCGGGCTGCTCGCGACGGCCTGCTGGGCCTCCGGTCGGCGCCGACTCGCAGTGCTCGCCGTTGCCGGGCCCGGGCTGGCGGGCGTCGCCACCAGCGGGCTCAAACCGGTGTTCGACCGCATGATCGGCGGCGGGCTCGCCTATCCGAGCGGGCACACCGCCGCGATGACGGCACTCGCCATCGTCGCCGCGCTGCTGCTCGTTGACCTGATCGCGGCCGGACCGGTGGCCGGTCTACTGCTGCTTGGAGCGGTCGCTATCGGCGCCGGGACGGCGATGGGCCTGGCGCTGACCGCACTGGAGGTGCACTATCCGACCGATACCGTCGGGGGGTTTGGCACCGCGGTCGCCGTCGTGCTGGGCGCGGCCCTGCTGGTCGATCGGATCGCCGACCGGCACGCCGTACGTGGCTGAGAGGGGCTGGCCCGGACGGGCCTCAGTGTTCGCTGCTCCGGCCGCATACCTGGTCAGCGATCATGCGCAGGCCGCTGAGCAGCCCGCCCAGCAGGTCGCCCTTCTTGAACGAGGCCACCATGTTCAGCACGGCGAGCTCGGCACCACGGTCGGGTAGCCGGAACCGTGCCTCGGGGCCGGTCACCACCTCGACCACCCGCTGTTCCGGGCTCACCGCCACGAGCACCGCCGCATCCGTGAGCTCGCCGTGCAGCTCCGAGATGCGCTCATGGGGCTTCTCACCGAGGTCACCCAGATAGACGCTGAACAGCAGCCCGGTCTCCCGGCTGGCCAGCGTCAGCGCCTCGTCGAGGCGGGTCATCTGGCCCGGGGTGAACGGGTGGTCGGCGCGGGAAGGCTGGCGGAACACCTCGGCCACCGACACCCGCCCTGAGGACGTGACGACAGCGCCGGTCGGGAGATCCTCCCAGTCGGGAACGACCAGGGTTCCGTGACCGTGCTCACCAGTTGCCACGGGCACCTCCTCGCTCACCGGTCACCGCGGGACCGTCCACGACGGGCAGCTTGGCGTCCTCCGGACTCACCGTCCACCACAGCGGCTGATGTGGCCACGGCTGACCCACCTGGTACCGCGGACGGGAGGAAGCGAACCGGGGAGCGACCACCAGCAGCGAGATGAGCAGGTACAACCCGGCCGAGGGCACCACGAAGTAGAGGATCGTCTCCAGCACGCTCACGGCCCAGAACCTAGTCGATACCGGTCCGCGCTGCTCACCAGGTGGGCGGGCGTCGATCACACCACCCGCTGGCCCACCCGATGCAGTCGTGCAGCTGCGCGCCCAGCGCGAGCAGCAGCGCGTCGCCACCCGCACGGGCGACGAGCTGGACGGAGACCGGCAGCTCCGGGCCGTCCCCGTCGCGCCCCCACGCCACCGGCAGGCTCAGTGCCGGCTGACCGGTGACGTTGTAGATGGCGGTGAACGGTGTGAAGCGTTTCTGCCGCTCGACGTCCTCGGCGGCGTCGCCGCCCGCAGTGAACCAGCCGACCGGACGCGGGAGCTGCGCCAGCATCGGTGTCAGCACGACGTCGACCCCCGCCGCGACCTGGGCCCCGACGATCCGGCGCGTCACGCGCAGCGCGGCCTGCGTGGCGGCGAAGTACTCGGGCCCGCTGATCGCGCGGCCCCGGTCGCGCCACCACCGGGTGAGCGGCATGAGCAGCGACTCGGCCTCGGCCGGTACCGGAAGGCTGTGGGCGAGCACCGCCCAGAGCACCTCGAACGCCAGAAGGAAGTCGGCGCTGATCTGGGGGTCGAACTCGACGACCTCGTGGCCGAGCCCGGCGAGCAGGTCCGAGGCCGTCTCATAGGCGGCGAGACAGGCCGGGTCGACCACGGCGTCGGGCACCGGCGAGGTGGCGTAGCGCCCGATCCGCAGCCGCCCGGGCTCGGCCCGCCGCGCGTGGCCCAGGTAGCTGCCCGCGGGGCGCGCCAGCAGCGGGTAGGGCTCCCCCGGCACCGGGACGGCGAGCGCGTCGAGCATGGCCGCGGCGTCGGTGACAGTGCGAGCCAGCGGGCCGCATACCGACATACCCAGCGCATCCCCGCCGGTCGGGCCGCGGGAGACGAGACCGCGGGAGGTCTTCAGTCCGACCAGCCCACACGCCGCGGCCGGGATGCGGATGGACCCACCGCCGTCGGTGGCGTGCGCGAAGGGGACGAGGCCGCCCGCGGTGGCCGCGGCCGCGCCGCCGCTCGATCCGCCCGCCAGCCGGTCGGTGTCCCACGGCGTGACCGCCGGCGGACGGCCCGCGGGCTCGGTATAGGGCGGCAGGCCGAATTCGGGAGTGGCCGTCTTGCCCAGGCTGATGGTGCCTGCAGCGCGCAGCAGTCGGGCGGCGTCGTCGTCGACGTCGGGCACGAAGTCCGCGTACACCGGTGAGCCGAACGCGGTGCGCACCCCGGCTGTCATGGCCAGGTCCTTGATGGCGGTCGGCACGCCGAGCAGGGGCCGCTCGTCACCGTCGCGCAGCGCCCGGTCCGCCTCCTTCGCCTGCTCGAGCGCGGCTTCCGGAGTGAGCGTGACGAACGCGCCCAGTGTCGCGTCGAGGTCGTCGATGCGACGGAGGTGATGCTCGACGAGCTCGACGGCAGAAACCTCCCGCCGACGTAGGGCGGCGGCCTGTTCAAGAGCGGTGAGGTCGTGGAGCGGCTCCCAGCCTGCGCTGTTCACCCCGCAGGTCTACCACCCTCGATCATCGCGGGTGCGGCAACGTGCGCCTCGCAAATCCACCTCACCGCCGCTGTGTCACTGCCCCCTGGCTGCGCGCCATACCCGCACGTGCCACTGCGGCCAGCGCGGCCATCCCCGCGCCTTCCAGTACGCCACGTGATCCTGCAACGTCACCCGCTCCACCCGGGCGGTGAGCCGCCGGCGCCGGAGCTCCCGCAGCAGCCGGGGGACCAGCGACGTCCGACGCGACGCCGAACAGGCGGGCGGAAACAGGGCCAGCCGCGAGACCTGTGCATGCTCACCTGCCCGGCGCATGAGCTACTCCGATCAGTCCACTGGCGACCAGATCAGCGCGAACGCTACGAGGTTCCCCCGTGCCGATTACGATCTTGGTCGTGATCAGGTAGTAGGGTAGCTCATCCGGGCCGAACACGCAAGGACACGAGGAGTCGAAATACTCACAGACCGCCTGCAGGATCCTCGCGGGAAAGCCTCGGCCACGAGAGCCGCGACCGTGATTCGCGGATGCGAGCCTCGAGGAGCGACCTATGCTGCGGGTGGACGGTGCTTCAGGCGACACGATATCACTCGTGCCTGCCACATCTGATGACCACGCACGGGTGCCGTGCGCAGGACACGCTGCGCCCTTCCGAGCCGCAGCGGTCGCTAGCAGTTGAGCAGCAGCGGGTTCTGGTTCAGGATTTGAGCTCGCGGACTGACGAACTCACGATACTCGCTCTCCGCCGCCGGCCGGAAAAGGCCCACCTTGCAGCAGTTCTGAAAAGCCAGCCGAACGCCGAACCGGCGTTGCACCGCATCCTTCATCGCATCGCTGCTGACCAGCCGGAAGAGCTGCCCCCAGGACTCCTCGTCCGGCGGCACCGACACGCTCTGTACAGAATTTTTCCCACTTTCTTCGAGCTCACCTGCCAGCTCCTCCACCAAGGACCAGGCATAGGGCAGAGAGCTTTGGATGCAGGCGATGAACTCGGCGTCTTCCACGGGACCGCGCTGCGCCTGCGCGAGCAGACTGTCGGGAACGGTGAGGGACAACATGACCTCCGGTTTGAGATCGGCGGACCGGGCCGTACCGTAATGCACGGTACGGCCAAAACCCGTCCACCGGAACCCCCAGTTCGGTGAACGTTGCGAAATGCGCGATCACGAATATGACAGGGCGTGGCCAACCGCCGAATCCACCCCGTCCGGTACGGTCGCACCACGTGTCGCCCGGTGCAGAGGATGGTTGATGCGCACCAGTGTCCTGCTCGTCGAGGACGACGCCCGGATCCGCCAGGCGCTCGGACTCGCTCTCAGTGACGAGGACTACCGAGTCGTCGAGGCGGCGTCCGGGGAGGACGCCCTCACCTGGCTCGACACCACGACGGTCGACGTCGTCCTGCTGGACCTGATGTTGCCCGGCATGGACGGGCTGGCCGTCTGCCGCACCCTGCGGTCCCGGGGGGACCTGCCGATCATCATCATCACCGCCCGCTCGGACACCGCCGACGTGATCAACGGTCTGGAGGCGGGCGCCGACGACTACGTCACCAAACCGCTGGTCGCTCGCGAGCTGGCGGCGCGCATCCGGGCGCTGCTGCGGCGCAGGCGGCCCGTGGAAGGATCCCGGATCCGGCTGGGCGAGGTGGAGATCCGGCCCGACGAGGGGGTCGTCCGGCGTGGCACTGTGGAGGTACACCTGACCCGAACCGAGTTCCGGGTACTGGTCGAGCTCGCAGCGGCGGGCGGGCGGGTGGTGAGCCGGGAGGAGCTGCTGGCGCGCGTGTGGGGCTACGACTACTTCGGCGACACTCGGTTGCTCGACGTGCACATCCGCAGGCTGCGGCGCAAGATCGAGGTCGATCCGGACGAGCCGACACTCATCCTGACCGTGCGCGGCGCGGGTTACAAGATCAGCAGGTCCGGATGACAGTGTCGACAGGTACCGGTGGTTGAGGCACGAGCGCTGCGGCTTTCGCTGCGCAGCCGGGTCGCGGTCGCCTTCGGGCTGGCCACCTTCGCGGTGACCGGCCTCATCGCGGTCGCCACCTGGAACCTGGCGACCGGGTACATGATCGACCAGCGCGAGCAGAGCGCTACGTTGCAGGCCTCGGTGAACGTCCGGTTGGTTCGGGCCGCCCTGTGGTCGGGCTCGGAGGGCCTCAACGAGCTCCTGACCGGCCTGGCGGGCGACCCGGAGTCGACCATCCTGCTGAGCCGGCCCGAGGGTCTGATCACCAGTGGGCGGCAGGTCGACCCGACGACCCTGCCCCCAGCACTGCTCACCCTCGCCGGCGACGGCGTCGCGACCCGACAGCGGACCGTCGTCGAGGGTGTCCCGGTCCTCGCGGTCGCGTTTCCCGTGGACGCCACAGCTCCCGTAGCCGCCGCGGCGACCTACGTCGAACTGTTCCCGCTCGTCGAGATCGACCGCGCCTTCCGGTTCATGAGCGCGCTGCTCACCGCCGGGACGCTGATCAGCAGCCTGCTCGGGTTCGGGGTCGGTCGCTGGGCCGGACAGCGCGCGCTACGCCCGCTGCGAGAGCTGACAGCGGCGGCGGACCGGGTGGCGCGGGGGGATCTGCAGGCCCGGCTGCCCGAACGCGACGACCCGGACCTCGCGCCGCTCGCCGCCACCTTCAACGTCACGGCCGACGCGCTCGAGCAACGGGTGCGCCGGGACGCCCGGTTCGCAGGCGACGTCAGCCACGAGCTCCGCTCACCGCTGACCACCATGGCCAACGCGGTCGAGGTCCTCCGGAACCGCCGCGACGACCTGCCGACCGCGGCGCGGCAGGCTGTGGATCTGCTCGACGGCGACGTGCAGCGGTTCCAGCGGATGGTGATCGACCTGCTGGAGATCTCCCGGACCGACCAGGACGCCGACGACCGGGTGCTCGAGGCCGTCGATCTCGCGGCCCTGGCCCGCAACGTGGTGGCCTCCCGAGCCGAGCGGGTCGAGGTGGTCACGACCGATCCGGCCCCGCTGGTGTCGGGCGACCGGCGGCGCCTGGACCGCGTTGTCGCGAACCTGCTGGACAACGCCGAACGACACGGCGGCGGCGCAGTCCGGCTGGCGGTGCTGCGACGGAACGGTCGCGTTCGCCTCGAGGTCGACGACGCCGGCCCGGGAGTGCCCATCGAGCTGCGGAAGCGGGTCTTCGAGCGTTTCGCCCGCGGCCACCGGGCCGGGGACCGCGGGAACGACTCCGGCAGCGGCCTCGGCCTCGCGCTGGTCGCCCAGCACGTCAGCCGCCATAGCGGAAACGTGTGGGTGCAGGACCGGGCCGGCGGCGGGTCCCGGTTCGTCGTGGAGCTGCCGGAGCTGGACCGATGAGGCGGACGGCGGCAACGGTCGCGATCACTACGGTGAGCGGAGCACTCATCGCGCTCGCGGCGTGTGGCGTCAGCGCGCAGTCCGCCCCCGAGCGGCTACCACTGTCGACCACGACGCCGGCGGCGATCCCGACGACGACGGTCCGGCCGAGTCCCTCCCCCAGCCCCACGACCCTGCCAAGCTCGACCACCCCGCTGGCCGAGTCGGCCGCACCGATCACCCCAGTGGCAGGCCCGGGCGCAGCACCAGCCACTCGATGAGGGCGAGAACCAGGAACACCGCTGCGGCCGGGACCAGCCGGGGCACTGCGGCGAGCGCTCCCGGATGGCCGGCCCGGCCGAAGACCAGGGCGAGGAGCAGAGCCAGCAAGATAACGATCAGTTGCGCGATCAGGGGTGGTCCGATGGGGATGCCACCGACGATCAGCAGCATCGTCGGGATCGGCACGGCCAGCAGCCCGAGGATGCGCAACGCGTGACCTGGGCTCCAGCGGCGCGGTGCCAACGCCACCAGCCGAGTCGCAGCCACCCGAGCCAGGCCGAGCAGCCCACCGAGGCCGAGCGCGAAGCCGAGCCAGCCAACCCAGGACGGTGCCTGCGCTAGGGACAACGCGTCGGCGATGTCACCACTGGGAGCGAAGACGCCGCTGATCAGGTAGCCGAAGAAGCCGGCGAGGCCGATCAGTCCGGACCAGTTCAGTAGTAACCCGGGGTAGCCGCGGGTGCGTGCGGCGAGGGTCAGGGCCAGCGCGCCGGTGGCGAGGCTGCAGGCGGGCCCGGCCAGCGCGACGACCGTTTCCTGCCCGGCCGTGCCCGCCAGGTGGGGAACATCGTCCCCGCGCCACACCGGGTCGAGTCCGTAAGCGACGGCGACCAGCGCATGTGCCAGCTCATGCACTGCGGTGGTCAGCACATAGGCGGACGCGAACGCCAGCGCCGAGACGATCACGGTGAGCCACGCCGGCGATCGCTCGGCATCGGCTCGCACCGAGCCCTTCTGCGGCCCACCGCCGCGGTGAGCTCTCGTGTCCACCCGCCGATCGCACCACAACAGGGCCGCGCGGGCGAAGACCTCGCCTACCCGGATGGTCAGATCAGTGCTGGTCGGCGACGGCCGTCGGGCCGCTCGACGACCCGCTGCGCGCGATCCGCCGGTGCAACCGGTACGAGGCAAGCTGGTAGAGCAGCTCGCCCATCGACTCCGGTCGCACCTGACCGCTGAGATCACGCTCAGCGAGATGGACCTCGGTCTGCACGATGTCGGCGGGGAGCTGCCCACCGTACTGAGCGGCGAGATGCGCAGCGACTGCGCTCGCGCAGCACTCCGGCCCGCGCAGGTCTCCAGACATCGCTCTCCTCGGGCTCCGGGCGGTGTCCCGTCATCGTGAGCGATATCCGGCGCCGGTCACCTGACGAGTAGCTGACGATCGGATCCGAACGCCTCCACGGCAGGCCCGGGAACGATAGAAACGGTGTCGGTGGCCGACGGGCCGGGAGAACTGCATCGCATGTCGACCGGGTTCGGCGGCCGGCGACAGAACGTGGGAACGCGACTGGGGAGCCCCGTTTCCGCACGTGCTGCGAGCACTCTCGATGCGCAGCGGGCCGTGGGGCGGCCCCCGCGCACCGTCGGCCACCCACGACGCACGCTCGACGCCGGGTTGACCGAGGACGCTGGTAGCCCGCCGACAGGTGCCGGGGCGGCCGCAGGGTTGCTGGCGTTATCATCTGCCCACAGGCATCGATCCGGCCATCACCGGGGAGCCTCCGGAAGAAACGCTTGTACGTTGGCGGAGTAGAACCGGACGGGGTCGGCCCGTGATAGCCGAACGATGAGTGGTCACCCTGCACGGGTGGCAAGCGGGGTGGTACCGCGGAGTTCCGGCTGGCAGGTCGTGCATCGTCCCCGTACAGGTCAGCATGCTTGCCCTGTACGGCAGACGACGTTCGAGGAGCTCCCAAGATGGCGCAGCATCGTTCAACCCCGTTCGAGGTCCTGCCGACCCGCGTCGACTTCCCTGAGATCGACGAGCGGATCATCGAGTGGTGGCGAGCACACGACGTGTTCGCTCGTAGCCTGGCGCGGACCGCGGGTGGCCCCAGCTGGGTGTTCTACGAAGGTCCTCCGACCGCCAACGGGTCGCCCGGCACCCATCACGTCGAGGCCCGGGTGTTCAAGGACGTGTTTCCCCGCTTCAGGACGATGAAGGGCTACTCGGTGCCTCGTCGTGCCGGCTGGGACTGTCACGGACTGCCGGTGGAGCTTGCGGTCGAGAAGGAGTTGGGTCTGTCCGGTAAGCCGGACATCGAGAAGGTCGGGGTCGCCGAGTTCAACGCCCGCTGCCGCGAGTCGGTGATGCGGCACGTCGGCGAGTTCGAACGGCTCACCGAGCGCATGGGCTACTGGATCGACCTGGCCCATCCGTACGAGACCATGTCACCGGAGTACATCGACAGCGTGTGGTGGTCGCTGCAACGCATCTTCGCCGACGGTCGTCTGACGGAGGACTTCCGCGTGGCGCCCTACTGCACACGGTGCGGGACGACGCTGTCGGACCACGAGGTGGCCCAAGGCTATGAGACCGTGACCGACCCATCGGTGTTCGTGCGGTTCCCGCTGCTTCGGCCGCTGGCCGGGTACGACGACGTCGAGCTGCTCATCTGGACCACGACGCCGTGGACGCTGGTCGCGAACACCGCAGTCGCCGTGAACCCGGACATCGACTACACCGTGACGCGTACCTCGGACGGCACGTTCGTCGTCGCGGCCTCGCTGCTCACCGACGTCCTCGGCGCCGACGTGGAGATCGTCACGACCCTGCCCGGTCGTGACGTGGTGGGCGCGGGCTACCGGCGACCCTTCGACCTCGTCGAGATCCCAGGGGCCCATGTCGTGGTCGCCGCAGACTACGTCACCGTCGTGGACGGTACCGGGCTGGTGCACCAGGCTCCCGCCTTCGGCGCGGACGACCTCAGAACCTGCCAGGCGAACGGGCTGCCGGTTATCAACCCGGTGGCCGCCGACGGCCGGTTCCACGACAACGTCCCGCTGGTCGGCGGCGCGTTCTTCAAGGAGGCTGACGCTCCGCTCCTCGCTGACCTGGAACGACGAGGCCTGCTGTTCCGCCAGCAGCGGTTCGAACACTCCTACCCGCACTGCTGGCGCTGCCACACGCCGCTGATGTACTACGCGCAGCTGTCCTGGTACATCCGCACGACGTCGGTCAGCGAGGCGCTCCGGCGGGAGAACGAGCACACCAACTGGTACCCGGACCACATCAAGCACGGCAGGTTCGGCGACTGGCTCGACAACAACATCGACTGGGCGGTGTCACGGACCCGGTACTGGGGCACGCCGCTCCCGCTGTGGCGCTGCCCGAACTCCCACATCACCGCCATCGGTTCTCGTGCCGAGCTCAGCAGGAGAAGCGGTGCGGACCTCTCCGAGCTCGACCCGCATCGGCCGTTCATCGACGCGATCACTTTTCCCTGCGCAGACTGCGGTGCGACCGCCACGCGCGTACCCGAAGTCATCGACGCATGGTACGACTCCGGCGCCATGCCGTTCGCGTCACTCGGATACCCCTATGTCGAAGGTAGCGAGGAGAAGTTCGCACGGAGCTACCCGGCGCAGTACATCTGCGAGGCGATCGACCAGACCCGCGGCTGGTTCTACACGCTGATGGCGATCGGGACGCTCGTGTTCGACCGCTCCTCGTACGAGAACGTCGTCTGCCTCGGACACATCATGGCCGAGGACGGCCGCAAGATGAGCAAGCACCTCGGTAACGTCCTCGCGCCGATCCCGCTGATGGACACCCACGGCGCGGACGCCCTGCGCTGGTTCATGGCCTGCTCCGGCTCGCCGTGGTCGACCCGCAGGGTCGGCCCGGCCGCCCTCGAGGAGATCACTCGCAAGCTGCTGCTGACCTACTGGAACACGGCGTCGTTCTTCACGCTCTACGCCAGCCATGTGGACTGGGCTCCGGATACGGCACAGCCGGTGACGCGGCGTCCGGTCCTGGACAGGTGGGTGATCGGGCGCCTCAACTCCGTGATCGCCGAGGTGGACGACCGTCTGGAGCAGTACGACACCGCCAGCGCGGGCCGGGTGCTGCTCGGGTTCGTGGACGACCTCTCGAACTGGTACGTGCGGAGATCCCGACAGCGTTTCTGGGACGGCGACCAGGATGCGCTCGTCACGCTCTACGAGTGCCTCCACGGGCTCACCCGCCTCCTCGCGCCGTTCGTCCCGTTCGTGACCGAGGAGATCTGGCAGCGGGTCGTTCGACCGGGTGCAGTGCAGGCCCCAGACTCCGTGCACCTCGCCGACTGGCCGGTGGCGGACCCGGCTGTTGTCGATCCGGTTCTGGCGTCGCAGGTCGACGTGGCGCGAGCGCTGGCCGAAGCGGGACGGGCCGCTCGCAAGTCCAGCGGTGTCCGGATCCGGCAGCCGCTCGGTCGGGCCTTCGTCGGCCTCCCCGATGGGACACAGCTTCCCCGAGCTCTTCTCGACGACATCGCCGACGAGCTCAACGTCAAGCTCCTGACGACGATGGACGCGGCCGGCGCCGTCGTCGACGTGGCCGTCAAACCGAACTACCGAGCACTCGGCAAGAAGTTCGGCAAGCAGACACCGGCCGCAGCCAAGGCGATCCTCGCCGCCGATCCGAGCCACATCATCAACCACCTGCGAACCAGCGGTACGACAACAATCACCGTCGACGGCTGCGAAGCCAGCCTGCACCCTGACGACGTGGTGGTGACCGAGACTCCGCGCACCGGCTGGGTCGTCGAAACCCAACGCGGCGCCACCATCGCGCTGGACACCGAGCTCACTCCCGACCTGCTTGCTGAAGGCACGGTCCGTGACCTCGTGCGGGTGGTGCAGCAGGCTCGCCGAGAGGCAGGACTGGCCGTGGCGGACCGCATCTCACTGACCGTTGCCGGGCCGGACGACATGCTGCACGCGGTACGTGACTACCAGCACTTCCTGTCGAACGAGACCCTCTCCACATCGGTGACACTGGTCGACCACCTGGACAGCGGCTTCACGGGCACAGCCGGATCGTGGAACGTGACGGTTCAGGTGGCCAAAGCCTGACGGCCGGTGAGATCCCCGTCATCAAGTCCGGCGACGATTCAGGCAAGCCGAGCGAAAAGCAACTGTCATCTATTTCTTGTCCTCTCCTGCGGGTCTATGGTGTTGGTTTCGTCGTCTAGCCATACAACTTGTTCGCCGGTTGCGTTGATGGTGAGGCCGATGTTGTCGCGGCTGGTTCGCCCGTTGTCGTCCCACACCGTGTAGATCTGTTCGAGCTGGTCCCAGAGTCTCTGGGGGCCGCCCTGTTCGACGTGGCTGGTCGTGGTGTCGTGGTAGGCCCAGGAGCCGTCGGGGTGTACGAGCCATTGCACGGTGCCGTCGTCGCGGGTGATGTCGGTTCGTGCGACATCGGGCATGAGCAGGTCCGCGAGCACGGTCCACGCGGGGCCGTCGTCGCTCACCGGTTCCGGCAGGTTGGATTTTCCGGTGTCGCCGTCCTGTTGGGATGCTGCTTTGACGAGTTCCCACAGGTCGGGGGTGTGGTGGGCGCGTAGCGGCATGAACCCGGCGCAGTCGTGCAGGAGCTTCCCGCCGGCGGTGTGATCGTCGCCGACGACCAGCCTCACGAGGCTGCCGCCGACGAGTCGCCGATACAGGTTGGTCACGATCACCCCACCGGGACGGACTTGTTCCAGCCATGCTGGAGGCACGGCCGCGACTGAACAGGTGGCGATGAGGCGGTCGTAGGGTGCGCCAGCAGCGTGACCGCGTTCACCGTCGCCGGTGACCACGGTGGGGGCGTATCCGACGCGGTGGAGGTTGTCACGCGCCTGGGCGGTACAGGTCGGCGTCCACGTCCACGGTGGTCACGTTCGTATCGCCCAGGCGGTGGGCCAACAACGCTGCGTTGTAGCCGGTGCCGGTGCCGATCTCCAGCACGCGCTGCCCGGGTTCGGTGTCGAGGGCTTCCAGCATCGAGGCCATGAGGCTGGGTTGCGTGCTCGAACAGGTCGGTTCTCCGCTGATGGGGCCGGTGTCGTGGGCGCGCTGCCACGCGGTCGGGTCGCCGTCGAGCTGGGTGGGCCATACCGCGTCCCGGTACACCATGTCCAACCACTCGGAGCGGCTGTCATCCACCGCTTCGTATGTCGTACCGTCGTCAGTGAGCGCGAAGAACCGGTGCAGGAACTCGTCCCGGGGCACGGTGCTGAACGCCGAGGCCCATTGTTTCGTGGTGAGCCGGCCACCGAGGGCGAGTTCGGTGGTCATCGCGGCGCGCAGGTGCGCGGCGTCGGTCACGGGCGAGGTCCTTTCGTGAGCGCGTCGGCGATAGCTGCGGCGATGGGTGCGCCGGTGGCGTCTTGCAACCACGCCCATTGACCATTCGGGTTGGCCTCCAGGAACACCCATCCCCCGCTCGGTGTGACGACGAGATCCACTGCCGCGAACCGCAACAGCATCATGTCCAACAAGCCGGACACGCGGTGCCGCACGGCGTCGGGCACGTCCACTACGGAGTAGGTCAGGTTGTCGTAATCGGTGCGCCAGTCGAGGGCGGCGGCCGGTGACTCGGCGTCGATACGGACCGCGAAGAAGTCGTCGTCCACGACCGTGAGCCGCACCTCGAAGGCTTTATCCACCCATGCTTGGAACAGGTGCGCGGTGGTCCAGACGGTGTCGGTGATGTCATCGGCGGTGACCCGGTTCGCGTACACCAACCGGTATTCGCCTTCTTCGGACACCCCGACCGCCGACAGCGGCTTGTAGACCACGTGGCCGTGCTCTTTGACGAAACGTCGGGCGGCGTCGGGATCGTTGGTTATCAGTGTGTCGGGTACCGTGAGTCCGACAGCGCGGGCGTTCTGGAGCTGGAGGGGTTTGTATTCGGCGCGGGCGATGTCACACGGGTGGTTGAGCCACCTCGGCAATCCGGCCAGCACGCCGCCCAACCCGAACCGGGCCTCCGCGCTACACCAGCGCCGTTCCTCCGTGCTCAGTTCTTCGGAGAACTCGAACGCCGTTGGCCGCCGATACCAGGCACACCCGATATCTGACAGTGCCACGTCCCGTTCGGGGAGGCGAAGGCTGCCGGTCCAGCCTTCCCCAGATGAGCGGTGAGCGTCAAGCGGTGCGGGAGATCGCCGGGGTTGCACCGGAACACCGGCACTCCGCGCTCGTGCAGCTCGGTGACCACGTAGTCGGCAGTCACGTCGAACGGTTGTGTCACGATCAACACCGTGTGCTTGCTCATGATTCCTTCCTAGTCCTCGGTGTGGTCGGTGTCGGAGTCCATGCTCTTATATTCGTCCGAGGTGCGGGTGTTCGTCTTCCCCGTCGAGTGCCTCCCACCCGCCTCGATCACACCGAGTTCACGCTGCTGCGCCGGGTCATACCGCAGCCCCGACACATCCACCGATACCGCCGCCGCACTGGTAGCGAAACCCAAACCGAACGGCCGCACCCCCGGCCGGCTGGGCACAGCCGATACCGGCTCGATCACACCGAACGGGCGACCCATCGGAAACTGATCCCCTGGGCGAAACAACGGGTCGCCAGACACTAGAGCAGTGACAGACATACCTTCCTCTTCTCTTCACATATAACTGATCAGCGGACAAAAACCAGGTGTCTTCTAGGCGATTCCCTTCTCAGATCGAAGGGACCTGCCCGGCTCCGGGCAGGTACAACTCCAACTGTGCAGGACGTCTTAGCCGGAGCACGTTGGGCTCGCGTGGCTTGCAAGTTCAGCCCAGATCACCTTCCCGCTGTTGATCGGGTAGCAGCTCCACTGCTGGCTGATTTCCTCCACAGCCGATAAGTGGTCATCGAGGTAGGATTCGTGTGGTGGTGTGGGGTCGCTGTCCCACACCTCAATGAGCAGGCCGGAATCTGTTGCGCTCACGCGGATACCGATGATGCGCAGCTCGCCTAGTTCGCTGTAACGCGGACAGGGATCGGGGTTGCCGGTGGTTTCCACCGCGCGGGCTATCAGCTCCGCCGCGACTCGTTCAGCAACGTCTCCCAGAGGGCGAAGACACCACCGTTGCGCGGTGAATCTGGCGAACAGTCCCGAGAACCGGATGGCGGTGTGGAGTGCGACCAGCGTGAGATCGTGGGCAGGCTGCCGGGGGTGCAAGGATGGGGCCACGGCGAAGTCGAGGTTTGGATCATAGGTCGTGGTCATGACGCCCCCCGCGCACCCATCGGGCGGGGCCGGTCAGCAAGAGCAGCGAGCACGAACCGGTCAGGCTCAGACCTCCGGAAGTCGCTGAGGGATACCACGGTTGACGTGCTAACTTCCTCACCTGCGAGTTCCCGAAAATAGCTGAGGTTGACAGGTGAGTCAGGGGTATCCGCAGGCGTCTGGCACCGCCGATGGCACCGACCCCCTGTGAACTCGGTC
>JBBSQN010000145.1:0-15023 GCA_038257875.1 Mycobacteriales bacterium
GGGGTTGGTCGAGCAGGACCCGGCCAACACCGGCTTCCGACGCGACCTGAGCGTCTCCTACAACAAGCTGGCCGATCTGGCCCGGGCCGCGGGGGACGTCCCCGAGGCCGACCGGTTGTATCGGCAAAGCCTGACCATCCGCGAGGGGTTGGTCGAGCAGGACCCGGCCAACACCGGCTTCCGACGCGACCTGAGCATCTCCTACGAGCGGCTGGCCGATCTGGCCCGGGCCGCCGGTCAGCGAGACGACGCAACAGCACAGATCAGCGCGGCGGTCGAGATCCGAACCGTCCTGCAACAGCGCGGACCTCGACAAGTTGATCTTGCTGAGGAGCTCGCCGCCACTCTGGCCCAACAGATCAGCATCACGGGTCAGACCGAGCCGAGCCGAGCCGACGCGCTGGGCGTTTTGGAGCCGTTCGAGCGACAGCAGCTGCTCACATCCAAGGGGACCGCCGTCCTTGAGTGGCTCCGCAAGCTGCCCTGAAATGGCTGGCACTTCGTCAGCAACGGGTCGTGCGGCTAACCCTCGTCGAGGAACGTGGCGAGCTTGGTCACCGTGTTCCAGTCTCGGCCGGTCACGTCCTGCCTCAGATTACGCTCCACGAACGTGCTGATTGGGGGTGCGGCGAGTACACCGTCCGGGCACCATTGGTAGATCACGCGATCGCCGAACCGGGCGTTGTCCGGGTCGAGCTCGATCGGGTCGTGTGCGGCGAGCAGGGTGGGGTCGGGCGCGGCCGAGAGGAACAGCGCCATCATCTTCGAGCCGTCTCCCGCGACGGCGGCCAGCGGGTGTCCGTCGATCACGGCGCGGAGCTCGTCGGCGGTGCGAACGAGGCAGCGCACGTCGAGGCTCAGCCGGTCGGCGATGGTGGTCCGGATCCGTGCGGCGTGTTCGGCGGGGTCGGCCTCGTCGCCGGTGACGACGGCGTTGCCGCTCTGCAGGTGGGTGCGGACACCGGTGTAGCCGAGTCCACAGAGCAGTTCGCGGAGATCGGCCATCGCCACTCGTTTGGCGCGGCCGACGTTGATCCCGCGCAGCAACACGACGTACCGGGGCACCGTCGCAGCGTACGCCGCCCATGATCGTCGCGAGCGGCACCTGAGGGTTGCGGGGCAACCGTGCGGTGTCCCTCGCAACGATCACGACTCCCGTGACCCCGGGGGCTCAGTCCGAGCGGGCGAGAAGTAGCGGGACGTACTGTTCCTCTGCGGACAGGGACCCGTGTTGGCCCGGTAGCCCGGAGAGTCTCGCCTCGGCGACCGACCGGATGACCGCGGCGGTGCCGCGCAGCGCTACGACCACGTCGCCGATCCGGTCCGCGATGTGGTCGCTGAGTGGCCCGAACCAGTGCTCGGCGACGGCCTGCTCGCGTGATACCACCCAGGCGTGCGCGCCCAGGACCTCGCGCCATGCGGCGAGGACCTCGGGTGTGGCGCCGGGGTGGGTGTAGACGTGGCGGGAGCGGGGGTCGCCGCCGAGCAGGGCTACCCCGTGCTGGAGGTCGGAGTGGGTGTCGGCGTCGAAGCGGCGGTCGATGGCGACCATGCCGTGGTCGCCGGTGACGGCCAGCAGGGCGTCGGAGGGGAGGTGTTCGGCGATCAGCGCGGCGAGGTGGTCGATCTGGGCGAGTTGCAGTCGCCATGGCAGCGACCCCGGTCCGTAGAGGTGTCCCAGGGCGTCGAGGTCGGCGTGGTAGCCGTAGCACAAGCGGCGCCCGGGGCCGTTGAGGGCGGTGATCACCTCTGCGGCGAGGTCGCCCAGGGCCTGTACGCCGCGGAACTCCCCGCCGCGTAGCGCCGCCTGGGTGAGCCCGGAGCCGCGGAACTCCCGCTTCGTCACCGTCGCGACGTGCACGCCGTCGGCGACGGCCCGTTCCAGCGCGGTGGGCAGCGGCTGCACCTGCTCGGGTGGGAACCGTTCGCGCAGGTCAACGGGCTTACCGCAGTTGTAGGAGGTCCATTTCAGAGTGTCGAGCAGCTCGCCCGCGCCCGCCCGGAGCGTGATGCCGACCATCCCGTGCGCGCCCGGCGGCAGGCCGGTGCCGAGCGAGGTGAGGCTGATCGACGTGCTGGACGGGAAGCCCGCGGTGAGCGGCCCGGCGTCGGGCAGCCCGGCGAGGAACGGGGCGTCGGCGGCGTGGGCGCGCAGCAGTTCGGCGCCGAGGCCGTCGACGAGCAGCAGCGCGGCGGCTCGGACCGGCTCGACGGCCAGCTCCGGCGCGGGGCCGGGTACGCCCAGCGCGGCGAGCAGGGCGGGGAACACCTCGGCCAGCGAGCGGTGGCCGTATCGCGGCAGTACCGGGCCGGCACCGTCGCTGGTCACCCGGCAAGCGTGCCATATCGCGGCCGATCGCCGCTGCGGCCGGTCAGCTCCGGACCAGCAGGTCGAACTCGCCGTCGTGGACCCCGGACTGGAACGCCGCCCACTCCGACGCGGTGAACCGCAGCGTCACCTCGGAGGCGACGGCGAGCAGGTGGGTCTCGGTGCCCACGGTGTGGACGGTCACGGCGCGGTTCGCCCCGGACGCGGCGGTGGTCACCTCGCGCAGGAACGCGGTCCACTGGTCGGGGGTGAACGCGATGACGGGGCCGGCACCGTGGTCCTTGCTGTCGCGCAGCAGCACTCCCCGCTCGGCGGGGGCCACCTCGACACAGTCAAGGCCGTTGCCGGAGTAGCGGGACGTCCGCCATCCGTGGGTGCTCATCGGCGTGCTCCGTTCAGTCCAGTGCCGCTCGGCGGGCCGCGATCACCTCCCGTGACTCGGCGCTGCCGAGCGCCCCTGTCTGGAGGCGGCCCCTCCGGTAGAGGTAGCCCGCGACCTGATGGTACCCCGGCACGTAGACGGCGCCGTCGGGATAGGCGACGCAGCCGATCGACTGCGTGGCGGCGAAGTCCAGCAGCGTGAAGGCGCCGTTGACGCCGTCGTGCACCGCGACCGAGCGCGGCATCACCTGCACGGTGATGTTGTCCCGCTCCGCCATCGCGAGCAGGTGGTCGAGCTGGGCACGCATGCCGTCCGCGCCGCCGACCGGCCGATCGAGCGCGTCCTCCTCGATCACGACCGCCAGCCGCAGCGGGTCCTCGGACGCGAGCAGCCGTTGCTGGCGGGCCTGTCGGAACTCGATCACCCGGTCGTGGTGCAACGGCGACACCTGGTCGGCGTCGATCATCGTGGCGGCGTAGCCGGCGGTCTGCAGCATTCCCGGGATGATCAACGGCAGGTAGACGAACTCGCTGGTCGCGAAGCCTTCCAGCCCGACGAAGAGCTGGATGTGGTCCGGGATCACCGGCTCCCACGGTGTCCACCAGGTCCGGCGGCCGGGCTCCTTGACCAGCATCGCCAACCGTTCGCCGTCGGCGTCCGGCGCGCCGTAGAACCGCATCAGGGCCCGCACGTCGTCGGGCCGCTGCACTGTCCGCCCGTTCTCCAGGTAGTTCATCCGCGACGTGCTGCAGTCGATCACCTTCGCGGCCGCGGCCTGCGTCTCCCCGAGCCGCTTCCTGGCCTGGCGCAGCTCGTTGCCGACCAGCCAGGCCAGCGCGGACGGGTCCGTCCGGATCGTCACTCCCACCACCTCCGGTGCAGATCATCCCAGTGCTGTCCAGTCGACAAACGTGCCAATACGCCGATGTACTTGACATGTGGATATCCACACGTATGCTCACTGGGGCGCGCCGACCGTCGGCTGCGCACGGCGGCCGGCCGGGCGACCCCTCAGTCGACCGACCGCTCGGCCGGCCGCCGTCGACCGCAGAAGGGAGTCCTGTGGAACTGCTCATCGGCGTCGGACTGCTCCTGCTCGTCCTGCTCGGCTTCGGAGCGGGCCTGTTCACCGCCACCGTCTGCGACTGCCGCTGGCTCCGCAAAGGCCGGTCCTCGGTGAACCGCGCGATCGACCGATGGGCGTCCCAGCCCCCGTCCCAGCCCCCACCCCGACACGCCATGCCTCGGCAGCCCGGCCGGTGGTGACCCGGTGCCCCGGCTCGCTGGTGCTGCTCAGGTGAACGGCCGTGGGCCTGAAATCAGGCTGGTGACGTGGCAGACGACCTGCTCAGGGGCGACGCCCTCGGTCGAAACTGCTTCGTAGCCGCTGGATGTTGTCCTTGAGGTGGCACAGATCAATGGCGCCCAGTCCACGATCATCGACTGCCCGGGCGGTGCCCACAGCTGCACGCCGATGGTGCTCACGCCTTCCTGGCGGACGCTGTCCTCCGCCTTGGTGATCTTATGGCTTGCTTTGCGGCCAGGGCGACGTGAACGGTCTCGTGCGACAGACCGAGAGTCAGCAACCAGTTCATCGAAAGTGGCTGGTGCTCACCTGAAAAGACTAGTATGGATGGCCACCGGTCCGCTTGACGCACTCAACGTAACAACCAGTGAGCGCTACTGTATATGGTTTGCTCATCAGATCGACACGACTGGCTACGCTTTCGATCTCGGAGAGTATCCGAAATTTTCTCGCGATATTGGGTAGATTTCGGTAGGCGATCAAATTTTGTGAGCTTCTCTCGGCTTGTGGACGTCACCGATTTCTATCGCGAAGCATCTCGGCTTCCTCGGGACTGAGCCGGCCTAAGTTCTGTAGCCTGCTGACCAATGCTGAGTAACTCACATCGAGCCGCCTCGCAACTATGCTCACAGAATCTGGCGACTGCAGCTCTTCGGTCAGGTCTCCGAGTGCCTTCTTTAACACGGGTAATGGCATCAAGAAAGCGGCCGCGAAGGCATTCGCACGCTGCTCAACCTCTGCTGGTGCCCATGGACCGCTGGCGACGACCAGCTGCCGCGCTCGGTTCTGGTCCAGCAGCAAGTGGGCCAGCTCGTGCGCGAGCGTGAAGCGCAATACCGGGCCTTGTGTGCCGAGTCGATAACTCTGGTTGACTACGATACCTGCCGAACCGTGTTCGGTAAGGATGCTGACTGCGCGCAGTGCTCTGTCTTCGAGCGTAGTGTTTCGTACCCAAATGCCTAGTCTTGTAAGTACACCTAAGATATCTACCGGCTGTCCGTCAGCTGCTGGCGGGGAATCACCTGAAAGGCGTCTCCACGCCTCCTCACCACATAAGCTTCCAGCCTCGCCGGGAGTGAGACCGGCTAAGGCGGTAGTGTCGAATAACCATTTTCCGAGCTCGGCCAGGGTGGCAGCGGAAGTGTTTTCATGCTCGATTTTGAGTAGCTTGGCGAAGATGCGCTGAACGTCACCTACGGCGACTGTCGGTGATAGTGAGCCGAACAGCAGGGTCACCGGGCTGGAGTCGAGGTAGAGCGGCTCGGCCGACTGTGTTGGCATCCAGCGCGAAAGAGATTCGTGACGATCCTGCGAAAATACCTCTTCGACTTCTTGCCAAATGTTGGTGAAACTCTCCACGTTACCACCGGCGCCACTCAGCCAAGCAAACCTTGCCGGGTACTGTATCTGTCAGGGCTGCGAAGAGCTGAGACCTTGCATTCGAGAGCCTGAATCCGCTGTGAGTCAACGTGTCGCCGGGAAAATTCGTGAACGCAGGCTCGGAGAGCGCTCTCTAGCGCCTCGGCTACTGAATGGACCGGTACGCGTTGTGTGGGAGTCGACGTGAAGTTGACTCCCCAGTCCTGTCCCGGGATGCTATCGGCACCCATTGAGAACTCGATGGTGTCACCGTAGCGACGTACATAGAGATCTGGGAGGATTGCGCCGGGTGCGCTGGACCGGAAACGGTGGCGGTCGGTCCAGTTCTGGAAAATTTCGGCTGATTCGAAGTCGTCCCCGTTCGTAGCGTCGAGTTCGGTGAGGAGCGCACATTTTCGAGCTCCTCGTTCCGCAGTTTTTCCTGCGGATTCCCTGGGAAGGCGCTCCTCATGAAAGAGTGCGTCCCAGTTCTCTGTGAACCATTCGGTGACAGGCAACAGGTACCAGTGTGCGGCCTGCAGCCGCTCGCCCTGAACGCTGTGCTCGCAGACATTCAAGCCACCGATCCACGTGGCAATCGAACCCCAGGTGACCCGCTCTTCAGGGTCCACCATCGAGTCGTCATCCAGGGTCCGAATGAGTGTGAACTCTATTGCAAATGACTCCGTGTCGCCGGCCAGGTGTCGCCAGATCACCGAAGACATATCAATCTCTCAGGCGAAGTCTAGAAATTCGACCATCAGCAACCCACTGTCTTTGCACGCTGACTGGCACGTCTACCCAGCTCACTGGAAAGCTGTGCCATGCTACATTTCCGACTTCATCCGTCGTATTATTCCAGTGCGCGCAAAAAGCTGCCGCACCATCTGTGTTGTAGCGCTTACCTGCTCTTCTAGGGTCGGGCGTCGCTTCCGCGAACAGGACCGCTCCATCGACATCTTTAGGACATAGGGTGCCTCGTGCGCCAGGCTGCCAGGGAGCTTTATATCGTGGGTTCGGTACGTAGACGTCCATGGCCGATCGGCTCCCTCCTCAAAGAGAAAAACAAAAAACCTCACCGACCAACCGGATCGGGTGAGGCTTTGCCCAAACGCTACCAGAACTGTGTCAGGTTGTCCAAGATCTGCGCTGGGTGCCACCTGGTGGCGCCTGGCAGTGTCGCCGCTGGGCCGCTCAGGGTGGCCTGTCTTGCACGGGCCGATCATCCGCGGTGTGATGTCCTTGCCGCCTACAACGGTGTGTGCGGCGCCGGACGTGACGGCGTCGCGTCCGGTTGGTCCCTCGGAAGTCTTGCGCGGCACGACATCGAGGTCGCGGTTGAGGAGAGTCTCATGGCGCAGGTCCGGGTCACGGTCGACGGCGTGCACTACGCCGACGACGTCGAACCCCGCATGTTGTTGGTGTACTACCTCAGGGAGCGCCTGGGTAAGACCGGGACGGTCGTCGGTTGCGACACCAGCAACTGCGGCGCGTGTACGGTCCACCTGGACGGGCGGAGCGTGAAGTCGTGCTCGGTGCTGACCGTGCAGGCCGACGGCGCCGAGGTCACCACGATCGAGGGCATCGCCCGCGACGGCCGGCTGCACCCGATGCAGGAGGCGTTCCACGCCTGCCACGCCCTGCAGTGCGGCTACTGCACCCCCGGAATGATCATGCAGGCCATCGACCTGCTGGGCGACAACCCCGACCCCGACGAGCACGAGATCCGCAAGGGCATCGAGGGCAACCTCTGCCGCTGCACGGGTTACCAGAACATCGTTCGGGCGGTGCAGAGCGCGGCCCAGGCGATGAAGCCCGGTGCGCACGCCGACACCCACGCGCGGGTCCCCGTGGCCGGAGGAGGCAACTAGATGACGACCACAGCCGAGCCCACCGCCGGCGCCGAGGTCGGCCGCGCACGCGTCCGCAAGGAGGACGCCCGCCTCATCACCGGCCGCACCCGCTGGACCGACAACATCACCCTCAACGGGCTGCTGCATATCGCCATGGTGCGCAGCCCCGTCGCCCACGCCCGGATCACCGGCATCGACGTCGAGGCTGCCCGGCAGCTGCCGGGCGTCGTGGCCGTCTACACCGGCGCCGACCTGGACGCCGAGCAGAGCGGGATCCCCTGCGCCTGGCCGATCAACACCGCCGACACCCCGCCGCGGCACGTCTCGATCGCCACCGACACCGTCCGCTTCGCGGGTGAGATCGTCGCGGTCGTGGTGGCCCGGGACGCGGCGAGCGCGAAGGACGCCACCGAGGCCGTCGAGGTCGACTACGACCCCCTCGAGCCGGTGCTCGACATGGAGGCCGCCCTCGCCGAGGGCTCGACCCTCGTGCACTCCGACCACGGCAGCAACACGTGGGCGTTCTTCCCGTTCGACTCGGTCGCCGCCGGTGCCACCTCCGGCCCGACCGCCGACGAGGCGATCGCCGCGGCCGAGGCCGACCCCGACGCGGTCGTCGTCACCCGTCGTTGGCGCCAGCAGCGGCTGATCCCGGCGTTCATGGAGCCGCGCTCGGTGGTCGTCGACCCCACCACCGAGCAGCTGACCGTGTGGTCCTCGACGCAGGTCCCGCACGTCCTGCGCACCATGCTGGGCCTCACCCTGGGCTTGCCCGAGCACAAGCTGCGCGTCATCGCCCCGGACGTGGGCGGCGGTTTCGGCGGCAAGCTGCAGCTGACCCCGGAGGAGATCCTCACTGTTCTGGTCGCCCGCCGGCTGGCCCGGCCGGTGAAGTGGACCGAGACCCGGTCGGAGTCCCTGGTGTCGGGCCACCACGGCCGGGACCAGATCCAGGACATCACGGTGGCGGCGCGCAAGGACGGGTCGGTCACCGCCCTGAAGATCGAGCTGATCGCCGACATGGGGGCCTACTTCGGGCTGTTCACCCCGGCCATTCCGATCTTCGGCGCGTTCATCGGCCCGGCGATCTACAAGTTCCCGTCCTACCTGTTCACCTGCACGGACGTGTTCACCACCAAGACGCCGACCGACGCCTATCGCGGCGCCGGCCGTCCGGAGGTCACGTTCGCTGTCGAAAGGATCATGGACGAGCTCGCCGTCGAGCTCGGCCGGGACCCGATGGATCTCCGCCAGCAGAACTGGATCACCAACACCGAGTTCCCGTTCACCAACGCCGGTGGCCTGACCTACGACTCGGGCAACTACGAAGCTGCCACCGCCAAGGCGATGGAGCTGTTCGACTACGCCGGGTTGCGGCTCGAGCAGGAGCGGCGCCGTCAATCGGGCGATCCGGTGCAGCTGGGCATCGGCATCTCGACGTACACCGAGATGTGCGGTCTGGCGCCGTCGCGCTTGCTGGGCGCGCTCGGCGCCGGCGCCGGCGGGTGGGAGCACGCGGCGATCCGGATGCTGCCCACCGGCAAGGTCGAGGTCGTCACCGGGTCGTCGGCGCACGGGCAGGGGCACGAGACGGCGTGGAGCCAGATCGCCGCCGACCAGCTCGGTGTCCCGTTCGAGGACATCGAAGTGCTCCACGGCGACACCCAGGTCTCGCCCAAGGGCATGGACACCTACGGGTCGCGCTCGCTCCCGGTCGGCGGCACCGCGGTCGTCAAGTGCGCGCAGCGGGTCGTGGAGAAGGCGAAGAAGGTCGCCGCGCACCTGCTCGAGGCCTCCGAGGACGACCTCGAGTTCACGGCCGGGCGGTTCGTGGTGCGCGGCACCGACAAGGGCCTGGCGATCCAGGAGGTCGTGTTCGCGACGTTCCTGTCGCACAACTTCCCGGAGGGAGTCGAGCCCTCGCTGGACTCGGAGTACACCTTCGACCCGGAGAACTTCTCCTTCCCGCACGGCACCCACCTGGCGGCGATGGAGGTCGACACCGACACCGGCCGGGTCACGCTGCGCGACTACGTGTGCGTGGACGACGTCGGCGCCGTGGTCAACCCGCTGATCGTCGACGGGCAGGTGCACGGCGGGCTGGCGCAGGGCATCGCCCAGGCGCTGTTCGAGGAGGCCGTCTACGACGAGCAGGGCACGCTGGTCACCGGCACGTTCGTGGACTACACGATCCCCTCGGCAGCCGACCTGCCCAGCTTCACCACCGAGCGTACCGAGACCCCGGCGACCACCAACCCGCTTGGCGTCAAGGGCGTCGGCGAGGCCGGCACCATCGCCTCCACCCCCGCCATCGTCAACGGCGTGCTCGACGCGATCCGCCACCTCGGCGTCACGCAGGTCGAGATGCCCTGCACCCCGCAGCGGGTGTGGCGGGCCATCCAGGACGCCCGGGGCCACGCCACGCAGGAGACCCCGATCGACACCCACAGCCCGGGTGCCGGGCTGGGCTCGATCGATCCGAACAATCCCCAGGGGGAGGTCCAGTGATCCCGTCCGCGTTCGACTACGTCAAGCCGGCGTCGGTCGCCGACGCCGTCACGGCATTGCGTGGTGGCGGGGAGGACGCCACGATCCTGGCCGGCGGCCAGAGCCTGCTCCCGGTGCTGCGGCTGCGTCTCGCGGCGCCGTCGCTGCTCGTCGACCTCGGCGGGATTCCGGAGCTGCGCGGCGTCCGCGAGGACGGCGACCGGATCGCGATCGGCGCGATGACCTCCTACCACGACATCGTCGGTGACGACCTGGTGCGCCAACACGTCGCGCTGCTCGCCCAGGCGACGCAGACGGTGGCCGACGGCCAGGTCCGCCACCTCGGCACCCTCGGCGGGTCGCTGGCCCACGCCGACCCCGCCGGTGACCTGGGTGCGGTGGCCCTCGCCCTGGACGCGGAGCTCGTTATTGCCGGGGCCTCCGGGTCGCGCACGGTGACCGCGGCGGAGTTCTTCGTGGACTACTTCACCACCGCCATCGGCGAGGGCGAGATCCTCACCGAGATCCGGTTCCCGCGCTACACCGGCTGGGGCAGCCACTACGAGAAGTTCAACCGGACGGCGCAGGCCTGGTCGATGGTCGCCGTCGCGGCGGCGATCGCGGTCGAGGGCGGCACCGTCGCGGCGGCCCGGGTCGGGCTGACGAACATGGGCACCACGCCGATCCGGGCGACCGGGGTCGAGCAGGCCCTCATCGGCCGGCCCGCCACGCCCGAGGCGGTGCGCGCAGCGGCCGAGCATGCGACCGAGGGCACGGCAGCTCCGAGTGACGCCGACGCCGCCCGCGACTACCGTGAGCACCTGGCCAGGGTGCTCACCGGCCGCGCGGTGCTCGCCGCCGCGGGCTGAGGTTCGTTCCGCTGCGGACGCCTGCTCCCGGGTCGTCGGGGGCAGGTGTCCGCAACGTCGAGGAGACCCCATGCAGTTGGAGAACACGTTCACCATCGCCGCGCCGATCGACGCTGCGTGGGAGGCGCTCAACACCCCGGAGACGATCGCCCCCTGCTTCCCGGGGGCCACGCTGGAGAACTACGAGGGCGACTCGTTCACCGGCACCGTCAAGGTGAAACTCGGGCCGATCTCGCTCACCTACAAGGGCAAGGGCACCTACGTCTCCCGCGACGACGCCGCGCACCGGGTCGTCATCGAGGCCAACGGCCGCGACTCGCGCGGCAACGGCACCGCCACCGCCACGGTCACCGGCACGATGGTCGCCGACGGCCCGGACAAGACCGCCGTCACCATGGTCACCGACATGACGATCACCGGCCGCCCGGCGCAGTTCGGTCGCGGCGTGATCTCCGACGTCGCCGACAAGATTATCGGCCAGTTCGCGGCCTGCGTGGCCGACAAGCTGGCCCCGGAGCCGGAGGAGCCGACCGGCGCCGCCACGGCGGGCCCGGCCACCGTGACGTCCATTGCCCCCAGTCCGGCGCTCGCCCCCGCGCCGTCGTCGGCGTCGAGCTCCATACGCAGCGAGATCGACGCCATCGACCTGCTCGACACCGCCGGCGCGCCCGTGCTGAAGCGGCTCGCCCCAGCGCTCGGTGGCGCAGTGCTGCTACTGGTCGTCGTCCTGCTGATTCGGCGTGGCCGGGGAGGCTCTGTCGCGTTACGGCGTCCCTGACACCGCACGATTCCCGCCGTCTGACCTGCGACCGCTCAGGCGACACCACTGCGCGGTGCGACCCGAATCGTCAGATCCGCGTCCAAGGCCCGCGCAATCCGTCCCAGCACCGGAAACGTCGGGACGGTGCCACCCGCCTCGAACCGGGCCACCGCCGGCTGCGTCATCCCGGCTGCCGAGGCGAGCTGCGTCTGGCTCCACCCTCGTGCCACCCGCAATTCACGCACTGCGGAACCGAGCTCGAACGCCAGCCGCGTCGCCTTGTATTTCTCTGCCGCACCCGGCTCCGACATCCGTCGTGCTCGCACCCCGGACCACGACTCACGCTCCCCCATGGCTGTCCTCCAGCCCTGGAATCTACAGTGCCCTCAGATGATTCTCGCGCCCCAAGCCGGGTGGTTACGGATACCGACCGCCGCTGGTGGGGACGGACACCGGGGCAGGATGGCGGGATGCGTGCCGGACCGCTCAACGCCCTGACCGACGTGCCGGGTCTGCGGGTTGGGCACGCGGAGCTGGACGGCGGCGTGAGCGGCACTACCGTCGTGCTCGCGCCGCCCGGCGGGGCCGTCGGCGGGGTCGATGTGCGCGGCGCGGCGCCGGGTACGCGCGAGACCGACCTGCTCGACCCGCGCACCATCGTCTCGCGGGTGCACGCGGTCGTCCTGAGCGGTGGCAGTGCGTACGGGCTCGCCGCTGCGGACGGGGTGATGGACCGGCTCGAGGCGGCCGGATCGGGGTTCGCGGTGCCCGGCGGGGTGGTGCCGATCGTACCCGCTGCGGTGATCTTCGACCTGGGTCGGACCGGCGCGTTCGGTGCCCGCCCGGATGCGGTCACCGGTGCTGCTGCCCACGACGCCGCGACGGCCGGGCCGGTCGTACAGGGCAGCGTCGGGGCCGGCGCGGGGGCGGTCGCGGGTGGGCTCAAGGGTGGGGTCGGCTCGGCGAGTGTCGTGCTCGACGGCGGGGCGGTGGTGGCGGCCCTGGTCGTCGTCAACGCCGCCGGGTCGGCCGTCGACCCGGCGGCCGGTCACCTGCACGGTGCCCGGCTCGGGCTCCCCGACGAGTTCGCGCCCACGACGGTGGACGCCGCGGGAGTCGCCGCGCTCCGGGCCGCCGCCGGGGGCCCGCCGCCCCCGCTGGGCACGGCGACGACGCTCGCGGTGGTCGCCACCGACCTCACACTCGACAAGGCCGGTTGTGCCCGGCTCGCCGGAATGGGCCACGACGGCCTCGCCCGCGCGCTCTCGCCCGTGCACACCGCGCTGGACGGCGACACGGTGTTCGGACTGTCCACCGTCGCCCGCCAGGCTCCCGACCTGCCCGGCCTCGTCGCCCTGCACGCGACGGCGGCCGACGTGGTCTCCCGCGCCGTCGCGCAGGCGATGCTGGCGGCCGGGTCCGTCGGCCCGTGGCGCAGCTACCGGGAGGTCGCCGGGCTCGCCGTTCCCGGCGCGAGGTGACGAGCTGGCTGGCTGGTTTACCAGGTCGAGCACGAGGCTGAGGCCGGGCTGGTCAGTGGTCGCTGCCTCGGTCGTCGGTGTCGATCCGGGTGATCGCGCCCGTGGCGGCGTCCACCCGAACCTCGACGCGCTGGGTGCCGTCGCGGATCCGCACCTTCCACTCGACCCTGCCGTGCTCGGTCTCCCGCTCCACCTCGCTGACCTGCCCCCCGTCGACGTGACCCCGCGCGATGGCGCTGGCCTCGTCCGCGCTCAGCAGGTCGAGCGCGGACGAGGACGTGCTCGGCGCGACGCTCGACGCGGAAGGGGTACGGGCGCTGTCGTCGCCGGTCAGGGCGAGCGCGGTGCCGCCAGCGAAGAGCAGCGCGACGATGCTGGCCGCGATGGTGACCAGACGCGGTTTGGTGATCATTATCGGACCTCCGGGTCAGGGGATGTCGTGGGTGGCGCCCACGATGCCGACCCGAGGGCTAGCAGCGCGCTGTCGCGGCCCGAAAGCCGCGTTAGGAGTCCTTGCTTCAGGGGCTGGGCGGGCCCAGTTCGAGCACCACGTCGAGGCCGCCGCGGTCGGAGCGGCTCAGCGTGAGTCGCCCGCCGGCCTGTTGGGCACCGCGCCGGGCGATGTCGAGCCCCAGCCCGGTCGATCCGGCGCCGCTGACCCCGCGTCGGAGGATGGCCGTCCCGTCCGGGAGCCCGGGTCCGGTGTCGGAGACCACGAGCCGCCCACCCCCGCCGTCGCGCGGATTGAGGTGCACGGCGAAGGCGGTGCCGTCCGGGGTGTGCGGGCGACCCGCCGGCCAGGTCGAGATCAAAAACTGATCCGCTCGGCGTCCCGGCCTCGGCCGGGACTGATCGCTACCCCTGGTGGCTCTCCTCGGACTGCCGGGGCTTGGAGGCCTTCAGCGAGCCCGCATGGGCCTTGGCTGTGGGGTCGCCCTTGGTCTTGACCAGGCTTGCGACCGTGACCACCGCGAGGATCGCGACGATCACGATGAGGCTCACCGGCGTGGAGATCTCGGGCACCGACTCGTCGATGTCGACGTGCGCCCAGTGCAGGATCAGCTTGACCCCGATGAACGCGAGGATGACCGCGAGCCCGGTGGAGAGGTAGACCAGCCTGTCGAGCAGGCCCTTGACCAGGAAGAACAGCGCCCGAAGGCCCAGCAGGGCGAAGGCGTTGGCGGCGAAGACGATGTAGGGCTCCTCCGTGACGCCGAACACCGCGGGGATCGAGTCGAGCGCGAAGAGCAGGTCGATGCTGCCGATCGCCACGAGCACGACGAGCAGCGGCGTCACCATGCGCCGACCCCCGACGCGGGTGAGGATCCTGCCGCCGTCGTACTCCTCGGTGACGGGCAGGAACCGGCGTGCGGCCTTGACGACGCCGTTGTCCTCGACGTCGGGGTCCTCGTCGCGGTGCCGGAACAGTTGCACGGCGGTGTAGACCAGCAGCAGCCCGAAGATCAGGAACATGAACGAGAACAGCGACAGCAGCGTGGCGCCGAGCGTGATGAAGATGGCGCGCATGATCAGCGCGAGCATGATGCCGAAGGTCAGCACCTTGTGCTGGTGCTCCTCGGGCACCGCGAACGTCGTCATGATGATCACGAAGACGAACAGGTTGTCGACCGAGAGGCTCTTCTCGACGATGTAGCCGGTGAAGTACTGGGTGCCGAGGTCCCCGCCGTAGGCCATCGTGAACCAGACACCGAAGGCGATCGCCACGGCGACGTAGAACACCGACCAGGTCGTGGCCTCGCGGAAACCGACCTTGTGCGGGCGCGCCGCGGCCAGCACCAGATCCAGCGCGAGCAGCGCGACGACCAGCCCGATCGTCCCCACCCACGTCAACCCGCTGATCTCCAGCACGTCTCGTCCTCCGTGGCCGCCATGACCGGCGCTCTACCCAAACGGGGACGAGTCTGCCGTGGTTCCCCGCCGCCCGCACGACACGAGGGTGCGACGGTGGCACCGCAGCATGGTGGCTTGCTACCGCCGCATCGCAGACGTCATCGTGCTGCAATCCGGGGCCAGACGACCGGGCGAGCCGGGCGCACGGGGTGATCCGGCCCGCACCTCGCACACCTTCTGGGGTGCGGGCATAGCGCCCGGGCGGTGGGAGGACCCCACCCACGTCAACCCGCTGATCTCCAGCACGTCTCGTCCTCCGTGGCCGCCATGACCGGCGCTCTACCCA
>JBBSQN010000146.1:0-14830 GCA_038257875.1 Mycobacteriales bacterium
AGCAGGTCGGCCCAGGACTCGACCGACTCCCGGTACCCGTCGGCCAGGGCGACGAGCTCCTTGCGGCCGTCGGCCCGCACGCCGATCATCACCAGCAGGCACAGCTTGTGCTCCTCCAGACGGATGTCGACGTGGATCCCGTCGGCCCACAGATAGACGTAGTCCACGTCGGACAGATCCCGCTGGGAGAAGGCCCGCTGCTCGGCCTTCCACGTCTCGGTCGTCCTCGTGATCACCGACGCC
Organism: Mycobacteriales bacterium; assembly: GCA_038257875.1. Classification (GTDB taxonomy): domain Bacteria; phylum Actinomycetota; class Actinomycetes; order Mycobacteriales; family Pseudonocardiaceae; genus Pseudonocardia. Next base: position 244 of record JBBSQN010000146.1, read on the forward strand.
GACAACCCCGCCGCCGAGCCCAGGAACTGCCCCAGCGCGGGCCCGAAGTCCCCGCTGGACAGACCGTGCAGGTACAGCAGCGGCAACACCTCGTTGATCTTCGGGGTCTTACGGCACCACGGCGGCAGGATCGCCGAGGAGAACCGCACTCGCTCACCACTGTCAGGGTCGACGCGCCGGTCGTTGACCCGCGGCGCGACCACCTCGACCGCTCCGGCGCTGGTGAGCACCTCGCGGGGCTGATGGGTGCCGTTGCGCACCACCAACCGGCGGCCGGCCTCGTCGCGCTCGGCGGTGAACTCGGCGATGTAGGCGTCCACCTCGGCCTGCAACGCCTCGGCCAGCATCCGGCGGGCACCCTCACGCACGATCTGGTCGATCGTCGAGGACGGCGCACCCAACGACACCCCGCCGGCACGCTCGCCGCCGGCAGGCTCGGGCACTACGTTGAGCATGGGTCGTACCTTCCCGACCGGCGTTCCACCGCCGGTCTTGCTTGAGGAGCTTCCGAGATGATCGGGAGGGTACGACCCCTCCTGATCATCCTCATCCACAGGTTTCTAGTATTGCTCCGGGCCGCGAGCTCGCTGACCTTGTCCCGCTGCTCCGGCGACAGCCACACCTGAGCTCGCTCCGTAAACGACATGCTTATACCGTGCATAGGCCGCGACATGATCACCGATCGTGAAGCGCAACCAGGCCGTCCACCGCCGGGCGCAAGGCCGCCACCGGCGGCGAGCACAGGGTGGACAGGAGGCACCGGGTAGGCGCTGGAGCAGCTCGAACCGCTCGCGGAGGTCGGCGATGGTGATCGGACTCTTGGAGACGCACCCGTTCGGGTCCGTCAGCGAGTGGTTCCTCGAGGGTTCCGAACACGGGACACGGTTCACCCGGTGCCGCCCGGCGGTGGTCACGGGCTGCGGAAGATCGCGTGCGTGCCGATGCGGCGCCAGACGACGTGCGGTTCGTCCGGACGGATCTCCGCTCCGTACTGCCAGGTCGCGCGACCGTCAGGCGCCCACGACAGCTCCCAGATGTCATCGGTGGCCTGCACCCGCTTGACCCGCAACCCAGGCCGGAAGGACTCACCGGCCGCCAGGTGCGCGACGAACGCCGCCACCGCCACGCGGAACCGCGCGCGCTGCTGGTCACTGAGCCGCTCCCAGTCTGCGTTGAACCGCGGCAGCCGTTCGACGGTCGGCACCTACCGGAGCGAACTCAGGAACTCGTCGCCGTCGGAGTAGACGGTGCCCTGACCGCGTGCGAGCTGCTCGGAGGCTTCGCGCTCGCCACGCTGCCACTCGTCCGACCAGAACCAGGCCTGGTCGGCCGGGATCGACTTCAGCCCGCGCAGGAGGACCCCGTTCTCGGTGACGGTGAAGAGCACGTCGTCGCCTTCCTCGATGTGCAGCGCCTCACGCACCTCCCGCGGCAACGTGACCTGCCCCTTCGGTCGCAACACAACCCGGTTCATCGTCTCCACCTCGCCCACTTTCCTACTTTCCCTCAAAGACTACACCTGCGTCGAAGGGCGGGAGATCCCATGACGATCACTCTGCCGCCCGCCCCATCCCAGACGGCGACCCGACCACGGCGGCAACACCGTCACAGAGTCGACTCGCTCGCCCCGACATGGACACATGTCGGGGCGAGAACCGGCCGTTCGGCACCGACGTGGACACATGTCGGGGTACGAGGTGTCGCTACGTTCGATGCGGTAGGAACGGCCCTCGCGGGACTTCTGCGGCGCTGCGTGGGAACGGTGTCATGACCGCCCCTCCGTGATCACGCGGGCGCGACCGCACACGAGGCGCCCAGCAGGTCGATGTGGGCGTCACCCGTCCGACCACCTCGCAATACGATGGTGCGGGCTCCGACGAAGGAGGTACCGTGTGAGCGCTGCAGCAGGCTTCGAACCGCTCGCGGAGGTCAGCGCTGACGACCGTGGGCGCATCGCGTTCGGTCGCGCAGGGGTGCATGGCAACGACCGGTTCTTGGTCTCCACCCGTCCGACGGGAGAGATCCTGTTGACTCCGCTGGTGAGTATCCCCAGGCGGGAGCTGCTGGTGTGGGAGGACGAGCAGCTGCGGGCATCCTGCTGCGCGGCCTCGCCGACGCGGCGCAGGGCCGGGCGGCGCGACGGGACGACCTGCTGGACGCCGACGAATGAGCACTCCGCGGTGCACCCGGGAGCTGGCATGGCAGCGCCGGCACGACGCCCTCGGCGCGTTCCTCGATCGACTTGCTGTCGAACGGGGTCCGCTGGACACGCCGGAGGACGAGGCTGAGATGAGGCGCTTCGCTGAGCTGCTCGACCGAGCATCGCGAACCGCGGCGCCGTCTCCGCATGAAGCGGCGACGGGGAGCCACTGAGCTTCACCGGCCTGGGGTGAGGTCCGGTTCCGACGAGCCGGTGGCCCGTACCCGGCGTGCGGACAGGAAGCCGAAGCTCGCCACGCAGAAGGGCACCGCGTAGTTTATCGCGACCCGGATCCAGGTCGCGGTGTCCGCGTCGCCGTCCAGCACCAGGTGGCCCTGGTTGACCACCGACAGGATGGTCCCGACGACGGCCGCCACCGGCGCCGCCGTGCGCGCCGTGCACCCCCGCACGAACAGCATCACGGCTTCACCGGGGCGTGACCAGGCCACCGTGGGCTGCTCGTGCTCGTCGCTCATCCGTCGGGAACCCGCTTGCAGCCGGCCGGATTCCCGACCGGGAATCACCGCCCGCCGGCGCGGGTTCCGGGGGGCGTGACGGATCGGCCGGTCGCGAGGCCCGACAGCGCCGGGCGGGACACGCCCGCGGCCGCGTTCGCCCGCTACGTGGAGCCGGAGGTCCCCGTCCTCTACCGGGTCGCCCTGACCCTCGTCGGGCAGCGGGTCGACGCCGAGGACCTGGTGCAGGACACCCTCGTGCGGGCCTACCGCGCCATCGACCGCTTCGACGGCGCCCACCCGCGGGCGTGGCTGCTGACCATCCTGCGCAACACCCACCGTAACCGGCTGCGCACCCGGCTCCCGTCGCTGCTGCACGACGACGAGCGGGATGCCGGCCTGCTCGACCGGGCCGGCGACGCCCGGAGCGCCGAGGACGTGGTGGTCGACGCGCAGTTCGAGGCCGTCGTCGCCGAGGCGCTGGCCGCACTGCCCACCATGCACCGGGTGGTCGTCACCCTGGTCGACGTGGACGGCCTCACCTACGCCGAGGCCGCCGAGGTCCTCGGCATCCCACGGGGCACGGTCATGAGCCGCCTGCACCGCGCCCGCGCCCGCATCCGCACCCGCCTGGTGGTCGCCGGGCTCGTCCCCCACCGGAGCTGATCATGACCCTGATGACGTTGCCTGAGATGGTCCGCTGCCTCCGGACCGCGCACACGCTCCAGCGCTACCTCGACGGGGAGATCGACGACCGCACCGCGGCGCGCGTCACCGAGCACCTCGAGGAGTGCCGGCGCTGCGGGCTGCACGCGCAGACCTACCGGGCCATCAAGCAGGCCCTGCGCTCCAGCGCCCACGACGTCGACGAGCTCGCGCTGCGGCGGCTGCGGGCCTTCACCCGCTCGCTGGCCGCGACGGACGATCCGGCCTGACGTTCGTTCCGGCGAACCGGTCGGCGACACCGACGTGGGGGGCGACCGCATCGCCGGACGGGGTCGTCGGCCGGGGCGGCGCCGTGTCGCGCCGCTCGTCGCTCGTCGCGGCGCGATGGTCCCATCCGCTACCGCCTGAGGTGGGCGACAGCGGGTTGGAATGCCTACGTTCGCTCTCGGATACATGACGACACGGTCCCCGAACAGGACACGGGTCCCCCGCCCGCCGGCCCCCGCCGGACGTCCAGCCGCGCCGTCGATCCGGAAGGCAGGTCGTGGCTCGGCATCGCTCCCCCCGGGGCCGACGCGCACACCAGAGCTCGCTATCCGTGGCCCCCGGCCGCGCGATGGTGGGCGACGGCGCGCGCCGGTCCGTCCCCACCCCGCTGGTGCGGGGCACCGTCGTCGCCGCCATCGTCACCGGTGGTGCGTTCTCCCTGGTCGGGGCGGCACCCCCGACCCCGGCCAGCGAGCCCGACAGCGCGCCCCTGGAAGCGCCCGGTATGGCGGTCGCGCAAGCCGTGCAGACCATGCCGGTCGAGACCGACCCGGTGCTGCTGCGCTCGGCCGTCGAGCCCATCGCCCCCGAACCCGAGGTGACCGACGCCGCCGAGCTCGTCAAGGCCGCGCAGCTGGTCGAGCAGGAGCTCGCCCGCGTCGAGGCCGAGCAGGCGGCGGCCGAGGAACGCACGGCACAGGAGAAGGCGACCCAGGACAAGGCCGCGCAGGACAAGGTGCAGGAGACGGTGGACGCCGCGAGCGGGATCCTCGACTGCGGGCTGAGCACCGTGGGGCTCGGCGCTGTCAAGCCCCACGTCCGCGCCGCCGCCGCGGCTCTCGGCTGCCTGTTCGGTCAGCCGCGGATGATCGGTGTGGCCAGCCGGGCCGGCACGTCGGACCACCCGTCGGGCAAGGCGCTGGACTTCATGGTCAATCGGTCCACCGGCGACGCTCTCGCCGCGTGCGCGCTGCGTAACAAAGAGGCCCTCGGGATCGACTACGTGATCTGGCGGCAGCGGATCAACTACGGCAACGGTTGGGAGTCGATGGAGGATCGCGGTGGCACCACGGCCAACCACTACGACCACGTGCACCTCTCGTTCGCCTCATCGGGCGGCGGCGGCACCCCGCGCGGTTGCTAAATGACCTCTGTTAGCCGCTCGTCGCACGGAACGTGACGTTTGGCGGGCCTCCCCTGACCATGGGGTTCCGTCACCGCGATCTGGCCCGCTAAGGTCGATTACGGATCACTGAGCGACCCGGCTCCCCGCGGACACGGATTCCCCGATCCGCCGGTTCCCCAAACCGGACGCCCGCACGGGTCGCACGGTCCGAAAGGTAGGACGTGTCTCGGCACCGCTCCCCCGGCGGCCGACGCGCGCACCCGCGACCCGAAGAGCACACGGTCGCGATCCCTGGTGCGCACGTGGCTCAGCGCCCCGACCGCACACAGTCGGCACTGCACCACCCCGACGCTGCACCGCACACCCGGCGCGTCCCACTCACCACCCGACACCACACGTCCACCCGGTCTGCCCTGCGCAACGGGATGGGCGCAGCCGCGGCCGTCGGCGGCGTACTCGCCGTCGTGGTGCCGACCGCAGCGGCCACCGCGAGCTCGTCGAGTGACCTCACCGCCGACGAGGCCACCGTCCTCCGGTTGGCCACCGCAGAGGGCTCGCCAGACCCCGACGTCGCGGCCGGCGGGATGCGGCTGCTCGCCAGCGTGGTTCCCGTCACGGAGGTCGGTGAGCCCGAGCCCCCGGAGCTGGACGTGTCCGAGCTGCTCAAGGCCGCCGGGCTCGCCGACGTCGCCCGCAAGGCCGCGGAGCAACAGGCGGCCCGCGAGGCCGCAGCTCACTGCGAGACCGGCCTCGGCGGCCTCGGCGGCGTCAAACCCTGGGTGCGCGCGGCCGCACAGATGCTGTCCTGCCTGTATGACGAGCCCACCCTGATCGGCGTGGCACAGCGCAGCCGGCACTCCGACCATCCGAGCGGGCATGCCATCGACCTCATGGCCAGCAAGGATCAGGGCGACCGGATCGCGGAGTGCGCGCTGCGCAACCAGGAGGAGCTGGGGATCACGTACGTGATCTGGAGGCAGCGCGTGAACTACGGCAACGGCTGGGAGCACATGTCAGACCGTGGCGGCGCCACCGCCAACCACTACGACCACGTGCACATCTCGTTCGCGAAGAACGCCCCTGGCGGGCAGCCGTCCGCGGGGCTCTGCACGTAAGCCCGACCCCGGTCGGAGCGCCGCGCACCGGGGTCGGGCGGTGGGTCACTCCGCGAACGCCGCGGCGATCAGCGCCGCCTGCTCCACCTCGTGCACCTTGGACGACCCCGCCGCCGGGGCGGCCATCCGGCGCCGCGACACCCGCCCGAGCCCGGCGAGCCGGGGCAGCTTCTCCGGCAACATGAGCCCGAGGAACGGCCATGCACCCTGGTTGGCGGGCTCCTCCTGCACCCAGCGGACGTCCTCGGCGTTGGGGTAGCGGTCCAGCACCGCCGTGAGCCGACGGTCCGGTATCGGGTAGAGCTGCTCGATGCGCACGATCGCGGTGTCGTTGTATCGATCTTCCTGGCCGGCCCTCTCTCGCGCCGCGGCCAGCTCGTAGTAGACCTTGCCGCTGCACAGCAGTACCCGACGCACGCCTGCGACGGGCTCGTCGGCCTCGCGGTAGCGCGGGTCGTCGATGACCGAGCGGAACTTGTTGTCGGTGAAGTCCGACAGCGGGCTCACCACGGCCTTGCTGCGCAGCAGCGACTTCGGGGTGAACACGACCAGCGGCCGGCGCACCCCGTCCATCACATGCCGACGCAGCAGGTGGAAGTAGTTGGCGGGCTCCGAGGGCACGGCGACGGTCATCGAGCCCTCGGCACACAGGGTCAGGAACCGCTCGATGCGGCCCGAGGAGTGGTCCGGGCCCTGCCCCTCCATGCCGTGCGGCAGCAGCAGCACGACGTCGGAGGTCTGCCCCCACTTGGCCTCGCTGGACGAGATGAACTCGTCGATGATCGGCTGTGCGCCGTTGACGAAGTCGCCGAACTGCGCCTCCCACGCCACGAACGCCGCGGGGTTGGCGACCGAGTAGCCGTACTCGAACCCGAGGGCCGCGAACTCCGACAGCGCGGAGTCATAGGGAAGGAACCGTTCCTGGTCCTCCGAGAGGTTGCGCAGCGGGTAGTACTCCGCTCCGGTCTTGCGGTCGATCACCACGGAGTGCCGCTGCACGAACGTCCCGCGCCGGGTGTCCTGGCCCGAGAGCCGCACCAGCCTGCCGTCCATCACCAGCGAGCCCAGTGCCAGCAGCTCGCCGAACGCCCAGTCGACGTTGCCCTGGCGCGACATCTGGTAGCGACGCTCCAGCACGGGCTCGACCCGCGGGTGCACCGAGAAGCCCGCGGGCAGCTCGACGTGCGCGTCGCCGATGCGGTGCACGACCTCCAGCGGGATCGAGGTGTCCAGGGCGATCGGGAACGACTGCTCCTCCTCGACCGAGGGGCTCGGCGCGGCCGGAGTCCGCTCCAGCTCCCGGACCTCGTTGAACACGTGCTCGAGCTGGCTGGAGAAGTCACGCAGCGCGCGCTCGGCCTCCTCCATCGAGATGTCGCCGCGGCCGATCAAGGACTCGGTGTAGATCTTGCGGACGCTGCGCTTGGCGTCGATCACGTCGTACATCGCGGGCTGGGTCATCGACGGGTCGTCGCCCTCGTTGTGGCCGCGGCGGCGGTAGCAGATCATGTCGATCACGACGTCGTTGTGCCAGCGCTCGCGGTACTCCACGGCCAGCTTGGCCACCCAGACACACGCCTCCGGATCGTCGCCGTTCACGTGGAAGACCGGCGCGCCGATCATCTTCGCGACGTCGGTGCAGTACTGCGACGAGCGGGCGTGCTCGGGCGCGGTGGTGAACCCGACCTGGTTGTTGACCACGACGTGCACGGTGCCGCCGGTGCGGTAGCCGCGCAGCAGCGCCAGGTTCAGCGTCTCGGCCACGACGCCCTGGCCCGCGAACGCGGCGTCCCCGTGCAGCATCAGCGGCAGCACGGTGAACCCACCGTCGCCCTTGTCCAGCAGATCCTGCTTGGCCCGCACGACACCCTCGAGCACCGGGTCCACGGCCTCCAGGTGCGAGGGGTTGGACGCCAGCGACACGATCGTCTCGCCGTCGCCGAACATGCGGAAGTACTTGCCCTCCGCGCCCAGGTGGTACTTCACGTCGCCGGAGCCGTGGGCCTGGCCCGGGTCGAGGTTGCCCTCGAACTCGCGGAAGATCTGGCTGATCGGCTTGCCGACGACGTTGGCCAGCACGTTGAGCCGGCCACGGTGCGGCATGCCGATGACGACCTCGTCGAGCTCGTGCTCGGCGGACTTGTCCAGCACGGCGTCCAGCAGCGGGATGACGGTCTCGCCGCCCTCCAGGGAGAAGCGCTTCTGCCCGACGTACTTGGTCTGCAGGAACGTCTCGAACGCCTCGGCGGCGTTGAGCTTGCTCAGCACGTACTTCTGCTCGGCGGCGTGCAGCTTCTCATGCGGCACCTCGACGCGTTCCTGCAGCCAGGCGCGCTGCTCCGGCTCGGCGATGTGCATGTACTCGGTGCCGATGGTGCGGCAGTAGGAGTTGCGCAGCAGGCCGAGGACGTCGCGCAGCCGCATCCGCTCCCGTCCGCCGAAGCCGTCGATGGCGAACTCGCGGTCCAGGTCCCAGAGCGTGAGCCCGTGGGAGAGCACGTCGAGGTCCGGGTGGCGCCGCTGCCGGTAGTTGAGCGGGTCGGTGTCGGCCATCAGGTGCCCGCGCGTGCGGTAGGCGTCGATCAGCCCGATCACCCGCGCGGTCTTGTCCACGGCGCCGTCGGGGATGTCCTGCACCCAGCGCACCGGCTCGTAGGGCACCCGCAGCGCCCGGAAGATGTCGTCGTAGAAGCCGTCCTCGCCCAGCAACAGCGCGTGGACCCGGCGCAGGAACTCGCCGGACTCGGCACCCTGGATGATGCGGTGGTCGTAGGTGGACGTCAGTGTGATGATCTTACTGATGGCCATCTCGGTGAGCCGGGAGCTGCTGGCCCCCTGAAACTCGGCCGGGTACTCCATCGCGCCGACGCCGATGATCGCACCTTGCCCCGGCATGAGCCGCGGCACCGAGTGGTTGGTGCCGAGCGTGCCGGGGTTGGTGAGAGTGATCGTCGTGCCGGCGAGGTCCTCGGCGGTCACGGCGCCGCCCCGCGCCTTGCGCACGACGTCCTCGTACGCCGACCAGAACTGCGCGAAGGTCATCGTCTCGCAGTCCTTGATCGGGACGACGACGAGCGAGCGCCGGCCGTCGCGCCCCGGCAGGTCGATCGCCAGCCCGAGGTTGACGTGCTCGGGCACGACGACCGTGGGCCTGCCGTCGGTCTCGACGAAGTGCCGGTTCATCACCGGCACGTCGACGAGCGCCTTGACCAGGGCGAAGCCGATGAGGTGCGTGAAGGAGATCTTGCCGCCGCGGGTGCGCCGCAGCTGGTTGTTGATGACGACGCGGTTGTCGGCCAGCAGCTTGGCCGGTACCGAACGGACGCTCGTGGCCGTGGGCACCGCCAGCGAGGCGTTCATGTTCTTGACCACGGCGGACGCCGCCCCGCGCAGCACGGTGACCGCACCGCTCGTGGCGGGGGTCTGCTCCGCCGCGGGCACGCTGCCGTTGCCGTCGGCCTCGGACGCGGGCACCGTGACCTCCCGGGCGACGACCGGACGGCGCTCGGCACTCGGGATCGGTGCGGGTAGGTCGGTGCGGGTCACGCTGCCGCCGCTGTCGGCGGGCTCGGCGGTCGGGTCACCGGTGGTGTCGGTGGGGCGGTAGTCGGCGAAGAAGTCGTGCCAGGCCGGGTCGAGGGCGGCCGGGTCGTCGAGAAAGCGCTGGTACATCTCCTCGACCAGCCACTCGTTGGGGCCGAACTGGCTGGCTGGCTTCGAGGTACTGCTGCTGGACACGCTGTAGACCGCCTTGATCGGATCTCATGGTCATCGCTGAGGGCCACTGCCCAGGTTAGCCCTCGACGATGAGAGACGATGACCGGTTACAACCACTCCTTGACCTGCGCGAGGACCTTCGGCGCGGTGGTGCTGACCGGGGTCACGTGCAGGTGCGTGACGCCCGCCGCGCGCAGCACGGCGATCCGCTCCTGCACGAGGCCGGCGGGCCCGATCAGCGTGACCTTCTCGATGAACTCCTCGGGGAGCGCCGCGGCGGCTTCCTCCTTCCTCCCGTCGAGGTAGAGGTCCTGCACGAGCTTCGCCTCGTCGGCGTAGCCCTGCCGGGCGAACACGGTGTTGTAGAAGTTGCGCCCGCGCGCGCCCATCCCGCCGATGTAGAGCGCGTACATCCCGCGGGCGAGCCGGCGCGCGGGGGCGAACATCTCCTCCTCGACGGCGAGGACGCCCCCACCGGTGATCTGCAGCGGGCCGAGCTCCGGGGCGCGCCTGGCGAGACCGGCGTCCAGCGCGGGACCGAAGACCTCGCGGATCTTCTCCGGCATCAGCACGTGCGGCAGCCACCCGGTGGCCAGCTCCGCGGTCAGCTCCACGTTCCGGTCACCGAGCGCGGCGACCCAGATCGGGATGTCGGCGCGGCGCGGGTGGTTGATCAGCTTCAGCGGCTTGCCCAGCCCGGTGCCCTGATCCGCGGGCAACGGGATCGGGTAGAGGCCCTCGTGCTCCAGCTTCTCCCGACGCCACACCGCGCGGCAGATCTCGATGATCTCGCGGGTGCGGGCGACCGGCCGGTCGTAGCGCACCCCGTGGAAGCCCTCGATCACCTGCGGGCCGGACGCGCCGAGGCCCAGGATCGCGCGCCCGCCCGACAGCGCGTCGAGGCCGGCGGCGGTCATCGCCGTGAGCGTGGGCGTGCGGCTGTAGATCGGCAGGATCCCGGAGCCGATCTGCACTCGCTCGGTGCGTGCGGCGAGGTAGCCCATCATCGACACGGCGTCGTAGCCGTAGGCCTCCGCGACCCAGACGACGTCGAGGCCGGCCTGCTCCAGGGCGAGGACCGCCTCGACGTCACCGACCGGGTCGTCGCCGTACTGGAGCTGGGTCGAGAGCAGCATGGGCGTAGCCCAACACGGGGGTTACCGGCCAGTCAATCACGCGGCCGCGGCCACCGAGGCGTCTCGCAGCAGGGTGTCATGATCCGGTGTTCACCCAGGTGCGCCGGCATACCCCTCGCACGCCGCGACTCCAGGTGACCAGACCGGGTAAATCGGCGGTTGCCAGTTGGACCCGTGTCACAATTCAGCACGCAAAGTTAGCTACTGGTGATACCAGCCTCGGTTATGATGATGAACATCAGCCACACCGGCGCCGGTCCCTGATACCGTTGCCAGAACGGTCAGCAGCTCACGGGCTGCAATCAACACGACGGTAGCGGTAATGCGCCTAGCCGCTATGTTCGTCACGCTCGTCCTCCCACACGACAAGTATGAGTAGCTATTGTGAACGAGCGCGATGTTGCCACAGTACGTACAGGCAGTCGTCAGCCGACAGGAGGATCTTCGACGTGCGACTGTCGACGCCTGCGCAGTAGGCGACAGCGGCTGAGGTCCTACCCGAGGTGCAGACTGAACCTCCACCCCAGGGATACAGACCGAGCCCGCCCGAGGGAGTACCCTGGCCCCAACGAGGTGGCGCGCGCTTCCAGGCCCTGGAACGCAGACTACCTGGCCATGAGACTGTCGATCATCAAACAGCCGATCTCCTCCAGGAGGAACCTTGTCATCACATCACCAACTGAGCACTCCCACAAGGCCGAGTCGCTTTCACATGCGGCCGCAGCGTTGGAAAATCGGGATCGTAGCAACAACTGTAGCGTGCTGCGCGCTCATACTGGCTACGCAAAGTTCAGCAACGGCGGCAACCTATATCAACCACTCAGCCTTGGCACATTCAAGCTTTATCTGCAACATAATTCCGGTGTGCCTCGTCAGTGTTGATACCGGTTCTTGATCGAAGTAACGCCAGCCGTGGCTGGTCAAATTGAGCGAGGGTTGTTGATGTGGCGCTGGGTGGCGACGAACCGACGAGGCCGCTCCGCTCATGCATGGTTGAGCGAGCGGATCGGCCCGCTGCCTGAGCGACGCCAGGACGCGGCGCTCGCAACGATATGTTGCATCTTCGACCTTCTGGGATTCTCCAAGGTCGTCATGAGTAGCGCGAGTACGTTTCCGGTCGCGATCGTGGTGTACGCCGCAGTCGGCTACGTCGTTCTTGCCTGGCGGCGTCGGGCACCTGTGGCTGTTTTCGCTGTCATGTGGGCACACAGTACGATCGCCACCATCGCGATTCCCGACAGTTACCGCCCTGTCATAGGCCTCATGGTTGCGCTGTATACTATAGCGACGCTGGATCGTCTCCGCGCCGGACTGGTAGCGTTGGCGCTGGTCTTCGTTCCCGCAAGCTTCGGCATCGCCGCTGAGGTCCAGGACGCCTCTCCGCAGCAGGCACCAGCCGTGTTCGTTGCCTCTACGATCCTCCTGTCATTGATCAACTGTGGGTCGTGGAGCCTCGGCCGATGGGCGCATTTCCATCGACGACAAGTGGACTTGCTGGAGCAGCAACAGGAGTTGGCGGCGCGTATGGCGGTGGCGACCGAACGCAGCCGCATCGCACGAGACCTGCACGACATCATCGCACACTCGGTGAGCGTCATGCTGTTGCAAGCCGCGGGTGCCCGCCGGGTGCTGGCCACCGACCCGGAACGAGCCAGCGCGGCTCTGCACAACATCGAAGGTGCCGGAACCCAGGCCATGGTCGAGCTGCGCCGGCTCTTGGGCATCCTGCGCACGAACGACGCCGCCGAGACCGATAAACAGTTCCACTTGCCCCATGGGCTGGCTGAGCTGGGGCCACTCGTGGACGGTGTGCGGACGGCTGGGGTTCCGGTACGGCTGTTCGTCCACGGCCACCCCGGCGTGCTCGACCCCAGCGTCGACCTGTCGGCCTACCGCATCGTGCAGGAGGCACTGACAAACGTCACCAAGCACGCCGGACCCGGAACGGACACCACGATCACACTGCGCTGGGAGGACGACGAGCTGCACCTGGCCATCACCAACGACGGACCCGAGCTCCGCACCGTCGAGCTGCCTCGTAGCCCCTCCAGCGGACACGGACTGCTCGGCCTCCGCGAGCGGGCCGCGGCCGTGGGGGGACGACTCGAGGCGGGTCGGCTAGCGGGTAACGGGTTCCGGGTGACGGCCGTCTTGCCCCGCGCAGACCGAAGCGGTGCTGCCCGAGACGACCGCGCCGGGGTTGCCGAGGTCCTCGAGACCGACTGCAACCTCGGGGAGGTAGGAACCGACAGAAAGGTCACCAAGCCAGACAGGGAGGCACTGCGACGTGATCCGAGTCCTGGTCGTCGATGACCAACCGCTGGTACGCGCGGGCATCGTCATGCTGCTGGACACCGAGCCGGATGTCGAGATCGTCGCGGAAGCCGGCGACGGGGCACAGGCCATCGAGGAGGCGACTCGACACCAGCCGGAGGTGGTGATCATGGATGTGCGCATGCCGGTGATGGACGGCGTGGAGGCGACGCGTCAGATCACCGCCGACGGCTTTTCCGCAGCCCCCGACACGCCGATCAAGGTGCTCATCCTGACGACCTACCATGCCGACGGTGCCGTCTACGCCGCTTTGCGCGCCGGCGCTTCCGGCTTCTTGCTCAAGGACGCCGCGCCCGACGAGCTGCTGTCTGCCGTCCGAGCTATCGCGTCCGGCGACGCCTGGCTGCATCCCGCCGTCGCCCGGGGTCTACTCACCGAATTCGCCGCGCGCCCCGAGCCGCGTGCACCCGACCCCGAGGTGATGAGCCGCCTGACTGCACGCGAACGGGAGGTACTCACCTTGGTGGCACGGGGCCTGTCGAATGCCGAGATCGCCGAGCATCTCGTCCTCGGGCAGGTGACGGTCAAGACGCACTTCGGCCGCGTCCTGATGAAGCTCGGGCTACGAGACCGAGCTCAGGCCGTGGTGGCCGCCTACGAAAGCGGGCTGGTCACACCGGGGAGGAGCCCCCGATAACGGACGCTAGGCTCCGCCGCCGTGAGCTTCCGCGTCGTCCCCGCCGCGTACGTGCTGCTGCTGCGCAGCTCCGCTCGGGACGGCCCGGACGAGGTGCTCCTGCAGCTGCGCCGCGGTACCGGCTACCGGGACGGGCACTGGGCCTGCGCCGCCGCCGGCCACGTCGAGGCCGGTGAGTCGGTGCTCGCGGCCGCCTGCCGGGAGGCCGCGGAGGAGCTGGGCGTGACGATCGAACCGGACGACCTCGTGCCGCTCACCGCGATGCACCGCACCCAGGGCACCACGGAGTGGATCGACGAGCGGGTGGACTTCTTCTTCACCTGCCGGAGCTGGACGGGCGTGCCGCGCAGGATGGAGTACGCGAAGGCGGCGGAGCTGCGCTGGTGCGCCCTCGACGCGCTGCCCGACCCCGTCGTGCCCCACGAGCACTTCGTACTGGCGGGCCTGCTGGTCAGCGACCTGCCGTCAATCGTCACGTTCGGGTTCCGAGAATCACCGATGGCCGATGGTGGTGCGGTTTCCGGCGCGGATGCCGCTCGACGTCGAGCCACGCCGGGGAAATGAACTCCAGCAGCCCGTCACAGATCTCGCGGGACCATCGTCGTCCGCACGCGACACGCTACAACCGGTGACCACGCCGCGACGTCGTCGGCGACACCCCACGCCGCCCCTCGCGGCCGGCGAACTGCACGCCAGCCAGACGCAGCATTCTACTTGCGTGAGCGCAACCAGTCGTGGGACAGTAGGCGAGCTAAAGTCAATGTAGAAATTATCCAAAGAGGCCTTTGGGAACATTGAGGGTTATTCAGCCGTATGTATAGAAGTGCAAAGCGACGACAGTAGAAATGGTCTCCTGGAATGTAGTAATCGGGCGACGGTAGTCGGTGTGCAGGATTCGCCAGGTCTTGAAGTTGGCGATCGTCCGTTCGATGAC
>JBBSQN010000147.1:0-14810 GCA_038257875.1 Mycobacteriales bacterium
CCAGAACTGGCTGGCCGCGCACCCGCGGTTCCACATGCACTTCATCCCCACCAGCTCCTCCTGGCTCAACGAGGTGGAACGTTGGTTCGGCGAGTTGACCACCAAGCTGCTCCAGCGCGGAATCCACAAGAGTGTGCAGGCCCTCGAAGCCGACATCCGCAACTGGATCAAGATCTGGAACGAGAACCCCCGCCCGTTCGTCTGGACCAAGACCGCCGACGAGATCCTCGACTCCCTCAGCCGATATTGCCTACGAACTTCAGGCGCGGGACACTAGGATCATGTGATGGCCCGCTCGGACGACGACCTGTGCGTGCTGCTCGCTGACCTGGAGAGCGACCTGGTCGAGCGCAAAGAGTCCGCAGCCGCGACCGACAAGATCGCCCAGGCCATCTGCGCCTACGCCAACGACCTGCCGGGGTACCGCGCCTCGGGCGTCGTGTTCATCGGCGCCACCGATGACGGACGCCCCAGCGGGCTAGAGATCACCGACAAGCTCCTGCTGAGCCTTGCCGATATCCGGGACACCGGCAAGCTCCTTCCCCTTCCGACCATGCGTGTCAGCTCGCTCGACGCCGGTGGCCAGCAGGTGGCGGTGATCGAGGTAGAGCCCAGTCTGAGCCCACCGGTCCGCTACGAGGGGCGGGTCTGGATCCGTGTCGGCCCTCGACGCGTCATCGCCAGCGCCGACGAGGAACGTCGTCTCTCCGAACGGCGCCGGGCCACCGACCTGACCTTCGATGCACGCCCGATGACCGGCCTGACCCTCGACGAGCTCGACCTCGCCCTCTTCGAACGCGAGTACCTGCCGGCGTCGCTGCCAGCCGACGTCATCGAGGAGAACAACCGGACACCGATCGAGCGGCTGTCCGCCCTACGCCTGGCTGCCGTCGACGGCACCCCGACCGCAGCCGGCGTCCTGCTCCTCGGGATCGATCCGACCAGACACCTACCGGGGGCGTACCTCCAGTTCCTGCGCGTCGACGGCACCAGCCTCGAAGATCCTGTGCTCGCGGCGCGCAACGGCAACGCGCCCATCGAGTTCGACGTCGACGCCTCCTTCATCGGTCTCACGCTGCGGACGACCCCATGACCATCCCGGTGGTGACGTTCTTCAACAACAAGGGCAGGGTGGGGAAGACGTCGCTGGTCTACCACCTTGCGTGGATGTACGCCGAGTTCGGAGCTCGCGTGGTCGCCGTCGACCTCGATCCGCAGGCGAACCTGACCGCGGCCTTCCTCGATGAGGACGAGCTGGAGGGCCTCTGGCCGGCAACCGGGCAGGGGCAGACAGTCTTCGGTGCTCTCTCCCCGCTGCTGCGCGGGATCGGCGACATCGCGGCAACATCGCTACAGGAAATCGATAACCGGCTCGCGCTGGCCCCCGGCGACCTGGCACTGTCCCGGTTCGAGGACGAACTGTCGAGCCAGTGGCTAGCCTGCCTCGATGGCAACGAGCGTGCCTTCCGCATCATCTCCGCGTTTCGCCGCCTGATCACCAGCGGAGCGGACCAGTTCGAGGCGGACATCGCGCTTGTCGACGTGGGACCGAACCTCGGCGCCATCAACCGGGCGGCCCTGGTAGCCGCCGACCACGTGGTCGTGCCGCTCGCGCCCGACCTGTTCAGCCTGCAGGGACTGCGCAACCTGGGCCCCACATTGCGCCGATGGCGAGAGGACTGGCAAACTCGGATACTGAAGAATCCCAATCCGGATCTCGAACTGCCACCGGGCGGGATGCGGCCCGCCGGCTACGTACTTCAGCAACACAGGGTACGCCTGGGTCGCGCCGTCAGCGCCTATCAACGCTGGATGGACCGTATTCCGGGGATCTACCGCACCGACGTTCTCGGGCAGGACGGCGCTGCGCCGGCACTCACCGACGACCCGAACTGCCTGGCCCAGCTCAAGCACTACCGCAGCCTGATCCCGATGGCGCAGGACGCCCGCAAGCCGGTGTTCGCTCTCAAACCGGCCGACGGAGCGTTCGGGGGCCACCAAGCCGCCGTGCAGGCCTCCCGTCACGATTTCGCCGAGCTCGCCAGGGCCGTCGCGTCAGCTGTGGATCTCCAGCTCACCGACAACGCCAGGACAGCTTGATGAGCACGACGTAGGTGCGGCGGCGCTGCCCGGTGCGGACGAGGATCAGATCACCCACTGGACGGCCCTCCGGAGCGGGGACATCATGTGTGCCGACGTCGGGGAAGGCGGGGTTCCATGGACGTGACCACGCTCGCGGCGAGTGCCGCCGACCTCGGTGCTGCGCGCATGCAGATGGCGCTCTCGCTCGGCTGGCACATCATCGTGGCGTGCTTCGGCGTCGGCATGCCCGCGATCACGCTGATCGCCGAGTGGCGTGGGCAGCGCACGGGCGACCCGGTCTACCGGCTGCTGGCGCGACGCTGGGCGCGGGCGATGGGCGTCCTGTTCGCGGTCGGCGCGGTCTCGGGCACGATCCTGTCCTTCGAGATGGGGATGCTCTGGCCCGGCCTCATGAGCATCTACGGCGAGGTGATCGGCCTGCCGTTCGCGCTGGAGGGCATCGCGTTCTTCATCGAGGCGATCTTCCTCGGCATCTACCTCTACGCCTGGGACCGGCTGCCGCCGCGCCAGCACCTGCTGTCCGGCATCCCGATCGTCATCGCGGGCGTGGCCAGCGCGTTCTTCGTGGTCACCGCGAACGCCTGGATGAACCAGCCGACCGGGTTCGACCAGGTAGGCAACCGGCTGGTCGCCGTCGACCCGTGGGCGGCGATGTTCAACCCGGCGACGCCGCCGCAGACCGTCCACATGATCCTGGCGGCGTTCGTGGTGGCCGGCTTCGGGATGGCCAGCGTCTATGCAGTCGCGATGCTGCGTGGCCGCCGGGACCGCTACCACAAGCTGGGGTTCCTCATCCCGTTCACCGTGGCGGCGATGATCATACCGGTGCAGATCGGCGTCGGCGACTGGGCGGCCCACTTCGTCGCGAGTAACCAGCCGGTGAAGCTCGCAGCCATGGAGGGGATCTTCGAGACGCAGCGGGGCGCGCCGCTGCACGTCGGCGGCATCGTCATCGACGACGAGATGCGCTACGCCCTGGAGATCCCCAGCGGGCTGTCGCTGCTGGCAGACTTCGACCCGAACGCCGAGATCATGGGGCTGAACGAGGTGCCGCCGCAGGACCGTCCGCCGGTCAACGTCACGCACCTGGCGTTCCAGACGATGGTCGGCGCCGGGTTCGCCTTGCTGGCCCTGGCCGCGTGGGCGGGAGTGGCCTGGCTGCGACGGCGTGATCTGCCCCGGTCGCGGTGGTTCCTGCGGGCAGGGGCCGTGTCCGGGGTCGCGGCCGTGGTGGCGCTGGAGACGGGCTGGGTCACCACCGAGGTCGGCCGGCAGCCGTGGGTCGTCTACGGCATCTTGCGGACCTCCGACGCGGTCAACCCGGCACCCGGCCTGGTGTACGGCTTCGCGCTGGTCACGGTGGTGTATGTGATCCTCACCATCGGCACGGTGTTCGTGCTGCGCCGGCTGTCGCGGGACACGCCGGTGCCACTGGCTCCGCAGGAGGACGACGTCACCGCGCAACCGGTTCCCTGAGAGGTAGCGATGGGTCTGCCCGAGATCACGCTGGCCGTCACCTGGCTCGGCCTGACCGCCTACGTGCTGTTCGGCGGGGCCGACTTCGGCGGTGGGATCTGGGACCTGCTCGCCGGTGGGACCGAGCGCGGTCGTCCGCAGCGCGGGCTGATCGAGCACTCGATCGGCCCGGTGTGGGAGGCCAACCACGTCTGGCTGATCTTCGTCATCGTGCTGATGTGGACCGGCTTTCCCGCGGTGTTCGCCGCGATCGCCTCGACGCTCTACATCCCGCTGACCCTGGTGGCGCTGGGCATCATCGCCCGGGGATCGGCGTTCGCGTTCCGGAAGGTCAGCACCCGGATACCACGGGAACGGCTGTTCGGTGCGGCGTTCGCCCTCTCGTCCCTGCTGACCCCGTTCTTCCTCGGCACGGTGGCCGGCGCTATCGCCAGTGACCGGGTGCCACCCGGCATCGCCGCGGGCGATCTGGTCACCAGCTGGCTCAATCCGACGTCGCTGATGACGGGGCTGCTCACCACGGCCATCACCGCCTACCTCGCCGCGGTGTTCCTCACCCGCGACGCCCAGCGCGACGGCGAGCTCGAGCTCGCCGAGCAGTTCCGCCGGCGGGCGTTGGTGACCGGTGTGGTCCTCGGCGGCCTGTCGCTGGTCGGGCTGTTGGTGCTGCGCGTGGACGCGGCGCCGCTGTACGCGCAGCTGACCGGTGGTGCCGGGCTGCCGCTGCTGGTGGTGTCGGTGGGGTCCGGTGTGGTGTCGCTCCTGCTGCTGTGGCGGCGGCGCTACCTCGCGGTGCGGCTGACGGCGGCGCTGGCCGTGGTCGGGCTGCTGTGGGGCTGGGCGGCCGCCCAGTTTCCCGAGCTGCTGCCCGGGGTCACCATCGAGCAGGCGGCGGCCACGCCAGCGGTGCTGCTCGCGACGCTCATCGCGCTCGCGGTGGGCGGGGCGCTGCTCGCACCGTCGCTCTGGTGGCTTTACGCCATATCCCAACGCTCCACGAAGGCCGCGTAACCCGGAGGCCGCGTCGCCGCCGCGCCCCGGCTCGGTAGGGTCCGCCCGTGGGTTCCACCGACGACGATCCCAGCACCGTCCGGTCGACCGAGCACGAGGCGCAGGCCAACCTCGCCGCGGTCCTGCAGCTCTGCGCCGCCGGGAAGCTCCGGTGCAGCGCGAAGACCCAGCGCCCGTCCGCGGCCACAGTGCGGGTGGTGGCCGAGTCCCTCGCCGCCGGCGACTTCTACCCCGACGAACCCATCGCGTCGTTCGCCTGGCCACTCCTGCTGCAGGCCGGAGGCCTCGCCCGGCTGGACGGGGAGAGACTCGGCCTCACCGCAAAGGGCCGCAAGGCGCTCGCCGGGCCGGCTGCTGAGGTCATCCGTGGATTGTGGGAGCGCTGGCCACGCCACGCGCCCCTCGACGAGTTCAGCCGGGTCGAGGCGATCAAGGGCCAGCGTGCGGCAGCGGCGGTGAGCGCGGCCGGACCGCGCCGCCAGGCCGTCGCCGCGGCGCTGGAGCAGTGCCCGCCCGGTGAGTGGATCATCGTCGACGAGCTGTTCACGATGATGCGGCACGCCGACCTGAGCCCCACGATCGCACGCAGCGAGCGCGGCCTGTGGAGGCTCTACATCTCCGATCCCGAGTACGGCAGCCTCGGCTACGACGGCCACCACGACTGGCCGATCCTGGAAGGCCGCTACACGCTCGCGGTGCTGTTCGAGTACGCCGCCACGCTCGGCCTGCTCGACGTCGACTACGTCGACCCGGCCGGTGCCCGCGACGACTTCCGACACATGTGGGGTGCGGACTGGACCGAGGCGCTGAGCCGCTACGACGGGCTGCTGGCCGTCCGGCTCAACCCGCTGGGTGCCTACGCCACCAGGCTGGCCGCGACCTACCAACCCACCACTCCGGACCGGGGACTGGAGGTGCTGGCCAACCTCGACATCGTCGCCGTCGCCGACCTGCCCACCGCCGATCGGCTGGTGCTCGATGCCTACGCCACCCGCACCTCCGACCGGGTCTGGACGCTGTCCGCGGCCAGTCTGCTCGCCGCCGCAGACTCTGGACGCTCGGCCACCGACCTGGCGACGTTCCTCGGCAAGCGCGCCGTGCACGGGCTCCCGGTGACGGTCCGGACGCTGCTCGACGACGCCACCGTCCGGGCCGGGCAAATCCGCGACCTCGGCCTGCGCCGGATCATCGAGTGCGCCGACCCGCATATCGCCACCCTGATCGCCCGCGACCGCACCCTGCGCACGCACTGCACGCCGGTCGGCGACCGGCACCTGATGATCTCCGAGAGCGGCGAGGCTCGTTTCCGGTCGGCGCTACGCGCGCTCGGGTACACGCTCGGGCCCGCACATCTCGGCTGAGAACGCTCACCGGCCGGTCCGAGCCGATGCCGCACGCTCGCCGCTCCACGGACCGCCGGGCGAGGCCCGCGTCGAACCCCGCACGGCCCGCCGTCGCACGGCGAAACCGACCCACGACACCACGACGAGCGCGGCCACAACCAGCTGGACCGTCCGGAGATACTCGGCGGGATAGACGACGCCGGTGAGGTAGGTGTCGATGAATCCCCGCTCCAGACCCAGCCCGTCCACCCGGCGGCGTAACGCGTCCTCCCACGTGGTCAGCGGGCACGTCACGCCCACGGTGACACTGAGCAGGCCCCACGCGGCCGTCACCAGGTGCACGACGATCAGCCGCGGCCACCGCCAGGCGAGGAACCCGCCGACGATGAGGAACACCAGGAAGCCGAAGTGGACGAGCATCACCGCGTCGCCCAGCAGCCGGTAGCCCATGTCGCGGCCCTCCCGTCGTCTCCGTCCGATGATGCCTCAAAGTTATTACCCGCCGTCGGTGTCGGTCCGGTGTCGTGACCACGCTCGGGCGCTGCGCGCGAGGCGCGGCTTCCAGGTGCAGCCCGGATCCTGGGCAGCCAGTTCGGCCCAGAGTGCCGCGTTCGCGTCGGCGAACGCGGACACCGCGGCCGAGCGAGCGTCGCGCCAGGAGGGGAGGTGGGCAGCCCATACCTCCGCCTGCGCGGGGGTGTGTCCGGCGTCGATCAAGTGAATGATCCACGCGGCGGGATCGATCCAGGCCGGGCCGCGTGTAGGCCATGCCCAGTCGATCAGATGAGCTTCGCTGTCGTCGACGAGAATTTTGTGCGGTGCCATATCAGTGTGCAGCTCCACAGCTCCACAGCTTCGTCGTCTTCGATTGGACGGATCTCGATGGTGATCGGTACTGCGGTCATTTCTTCACCCCCCTCCGTGCTGACACGTATTCAAGGGGGCTTGAGCTTCTTGATAGAGCTTGGCCAGTGGACGACATGTCCAGCAGGTTCCCGACAGCGTGCAACCCGAGGTGCTACAGTAGAGACAGTTTTGCGGCCACTCCGCGGTTCCCTGTCGTTGGGCGACTGTCGAACCGGCCGATCTGCGACGCGGGAGAAGTTAACTGAGAAAAGATCAACAAAGCTTGCTAGTCGGTCGGTAGGGCCGTACTTAGCGCAATGGCCAGCTGTGTGTGCCGTTCGGGTCGTCGAGCCAGACGAACTGACGATCCGTCACGTCGAGCGCGGTGATGCCGAACCGGCTGTGACCTGGGCGGTCAAGGCTGTGCCAGGTGTTGATGGCAGCCTCGATGCTGTCCCAGCAGCGGTACGGGCCACGCTGGATTACCTGCCAGGAGCCTGGACTCAGCGGGGTACGCAACACCTCAGCCATCGCGTCAGTCGTGTGCACGATGACGGAACCGCTACCGCTCCGCTCCGCTCCGATCGTCATTCCGGGCAGATGAAGCCGACAGAACAGGGCAAGCGCGGCGGAGGCATCGACGAGTATCTGAGGGTCGAGCGTGGTCGTCCCGTAGTGTGGCATGCCATCGGCGCTGAACCCCACTGACTCGCCAGGGCCAAGCGGATCATTCGCATAGTGACGCAGTGGCATGAACTGTGCTGGCCGTGGATCGAAGCGACCGTGCACCTCGTCAGCTGCGATCTTGTCCAGCACCATGAGCGCACCGCCTGGCCCGGTGAGCGGTGCAATGATTCGACCGCCTTCGACGAGCTGGTGAATCCATGCTGGCGGGATATAGTGAATCGCGCATGTTGCGATGATCCGGTCATACGGTGCTCGCGAAGTCCACCCGCTGGACCCGTCCCCCGCCACGAGAAGTGGAGTTGCGCCGAACTCAGCCAGCCGCTGGCGAGCATCGTCGACCAAGCTCGGATCGATGTCGATACTGGTCACTCGCCCGGCGCCCAGCCTGCTGGCAAGCAAGGCCGCGTTGTAACCGGTCCCGGTACCGATCTCCAGGATCCGCTCGGTGCCGGTAATCTCGAGCAAGCTCAGCATCACGGCCATGATCGCGGGTTTGCTGGACGAGGACGACGGCCGGTGCTGAGTGGTCTGGGTAAGCAACGCGTCGTCCCGGTAGACCACATCCAGCCAGCTGTCGATGTCGACCGGTTCGGTTCGGTCGAACTTTCGATTATCGATGGAAAAAGACGGCACGAACAAGTGTCGGGGAGTCGTGGCGAACGCGTCGTACCAGGCCGCATCTGCCAGCGCCCCGGACTGTCTAAGATCGTCGGCTAACCGTCTCGCTCTGGTTCGCCATTCAGCTTGAGTTACTGCCATGTGTCAATCAGTCCTTGCGAGCTCATCCGCTATGGTTGCGGCTATCGGCAACTGGCACTCTTCGGCAAGCCACCCCCATTGCCCTGAGGCGTTGCATTCAAGGAAGAACCAAGATCCGTCTGGCGTGACAACGAAGTCAAAGGCTCCGTAACTCAGTTCATAAGAGTCCAGGTATCGGTGTATGCTGTCGAGTATCTCCTTTGGGCAACGAATGACCTCGTATCGCAGCGCTGTGTAGTCGGAGCGCCAGTCCACATGAGCAGCCTCGGAGTTTGCGTGGATTGCGACTGCAAACGCTTCTCGTCCAACTGCTGTCACTCGTACCTCGAAACGCTTTGGTACCCAGGCCTGGAACATGTGCGCAGTCGTCTCTATGCCAACAAGGTTATCCAACTCGTGCAGATCAAGGAGGCGCGCGTAGATAGGCGTATATCCGCCGCCCTCGTGGATGATTGGTTCGGCGAGTGGCTTGATCACGAGACGATGCTCCTCGGTCGCGAACTCTCGGACCTGTTCAGGATCATTCGTGATGAGAGTCGCCGGTGTCTGCAGCCCAACCTCTGCCGCAACGTCAAGCTGCCCAGGTTTGTACTCCGCATCGGCAATCTTCGAAGGGTGGCTCATCCACCGAACGCGCATGCTTGACAGCAGGCCTGCCACCCCAACTCTGGCTTGTGCTCGTGCAAAGCGGCGTTCGGGTTCGGAGAGTGCTGCCGATATATCAAACTGGCGAGGTTTTCTGTAGTAGACGCCAGTGACTTCTTCGAGGTTGAGCTGGCCGATCTCAGTCTGGACTCGACAACTCCAACTCTTGCTTCGATGAAACGCTGACATCTTCATGCGTTGCGGAAAGTCGGCGGTGTCCAGGCGGTAGGTCAGAACTCCTCGTTTCGTCAGCTGGTCAGCAACCGATGTCGCTGACCAGTCCTCATGTTCGCCGATGATCAGCACAACAGGTGTGCGCATGTCACTCGTCGGGTACGGTGTACGAGTCATCAACAACTTTGTTGTCCAGGTTGGTCTCTTCGGGAATCTTCCGCTGTGTCGCATCAGTACGATGTCTGACGCTGATAACGCCGTCAACAGCAGGCGCCCTGAACGGTAAATGTCCCCGTAAGATGAATGGACGGGCATCGCTTGGCGGCGAGTGATCAATGGCAATAAACAGCGGGTTGATCGGAAATCTTTCTCGCGCAGGAAACAAGGGGTCGTCGTAGTTCATGTCGTACCTCCTCCTGGGATGATTGGGATATCGACGGCGCAGACCTGTATCAGGTGCGGGTAAAGGTGAGGTGCCCGGCCTCGGCGTGCTTGCTGTCGTGGAGGCCAATCCGTCCGTCGGGAAGCTCTAGTCACCTCGACGCAGTCGTCGTCGCCACTGTTGTTGGTCGAAAAGGTGCTCTTTCGCCAGGGCTGAATTTTCAAGTCGTGGCCTCCTTCGTGTGGTCGCTCGTAACTGTTCGTCGTTTTAGTGCGAGTTGGTTGAGCACCCCAAAGCGCTGTATGCACATGTGTCCGCTCGCGGCCTTGACGAAGACCATACCCGTGACGACTCCCGTCGTACAGGATGTCGGACGTGGGGCCGAGTAGGAACCAGGGAGCCAGGTGGCGTGGGCGATCCCTCCAGCCTGGCCTCGCCGTTGGCGTCGAGCGGCAGGATCTGGACGGTCACGTGCGGCTCGGGTGCAACGTCGGCCAGCTTCCGGAGCTGATTTCGCATCACGGATCGTCGGCCTATGGGTTCGACGCAGGGCACCTCGGTTCAGGATCCTCCAGTCGTGCTCATCTGTCTGGATTCCAGCATCATGATCGGGGCTCACCACGAGACCTGAACTCGGCTGCCTCACGTGTGTCGGAGAGGCTCTGGTGGTTGTCTCTCGTGGGGCTCTACTGACGTTCCTGTGGGTGGCTGTTCATGATCGTCCGGGGAGTGGTGGGCAGAGTCCGCCGCGGGTGAGGTCGGCCATGGCGATGAGTGCTTCGGGGGTGTGGTAGCCGTAGGCGCGGCGGGTGAGCAGCCGCAGGTGGGTGTTGGTGGCCTCGGAGCGGGCCTCAGCCAGGCCGTGGGTGACGGCGTTGAGGATCAGCTGCCGGTATCTCTGGATGGTCTTGGCGAGTGTGACGAACGCGGGGAGCCTGCTGCGTCGTGCCCAGGCGATCCACCCGGCGAGCAGGGCTCGTGCCTTCTCCGGGTCGCGGCAGGCGAAGATCTCCCGGAGCTGCTCTTTGAGGATACCGCGCTCAAACCCCGGACGTACGACAAGATAATGCCCGAGGAACGGACTGGCGATCAAGGTGTGCATACGAATAGGCCCCTCCAAAATGAGGACCATCATCCGATCGCGTGCCGCAGTCGCGGAACGACCGGAGGTGGCCCTGCTGCGTCCGAGCTGCTGCGCACGAGCTGGCCAGTCCGACACGGTCACAGCGGTCATCGCGTTGTTCCTTTCGCCAGGGACCCGGCCGATGGTCCGGGGGGACGACCATCGGCCGGGAGTCTCTACCGCGGCGGGCCAGGCGTCCGCGACATGGCACCGAGCACGCCACCGCCCAGGGCACGCACGCGGCACTGTCAGTGATCGCGTGGACCGGCCCGCTGGATCTGGTCGATGACGCCCCTACCGTCGCAGGCAACAATCTCCTCCCGCCATATCGGGCTCGACATGAGACTTACCCGGCCAGAGCATCAACAAGGCGCATGGATCGGGGTCGAGGCCGTGGTCAGGGCCGGTACGCTCCCCACCGATGCAGTCACCTCAACGGGCCTTCGTGACGACCTGTCCACCATCGATGCCTGCCGAGTTCTGGCACGACGACGCGATGCGGGAGGCGCTCGCCGCTCGCCACATCGGCAGGGTGATCAGGGCCTACCGCGTCCATCCCATGCACGGCCGACGCCCGCTGCCGCAGGAGACGATGGCCGAGTGGTTGAACACGACCCAGTCCCGGCTCAGCCGGATCGAGACCGGGCCGCGCATCGAGCAGCTCGACCTGCTGATCCACTGGGCCACGATCCTGGAGACCCCGCAGCAGTACCTGTGGTTCGCGCTGCCCGGTGAGAAGGTGTCCGCCGCAGCGGTCTCCGATCCGGACGAACTGGATCTCGGTGGGCTGTCGTCGATCCGCAGCGAAGCGCTCGCCGCGCCGTTCGCCGCCACGGCCGGACCGGCATACGTCCCGGCCGAGGACGCGATCGACCAGCTCCGCGCGTTCCTCGCGACACCGACGCGGGTCTTCCTCCTCACTGGACCGCCGGGCAGCGGAAAGACGACCCTCGGGTTCCGGCTGGCCGGCCACCTGAACGACGTCGCGGACGTCCAGGTGCACACGGTGGGTTCCTGGGCCGCGCTCGACGACAGCATGTCGGCGGAGATCCTGCGGTACGCGTCGCTGCCCGATCGGGGTGACGGCGCCCTGCAGCTGGAGCAGCTGTGCTCGGCGTTGACGCGGCCGTGCGTGGTGGTCGTGGACGGGATCGCAACGCAGGACGAGATGGACCGGGTGTCCAGCGCGGTCGACCGGGTGCTCCGTCAGGTACTCAGCAGCCGGCTCCGGTTCGTGCTGCTGGCCCGCACCCCGCCGGAGCCCGACGTCACGAGCGCGCCGCTCGTCGCCGCGACGCTCTACCGGAGCCGGCCGGTGAACGTGGGTCCGTCGCATCGCCTGGCCCCGTGGGACCCGGTCACCACCGCCCGGGCCTGGGACGGCTCGCCGGGCGTCGGCCGCCGGTTCTCCCAGCTCCCGGTGGCGGTTCGGGAGCTGGCCCGGCTCCCCCTCTACATGCGGCTGCTCCAGGCCACCGGGGACACCGCGACGACCCACGCCAACGCCTTCGAGCTGGTCGGCTGCTGCGTGCGCTCCGCGCTGCGGACCGTGGGTGGCGACGTCGGCACGGTCGAGCGCCGGCTCACCGCCCTGGCCCGGCACCGGCTGCCCGAGCTCGAACAGGTCTGGACGACGGCCGGCGCCCCGGAATGGGACGCCGACACGAACCCGGCGCAGCTGCCGCTCGTCCGCAACCTGCCGGACGGGCCGGTCTTCGATCACGACGTCCTCGGCGAGTACGTCGCGGCGACCGCCGTCGCGGACCACCTCCGGGAGTCCGGCCGGTCGCTGGTCACGGTGCGGACACTCAACCAGATCGCCGAGACGGCGGTGTCCTCCGCGGCGGCCCGGGGCGTGTTCGAGTTCCTCGCGTTCGCACTAGACCAGGCCGCGCCCGACCTGCTGGCAGCCGTGGCCGTCGCCCCGACCGTGGCGACCCGGACCACGCTGCCGCTGCTGCTCGACACGGCCGCCGCCGGCAGCCTCGCCTTCGCGACCGACGACGTGCTCCGCGCCTGCGCACGCCGCTGCCACCAGGACAGCTCCGTCGAGCTGACGCGATCGCTGCTGGCCAATCCGGCGCTGCAACGGGCGCTTGCCTCGGAGTATCCGCGCTGGATGAACGAGGTGCTGCACCGCTTCGGAGCCGCGATCTGGCCGGACGCCGCTGGGGCGGTCGAGCGGACTCTCGACGCGCAGGCCGCACGCCAGATGCTCGACGGTGCGAATCTCGGCGACCCGCGCGAGGCGGTGTTCTTCGCGCGGCACTTCTTCCTGTTCTTCGGCGCGGACACCGAGCTCGACGGCCCGTTCACCGACCTGCTCGGGCACGGCGACTGGCGGGTGCGGGCCGCGCTCGCCGAGGGAGCGCGCGACGCCGGCGCCACCGGCCCGGTCGAACGGATCGTGGACGTCCTGGCCCGGGACGCCGACTACAAGGTACGGGCCGCGGTAGCTCGGACCGTCGGTCACGGCCCGGCAACGACCGGTCGGGAGCTGCTCGCCGACCTTCTGGTGGACGAGAACTGGCACGTGCGCGGCTGCGCGCTGCTCGGTGTCCTGTCCGGCGACCCCAGCACGACCGCGCAGCGGTCGTTGATCGTCACTGCGGGTGCCGTGCTCACGGCCGAGCCGTCGTGGCTGCAGCCCCCCGCGCACATCGCCCCGCTCGTGGCGCGGATGGCGCTCCTGCACGGCAGGCCGGATTCGAGCACCCTGATCCCGTCGCAGCCCGCGGAGCACGCGCTGTTCGGCCTGCTCCGCGAGATGCGCACCGGATGGACCACCGTGGCGCCCCGGACCAGGTCGGCGTTGCTGGAGCAGGGTCGGCGCTCGCCGAGCTGGGTCGTGCAGAGCGAGGCGAGGGGTGCGGGCGACCCGTCCGACGATCCCGCACAGCGCCGCGAGGTGTTCCGGAGACGCCGCGGCGGCCGAGCCGTGCAGGTGGCCCTCGACCTGCAGGACATCGAGCACGCCGCTCGAGTGGCCACCGCGGCGGCAGCCGCTGGCGTCGACCTCATCGAGGTCGGCGACCCGCTGATCAAACGGCTCGGGCTCACCGCCGTCACCGAGATCAAGCACCTCGTCCCGCACACGCAGGTCGTCGCGGAGATGATGTCCGCGGACTGGGGACGCGACCAGGTGGAGCTGGCCGCCGCGGCGGGCGCCGACGTGGTGCTGCTGATCGGACTGTCGACCGCCAGCAGCGTCGCGTCCGCGGTGGAGGCCGGTCGCCGCCTGGGCATCCCGATCATGCTCGACACCCCGCACGAACGGCTCGACGCCGGCTGGGTCCGCGAGATGGAACGCGAGGGCGTGGACGCGTTCGTCGTCACCACGAACATCGACCTCGGTGTCGCCTGGGGACCGTACCCGCTGGAGCGAGCTGCGGCGCTCCGACGCTGGACGCAGCTACCGGTAGCGGTGTCCGGTGGCTTCGGGCCGACCGACAGTCCGCTGATCCGCGCCGCCGAATGGGATATTCTGATCGTCGGCCGCAGCATCACGGAAGCGGTCCACCCGGCAGCGGCACTCGCGAGCATCATGAGCCTTCGACAGCGCCGTGGCCGTACGGATCACGGCATCGGCTCCGAACCGGGGAGCTGATGCACCTCGGCATGCCATTTGTTCGCCCACGCACCCACTCCGACTACTGGCTCTATGCGAACCTGTTCTCATCCACCTGCCCCGTGGCGATAATCGACGACGTGGTCGGCGCGGTCATCGCCTTCCGGAGCCACGACCTATCGCACGAGGTCTACGTGCAAGACGTCGCCACTCACCCCGAGCACCGCGGAAAGGGAGTCACCCGTACTTTACTGTCGACGGTCAGTGAGTACGCAATACAGCACGCCTGCACCCGAATGTATCTGACCTCGGAACCTGACAACATCGTCGCACACCGCACCTGGCTCGCACTCGGCTTCGTCAACATACCCGACGACCGCACCGAGCACGGAATCGAAGTCACCACCGACGCCAAAGGCCCTGGCCGAGACCGGGCGATGTACGAGCTAGACCTCAAACACAGACAACTTGATCAACCGGTGGCCGGTGTGACGTCCCATTGAACGTATTGAGCCATGCCGGAAGGAACTGATCACCACAGACGGCCTGCGCATACTAACTAATTCATAACTTTCTGGACTTCTCCCATTCTCATATGGCATACTAGCGGGGTGGCGAAGAACGGGCGTAGGTCGACTGAGGAAGAGCGGATCCGGGCGGTCCTGTCGATGGAGAGTGGGCACTCTCCGGAGC
>JBBSQN010000148.1:0-14741 GCA_038257875.1 Mycobacteriales bacterium
CCCGGGGGGGGCCCCGGGGCCCCCCCCCGGGGCCCCGCCCCGTTCACTTTTCCGGCGCCCTCCGGGAGAGTTGTCGGCACCCCGCAGGTGCGACGTCTCGGAGGTAACGGCGACATCGCCGACTGACCGGCCGGATGCGCCCAGTGGAGGTTTGCCGAGCCCGCCCCGACACGCCGAAGAGGGGGCCGTCGGCGTGTCGGAGAAGGAAAGTTATCCACAGTACCGATCCGCCCTGTGATCAGCGCAAACGCCTCAACATTGACCGTTGTCCCCACGCAGTCCACAGCACGCTCCCGACACGCTCCTGGGACGGGCCTGACCTGTCCCCATCCTGTCCCCAGGTCTGTGCACAAGGCCGTTTTGCCCCGCGCCTCCCGGCCCCTAACCTCACCGCTTCGGAGTCCGAGAACTCGACCTGGCCGACAGCGTGTGTTCACCGGCTCGACAGCAGGGGTCACCGAGCGGATCGAACACATGTTCGATACACTGGCCGACAGGGGGTGACGCTGCGTATGGCACTGGCTGACGATCGTCCGGTGCGGCCGCGTCCGGTCCGCGCGGCGGGCGAGGGCGGCGCCGATCCGGGCACGCCGTTCGACCGCCAGCCGCCGCAGGACCTCACGGCCGAGCAGTCCGTCCTCGGCGGCATGCTGCTCAGCAAGGACGCCATCGCCGACGTCGTCGAGGTGCTGCGGCCCGACGACTTCTACCGACCGGCGCACCAGACCGTCTACGACTGCATCCTCGACCTTTACGGCCGCGGCGAGCCTGCCGACGCCGTCACCGTCTCCGCCGAGCTCCAGCGCCGCGGCGACCTCATCCGCCTCGGCGGCGCACCGTATCTGCACACGTTGATCGCCACCGTCCCCACCGCGGCCAACGCCGCCTACTACGCTGAGATCGTCGCCGAGAAGGCCATCCTGCGGCGGCTGGTGGAGGCCGGCACCCGCATCGTGCAGCTCGGCTACCACGGCGCCGACGGAGCCGAGGTCAACGACGTCGTCGACCGCGCCCAGGCCGCCATCTATGAGGTCACCGAGCGCAGCACCAGCGAGGACTACGTCGCGCTGGAGGAGCTGCTCCAGCCCACGATGGACGAGATCGACGCCATCGCCTCCCGCGGCGGCGTCGCGCTCGGTGTGCCCACCGGCTTCGCCGACCTCGACGCCGCCACCAACGGCCTGCACCCCGGGCAGATGATCGTGATAGCCGCGCGGCCCGGGCTTGGGAAGGCCCTCGCGCTGGACACCCCGCTGCCCACGCCGGCGGGCTGGACCACGATGGGCGAGGTTGCCGTCGGCGACGAGCTGATCGGCGCCGACGGGGTACCGACGCGAGTCGTGGCGGCCACCGAGGTCCTAGTCGGGCGCCCCTGTTACGAGATCGAGCTCTCCGACGGCACCGTGATCGTCGCTGATGCGGGGCATCAGTGGCTCACCAAGACCAGGGCGGCTCGCCGGCCCCGGCCGCAGGGGCCGGCTCGGATCGGTCCAGCCGTGCGTACCACTGAGCAGATCCGAGCCACCCTCCGGTGCAGCCCCGTACCCGGCGACGACGCCGACGCGGTGTTGAACCACTCGGTCGACCCCGGTGCCGCGCTGCAGCTGCCGCACGTCGAGCTGTCGGTGGAGCCGTACACGATGGGCGTCCGGCTGTGTCGGGAAGCCGAGACGGCCTCGGTACCTGCTCGCTACCAGCGCGCGTCCCAGACCCAGCGCCGGGCGCTGCTCGCCGGTCTCCTGGACACCGACGCCGCGGTGACCACGACCGGCGACCTGCAGCTCTCCGTCACCAGCCGCCGGTTCGCCGACGACGTCCACGAGCTCGTCGTCGGCCTCGGCTACCGGTGCTCGATCACCACCGCGCCCGTCGGAGGCCGGTGTCCCGGTCCGTCGACCTCCTACGTCTTGACCATTACCTGCGGGGATGAGGTCTTTCGCTCCGAGCGCAAGCGTCTGCTGCACAAGGAGCGCTCGGCCGAGCACGGGCACCGTCGCAGCCCGCGCTACGTCACCGACGTCCGGCCGGTCCCCAGCGTGCCGGTGCGATGCGTGCAGGTCGCCAACGACACGCACCTCTACCTTGCCGGTCACTCGATGATCCCCACGCACAACTCGACCCTCGGGCTGGACTTCGCCCGCTCCTGCTCGGTCAAGCACGGCCTCACCAGCGCGGTGTTCTCGCTGGAGATGAGCAGGTCCGAGATCGTTATGCGGCTGCTCTCGGCCGAGGCCCGCATCCGGCTGGCCGACATGCGCGCGGGGCGGATGAGCGACGACGACTGGACGCGCATGGCGCGGCGCATGAGCGAGATCAGCGAGGCACCGCTGTTCATCGACGACTCCCCGAACCTCACGCTCATGGAGATCCGCGCGAAGGCGCGGCGGCTCAAGCAGCGCAACGACCTCAAGTTCGTCGTCCTCGACTACCTGCAGCTCATGACATCCGGGCGCAAGGTCGAGTCCCGGCAGCAGGAGGTCAGCGAGTTCTCCCGGCAGATCAAACTGCTGGCCAAGGAGCTCGATGTACCGGTGGTGGCGATCAGCCAGCTGAACCGTGGTCCGGAACAGCGCACCGACAAGCGTCCGATGCTGGCGGACCTGCGCGAGTCGGGGAGCATCGAGCAGGACGCGGACATGGTCATCCTGCTGCACCGTCCCGATGCGTTCGAGCGTGACGATCCCCGCGCGGGCGAGGCCGACCTGATCCTGGCCAAGCACCGCAACGGTCCGACGAGCACGATCACGGTCGCCCACCAGCTGCACTACAGCCGTTTCACCGACCTCGCCCACGGCTGACCAAACCCCCGCGAGTCGGTACGAACTGGTGCGCGAGTCGGTACGAACTGGCGGTCGAGTCGAGCAGGTGTGACGGTCGCTACTCCGTCGCCCGGGCTTTGCTGAGTCGTCGTAGCAGTTGGGTGAACCGGCCGGGTTCGGTGGAAGGTGTCGGGTGGGTGGTGGGTTGGGTGTGGCGGGGGTCGAGGGCGTTGACCGTGGCCGGGTTCTGTTCGGTGGTGGCGGTGAATGAGCGGATGACGGTGTTGACCACGGCGAGCAGGGGTACCGCGAGCAGGGCGCCGATGATGCCGGCGATGACGACGCCCGCGGCGACGGCGAGGACCACGGCCAGGGCGTGCAGGCGGACGGCGCGGCCCAGCAACAGGGGTTGGAGCAGGTGTCCTTCGAGTTGTTGGATGCCGATCACGATGGCGAGCACGATCAGGGCGGGGATGGGTCCGTTGGCGACCAGGGCGATCAGGACGGCGACGGCCCCGGTGAGGACGGCGCCGACAGTAGGGATGAATGCGCCCAGGAACACCAGAGCGGCCAGGGGAATCACCAGGGGGACCCCGACGATCAGCAGGCCGAGCCCGATGCCGACGGCGTCGACGATGGCGACCAGGACGGTGGCGCGGACGTAGCCGACGAGGGTGGCGAAGGCGCGGCGGCCGGCGACGTCGATGCGGCCGCGGCCGGGCCGGGGGGCGAGGCGGAGCAGGAACTGCCAGATGTGGGGTCCGTCGTAGAGGAAGAAGATCAGGGAGAACAGGGCCAGGGCGAGTCCGGCGGCGACTTCGGTGACGGTGGCGGCGGTACTCAGGGCGCCGGTGGTGAGGGCGTCGCGGTTGTTGCTGAGGGTCTGTCCGAGTTGTTCGGGCAGGTTCTGTAGCCAGTCGTTGGGCAGGTTCAACGGTGGCCGGGTGAGCAGGCGTTCGATGGAGGCGAGGCTGGCGTTGAGTTGTTCTTGCAGGGCAGGGAAGCCGGCGATGAAGGTGGTGATCACAAAGGACAGCAGGCCGCCGAGCAGGGCGAGTCCGCTCAGGAGCACCAGCGCGGTGGCCAGGCCCCGGGGGAGGTGGTGGGTGTGGAGCCAGTGCACCAGCGGGGCGAGCAACGCGGTCAGCAGGACCGCGATCGCGACCGGGATGAGCACGATCCGCAGCAGGATGGCCAAGTAGATCAACAGGGCCAGTGTCGCGGCGATCACCAGCAGCCGAGCACACACCTCCGACGTGACACGAAGCGAGGCCGGGACAGTCAAGCGCGACGCCAGCGTCTCCTGCGCAGTCCCCAGCCCCGGGTCGGGCGTCGCAGCTGTCGATACGGGCGTTGGGTCGGCCGAGCGTCGATCGTCCACCAGGCGGAGGCTAGTCGCTCCGGCGTCGCCGAGCCGCGAGTCGGCACGATTTGGCGCGCGAGTCGGTACGCGTTGGCGGGCGAGTCGGCACGTACGGCTCACGGAGGCGGCGGCCGCGAGTCGAGGTTGTCCACATCGCGGTCCGGTTGTCCACAGACTCACGATCGGACTGCCGTCGTGCTGATCCGCGCGGCAACGTTGCTCTCATGTTTCCGACGACAGTGGGCAGAGCCGGCGCGTGCCGGCAGCGGGACGCGGTGCGCGAGCTCGGCCGGCACCGGGTGCGCACAGCGATCAGTTCGGGCGAGTTCAGCTCGCCATGGCCCGGGGTACTTGTCGATCCGGTTCACGCGGCGGAGCCGCTGACGGTCGTGACAGCCGCATGGCTCGCCTCCGGATCCGGTGCGGTGATCGCGGGACCCACGGCCGCCTTCCTGCACGGTTGTGGCGCGGCGTCGCCGACGCCGGTACATGTGATGGTCCCGTACGAGGTCAGGAAGCGGCGGCGAACCGGGATCGTCGTCCACAACGGCATGGCCCTCGTCGCGGATCAGGTTCTCGTGCACGGGATGCCGGTCCTCAACCTCGAGCGGGCGGTGACCGATGTCCTCTGCACCTGTCGCCCTCCCCATGCGCTGGCCGTGCTCGACGAGGCACTCGCGGCGCTCGACAGCGCCGCAGCTCGAGAAGCCCTCCGCGCACGCATCCGGAACCGCCTCCGGGAGCGACCCGATCCCCGCGGGACGCGAATCGGCGCCCGGCTGGTCGACCTTGCGACAGGACGGGCAGAATCACCGGCGGAGAGCTGGTTGCTCTGGCGAATCGTCGACCTCGGCTTCCCAGTACCAGAGGTCAACTACTGCGTCTGCACGATCGACGGAGTACCGATCTATCGGCTCGACCTCAGCTGGCCCGGCCTGCGGATCGCGTTGGAGTACAACGGTTACTCCGCCCATGCTGGACGTGTCGAGCAGGACGAGGCGCGGACGGCTGATCTTGAACGTCGTGGCTGGATCGTGATCCCGGTCACGTCTGAAGACCTGGGCAACATGTGGCGGGTCATGACGGAGCTGCACGAGGCCTTCCTGGCACGGGGCATGAACCTGCGGGAGCGGACGACGGGCGCGTTACGGGCCCGGCGCCACCGCGAGCGCAGGGTCAGTTGACCTCCATCCTGGCTGCACTTGTCGACTCGCCCACCAGTTCGTGTCGACTCGCGCGCCGTTCGTGCCGTCAGGTGTGTAGGCGGGCTGCTGCGGCGCGGAGGTCTGCGGTCGTCGTGGCCCGGTCCACGCGCGTCGGTTCACCGTCGGCGAGTACCTGCTCACCTGCCACCCACACGTCCCGGACCAACCGGGAGCCGCCCGCCCAGACGAGGTTCGACAGCAGTTGGGCATCGTCGCCGGGCGCGACGAACGCCGGGTCGTCCAGGTCCACGTGCGCCAGGTCGGCCCACCGACCCGGCTCCAGCGCGCCGAGGTCATCGCGCCCGATCGCGGCAGCGCCGTCGCGAGTGGCCATCAGCAACAGCTCCGCGGCCGTGATCGCGGCGGCGTCACCGCTGCTCACGCGGGCAAGGAGCCCGGCGAGCCGGGCCTGCGCCCACAGGTCGAGGTCGTCGCCGGACGCGGGCCCGTCGGTGCCGAGCCCCACCCGCACGCCTGCCCGCCGCAGCACGGACACCCGGGCGATACCGGCCGCGAGCTTCGCGTTGGAGCCAGGACAGTGCGCGACAGCCGCGCCGCGGTCGGCGAGCAGGGCGACGTCGGCGTCGGAGAGCTGCACGCCGTGTGCGGCCAGCACCCGCCCGCCGAGCACACCGAGGTGGTCCAGCAGCACCGGCACGGAGCCGTGCGACGCTCGCTGGGCGCGATCCTCCTCGGCGGTCTCGGCGACATGGACGTGCACCATCGCCCCGCGCTCGCGGGCGTGCTCGGCGATGGACGCCAATGCCTCCGGTGGGAGGGTGTAGGCCGCGTGGGGCCCGTAACCGAGCTCGATCCGGTCACCTGGACCGGACCGCAGCCCGAGGGCGTCGATCCGCCCCGACACGTCATCGCGCATCTGCTCCCAGGTGCCGAGCCGGTCCCAGCCCGGCACGGCGATGATCCCGGGCGTCAGCACGACCCGGGATCCCACAGTCGTCACCGCGTCGATCACCTCGTCGGTGAAGAAGTACATCTCCACGCTGGTCGTGCAGCCGGTGCGGAGCAGCTCGACACAGCCTGAGGTCATGCCCGCGTGCACGTCCGGCCCGGTCAGCCTGCCCTCGGCGGGCCACATCACCTCGTGCAACCAGCGCAGCAGCGGCAGGTCACCTCCCATGCCGCGCAGCACCGTCATCGGAGTGTGGGCGTGGATGTTGACCAGGCCAGGGAGCAGCGCACCGGGCAGCGCGTGAACCGGCGCGTCGCTGGGTGGGGCGGTGGCTTGTGCTCCGACGAACGCGATCCGGCCGTCGGCGGCGATGTCGACGACACCGTCGCGCAGCACCGAGCAGCCGGGATCGCAGGGCAGCACGACCGGCGCCGTCAGCCGAGCCGGGCCGCTCACCGGCGGGGCTCCAGCAGCGAGCGCAGCGACCGGAACGGCGGCAGCCACGCGCCGGTCTCGGGCAGCGAGTCGAGCGTGATGCGCGGCAGCGGCTCGCGGAACACGCCCTCGATGTCCTCGAGGTCGACGAACTCGATCACTTCGGAGGCCAGCGCGAAGCTGGCGTGCTCGCGGAAGCCGATGACCGTGATGCTGGTGCCGTGCTGCTCGAGTTCCTCGAGCGGTTCCCGGAACGCGCGCCCGTCCCCGGACGCCACTACCAGATGTCGCAACGTGCCCGCTTCTGCCCGCAGGCGGATGTGGGCGAGCATGTCGTCGTCGACATCGGAGTCTTCACTGACCTTGGGCTTGGCGAACACGGCGAAGCCGACGTTGCGCAGCGCCTCGACCCACGGCCGCACCACCTCGGTGCTACCGGGAACCACGTTGGTGAAGACGGTGGCCTCGGCCACCGCGTCCGGCCCCGCCAGCTCCAGCAGCCAGCGTCCCACCGCGTCGAACCGGGGGCGGAACGCCGAGGTCGGACGGGCCCCGAGGAGCGAGCCGAGGCTCATGTCCATGTTGGGCGCGTCCCAGACCAGCAGCACGTGCGGGAGCACGTGTGGGAGTACGGGCGAGGCCAAATCCGTCGGGGTGCTCATGTCGGCCGGACCGGCGGGCAGCTCGGGATCATGTCGTGACCCTATCCGGCCGGGGTCGGCCCGCGATGGCTACGAGCACGCAGGACCCGGCCGAGTTCGCCCACCAGGCACGTCACCGCCTCGGGCGCCAAGACGGTGGCCGAGTTCCGCTGGCGGGTGTGGCTGGCTCGCCAGTTCGTACCGACTCGGACACCAATTCGTACCGACTCGCGGATCAGGAGGGGGTGCGGCGGTAGAGGAGGTCGTGTACGGGGCGGCCCTCCTGGTGGGCTCGGTGTTCGAACTTGGTGACGGGGCGCCATTCGGGCCGGGGGGGCCAGCCGCCCGGCTGGCCTGCCGCGGTGTTCTCCAGGAGCGGCTGGGCGTCGCACCCGGCGCGCATCTCGATGGCGTAGTCGTCCCAGTCGGTGGCCAGGTGCAGGGTGCCGCCGGGTCGCAGCCGGGTGGCGGCCAGCGCCACGAACTCCGGCTGGACGAGGCGGCGCTTGCGGTGCTTGCGCTTGGGCCACGGGTCGGGGAAAAAGACCCGGATGCCGGCGAGCGAGCCGGGCGCCACCCGCTGTCGCAGCAGCGCGACGGCATCCCCGCGCAGCAGGGCCACGTTGGTCAGTCCGGCGTCGGCGATCCGCATGAGCAGCTGTGCGAGTCCGGGCTCGAACACCTCGACCGCGATGTGGTCGACGTCGGGGGCCGCAGCGGCAAGCGTGGCCGTCGCCTCCCCCATTCCGGAGCCGATCTCCAGCACCAGCGGTGCCGTCCGCCCGAACCACGCGGCCGGGTCGAACGGTTCGGCCCCGCTCAGCAGGTCCGCGACCTCGCGGCCGTGCACCGGCCACCAGCGTTGCCAGGCGTGCTGCTGACCCTCGGTGAGCCGGCTGCGGTGCCGGACGAAGCTGGCGATCGGCGGGTGCGCCGCCTCAGTCACCCGAGATCGGGCGGGTCGGGGTGACTGGGACGGTCGGGCTGGTCATGGGGCTCTCTTCCACCGGGACTCGGCGATCAAGGGTACGCGGCGGGCGCGTGCGGTCGCCGCAACGTCGTAACCGTAGCCAGCGCCGGCGCGGGAACGTGGTGGAGTGGGGACGTGACCGATCTGTGATCGGATCCGGGTAGAAACACGGATCCGCGGAGCGTTCCCCCGGCCCATTCTCATTCGCCATGAGCACCGGAACTGAGGATCCGTACGTCGTTCTCGCCGCAGAGCTGGGTCGGCTCGGGCATCGGCTCGACGGGATGGGTGTTGAACTGCGCACGCTGCGCGCCCAGGGGGTGGCGCCGGAGTCGCAGGCACCCGACGCGTGGCCGTTCGGGCAGGTCGCGTCGGGCTCCGACGCGACCCTGTGGTCCGACCCGGCGGGCTGGTCCGGTCCGCCGGTGCCGCCGCATCCGGACGCGCAGGTCTACGGGGGTGCGCCTGGGTATCCACGGTCGGAGGATTTCTCGGAGCCGCAGGCCCACTCCCGCCCGGCAGCCCAGCCGCCCGGCGGTTGGCAGTCCGACCCGGCGCAGCCCTCGGGCTCGGCCCCGCAACCGTCCGGAGGTGGCTTGCCTCCCCACCTCGCAGAGCCCGACCCGTCGCCGGCACCGAAGCCCCGCACGTTCTCGGCGCTGTCGGGGGCCCGGTTGCTCGCCTGGACCGGTGGGGTCGTCACCCTCCTCGGCGTCGTCCTGCTGCTCGTGCTCGCCGCGTCCCGCGGCTGGTTCTCACCACCGGCGCGCATCACAGCGGGGACGGTGCTGGGGGTCGCGCTCGTCGGTGTCGCGTTGTGGTTGTACCGCAGGGAGAGCGCCCGGATCGGCGCCGTTGCGCTGGCCGCGACGGGCTTCGCGACGCTGTACCTCGTGGTGGTCGCGGCGACCACGATCTATGACTACCTGGATGTCACTCCGGCCCTGCTGCTCGTGTTGCTGGTCGCGGCGGGTGGGCTTGGTCTGGCCGGTACGTGGCGCTCGGAGCTCTTCGGTGGCGGGGTGGTCGCTGGCGCGGCACTGCTGACGCCGGTGCTCGTCGCGGACTGGCGGTTGGTGGGGCTGGTGCTGGCGCTGCAGCTGGCGGCGCTGCCGGTCGTGCTGCATCGACGCTGGCCCACGTTGGCCCTGGTGGCCGCGGCCGGACCGGTGCTCTACGGCTGCGTGATCGTCGCCATCGGGGACGCGGCCGGACGCTCCGCGACGATCGCGGTCGTCCTCGGCGTGCTCGTCGTCGGCCTCGGGACGGCGGCGTCGGCCGCGCGCCTGCTGCCGCGGGGACCGGTGGTGGTGCTCGTCGCGGAGACGCCGGTCCCGGCACTCGTGATGGGCATCGTGCTCGGTGGCTGGGGTGGTGGTGCCTTAGCCGCGGCTGCTGCGCTGGGCCTCGCGGGGCTCGTCGCCCTGCCCGGTACCGACCGGCTGATCCGGTTGGTGGCCGCCGGTGCGGCCGCCGTCGCGCTGTTCCAGGCCACCGTGGTGGCCCTGGACGGGGCGAGCGCCACCGCCGTGGTGCTCGGGGAGGCGATCGTGGCCGCCGTGTCGGCGGCCGTGCTCCGAACGAGGTTCCCGATGCTCGTCGGCGTGGTCTACGGCGCGTTCGGCGTGCTGGTGGCGCTGAGCCTGGACGCGCCGCTGAACGCACTCGTGCAGTTCCCGGCGCTGCCCTACGTCGAGGCCGGCCAGGTCCACCGGGACGCGCTGCTCACCGGGGCGGCCGTGTCGGCCCTGGTGCTCGTGCTGGTGGTCGCGCTGCTCGTCGCGGGTGGCCGGGTCGGGCTGATCCGACCCGACGCGGCGTCGAAGTGGCGGTGGGTGCCGCTCGGGTTCGTCGGGCTCTACGGCGCGACGTCGCTGGTGGTCACCCTCGTGTTGGTGGCCGCACCCGACCGCGCTGGGTTCACCACCGGACATGCGCTGGTGACGGTGTCTTGGACGGTCGGTGCACTGATCCTGCTGGCCCGCGGCATCAGCAGGCCGGCGCTGCGGATCACCGGCCTGGTGTTGGTGGCCGCGGCCGTCGCGAAGCTGGTGCTCTTCGACCTCGTGGCGCTCGACGGGTTCACCCGGGTGGCGGCGTTCCTCGGCGCGGGCCTGGTCCTGCTGGCGGCAGGTGCCCGCTACGCACGACTGGTGGCCGAGGCGGAGTCGGCGCGGGCCGGGTCGATGGTGGTCGGGCCGACCTCACCCACGCCGGGCTGAGCGCATCACCGGGCCAGCCCGTTCGCGATCGCACACCATTTCGGCCGTTTCGACCCGCGGACGGTCCCGGCCTGCGACGCTGCCGCGATGCCTGACCGCTACGCCGAGGCCGTTCGCGCCCGCCGCGTCGAGCTGCGCGTCCAGCGGGACCTGCTCACCGGTGGGCACCGGGCGGAGCTGCGCAGCTGCCTGGCCCTGAGCCGGCTCACCGCGGCTGCCGCGGCCAATGCGGCGATGGCCGATCTCGCCCGCGAGACGCGGGTCCACATCGAGGGTGCGGACCGTTCGGGGCGCGCGCAGTTCCCCGACCGGCTCGCCGCCGCTGTCGACGACGTCGCGGTCACGCTGCACGCGGGATGGGCGGCGGAGCTGCGCCCGGCGCTGCGCAGGATCGCCACCGCGCGAAACCTGACGATGGGTCTGGGATGGCCGCGCCTGCCTGCCCCGCACCGTCCCGGGGGTGCGCTCCCTCCGCTGCCCGAGCCGACCACAACGGCGCGGTCCCTGCTGACGGGCGCCGCGGACGGAGCCGCGCTCTGGCGGCTCGCGCTGTTTCCCCTGGCGATGTTGCCGCTGCTCGGGCTGCCGGCGCTCGGCGGACCGGCACTCGCACCGCTGGCCGTCGGCACCGGGGTGGTCGCGATCGTCCTCGCCGTGTGGTTCCGACGCGCGGCGGCCGAGCGGAGCCGGCTGCGGCGGCACGCCGAGGACGTCCTGGCCGCCGTCCGGGCCGCCCTGGACGCCGACCTCGGACGGCGCCTGCTCGAGCTCGAGCGCACGGCAGGCGCCGCGCTCGACGCCGAGGTGGCACGGCGACGCGCCGTCCTCGACGCCGAGCTGCGGATGCTCGCCCCCGACCGTTCCACGGAGGTGCCCAGTGGTTGAGGAACGTCACCCCGGCAACGTGCCGGACGAGGACGGCGGCCAGCTCGAGTGCCGGGTCGGCGTCGACACCGACGTCAGCAGCGGGTTCGACACCGACGGTGACGAGCGCCCCGACACGGTCGTCACCGACGACGGCGTCGACCTGATCCTGCTCACCGACCTCGACGGGGACGGGCTCGCCGACCAGGTGCTGCGCATCGGTCCCGACGGCGTGGTCCGCGAGGCGCCGGGGCCCATGATCGGGCCCGGCGATGGTGTCGTCGACGGGTTGCTCGGCGGCGCGGAGGCGGGGTCCGGGCCTCGAGTAGACGTGCCGTTCGGGTGATCGCCGATCCGGGACCGACCACCGTTCGGGGCACCGTTGTCGGTCCCCGAACGGTGATCACGACCGCGGTCCGCACAGGGGTAGATAGGTTGACGGGATGTCCTCCGACCGCATCGACCCGAAGTTCTCGGCGCTGCCATTGGCAGCCATGGCCGACGCCGCCCTGACCCGGGCCCGCGAGTTCGGCGCCGAGCACGCCGACCTGCGGGTCGAGCGGATCGGCTCCCAGTCGATCGACCTTCGTGACGGCGCGGTCACCGGCGTCACCGACGACACGACGGTCGGGCTGGCCGTGCGCGTCGTCGTCGACGGGGTGTGGGGGTTCGCCTCGCACGTCGAGCTGACCCCGGTCCGGGCCGCGGCCACGGCCGAGCGCGCGGTGACGGTGGCGCGGACGCTCGCGCCAGTGGCGATCGAGCGTGTCGCGCGGGTGGACGAACCGGTACATCCCGGTGCCGTCTGGGTCTCGACCTGCATGGTCGACCCGTTCACGGTGCCGACGCGGGACAAGGTCGAGCTGCTTACCGAGTGGTCGCAGCGGCTGCTGAGCACCGACGGCGTGGACCATGTGCGTGCGGGCGTCGAGCAGGTGCGGGAGAACAAGTTCTACGCCGACCTCGCCGGCACCTCCACGCTCCAGGAGCGCGTCCGGATCGCGCCGTCGTTCACCGCCACCGCGGTGGACCGGGCCACCGGCGGGTTCGAGACGATGAAATCACTCGCCCCTCCGGTCGGCCGCGGTTGGGAGTACCTCACCGGTGACGGGTGGGACTGGGACGGCGAGCTCGCGCGGGTCCCGGAGCTGCTCGCGGAGAAGACCAGGGCGCCGACGGTGGCGGCCGGTGTCTACGATCTCGTGATCGACCCGACGAACCTGTGGCTGACGCTCCACGAGTCCGTCGGCCACGCCACGGAGTACGACCGGGCGATCGGCTACGAGGCCGCGTACGCCGGCACCAGCTTCGCCACCCCCGACCTGCTCGGGTCGCTGCGCTACGGTTCGGAGCACATGCACGTCACCGGCGACCGGACCGTGCGCCACGGTCTCGCGACGATCGGCTTCGACGACGACGGCGTCGCCACCACCGAGTGGGACCTGGTGCGCGACGGCGTGCTGGTCGGCTACCAGGTCGATCGCACGTTCGCGCCCCGGTTGGGGCTTGATCGGAGCAACGGCTGCGCCTTCGCCGACTCCCCGCACCACGTGCCGATCCAGCGGATGGCCAACGTGTCGCTGCGTCCCGACCCGGTGCGGGACACGAGCACCGAGGAGCTGATCGCCGGGATCGACCGCGGCATCTACGTCGTCGGCGACAAGTCCTGGTCGATCGACATGCAGCGCTACAACTTCCAGTTCACCGGCCAGCGGTTCTTCCGCATCCGCAACGGTGCTCTCGCCGGGCAGCTGCGCGACGTCGCCTACCAGGCCACCACCACCGACTTCTGGGGCTCGCTCGACGCGGTCGGCGGCGCGTCCACGTG
Organism: Mycobacteriales bacterium; assembly: GCA_038257875.1. GTDB lineage: Bacteria > Actinomycetota > Actinomycetes > Mycobacteriales > Pseudonocardiaceae > Pseudonocardia. Next base: position 13,198 of record JBBSQN010000148.1, read on the forward strand.
GCAGCTGCACGGCACGATGAACTGCGGCAAGGCCCAGCCCGCGCAGGTGGCGGCGGCGAGCCACGGGTGCCCATCGGCGCGGTTCCGGGGCGTCACCGTGCTCAACACGCTCCAGGAGGGCAGGTGACGGCCCAGGAGATCGTCGAGCGGGTTCTGGCCGCGGGAGCCCACCTGCACGGTTGCGTGGTGCTCTTCCGAGAGACGAGCGAGGCCGTGCTGCGCTGGGCGAACTCGACGATGACCACCAACGGACACACGACCTCGGGCCGGCTCACCGTGATCGCCCTCGTGGCGGCCGACGGTGGCATAGCGGCGGGGGTGGTCAGCTCCAGCGCGGCCGTGGCCGATGTCGGCCAGCTGGAGGATCTCCTCGGGGCGGCCGCGGCGGCCGCCCGCGACGCCGGTCCGGCACGCGACGCGATGCCGCTGCCCGAGCGGTCCGGTGGTGACGACTCCGCCTGGGACGAGGCGGCGACGGAGACCTCGATCGGCGTGTTCGCTCCGCTGGCCGACGGCCTGGCCGAGGTGCTGGCAGGGCCGCGACGGCAGTATGGCTTCGCGAGCCACGAGCTGACGACGGTCTGGCTCGGCACCTCGGCCGGGGTGCGCAGGCGCTGGGTGCAGCCCACCGGCTCCGTGGAGCTCAACGTGAAGACCCCCGACCTGACCTGTTCGACGTGGACCGGGGCGTCCACCGCCGACTTCGGCGACATCGACGTCGTCGCCCTCGCCGCGGCGGCGGCCCGGCGCCTGGAGTGGGGACAGCGACGCATCGCGTTGCCGGTCGGGCGCTACGAGACGCTGCTGCCGCCCCCGGCCGTGTCCGACCTGATGCTCGAACTCGTCGGGTCGATGGACGGCCGCGCCGCGCAGGAAGGTCGCAGCGCACTCGCCGGGCCGGATGGTCCACGCACCGGGGAGCGGCTTACCGCCCTGCCGCTCACGCTGGCCTGCGACCCGGCAGCCCCGGGCCTGGAGTACGAGCCGTTCCTCACCGCCACCCGATCCGACGAGGGAATCAGTGTCTTCGACAACGGGGCCCCGACGCGTCGCGTCGAGTGGGTCAGCGACGGCACGGTCCGTGAGCTCGCCTACTCCCGTGCGGAGGCTGCCGAGTTCGGCACGGCCTTCACACCGACCGGAGACAACCTGCTGCTCACCGGCGGGTCGGCGGCGTCGATAGCGGACATGGTGGCCAGCACCGAGCGCGGCCTGTTGGTGACCTGCCTGTGGTACATCCGTGAGGTCGACCCCGCCACCTTGCTGCTCACCGGGCTGACCCGCGACGGCGTGTACCTCGTGGAGAGCGGCGAGGTGGTCGGCGAGGTAGACCACAACTTCCGGTTCAACTACTCCGCGCTCGACGTGCTGCGCCGGGCGTCGGAGGTCGGCGCGACCGAACGAACCCTGCCGCGGGAGTGGAAGGACTGGTTCACCCGCGTCGCGATGCCCCCGGTCCGAGTGCCCGAGTTCACCATGTCCTCGGTCTCCTTGGGCCGCTGACGCGGCCCGTGCGCGGAAATCGCCGCTGGGGCGACGATTTC
>JBBSQN010000149.1:0-14454 GCA_038257875.1 Mycobacteriales bacterium
ACACATCACCACAACACACCGCCACCGCACCCGGCGCACGCACCACCGCAGCCGCGAACAACTCCGACCACACCACCGACGGCACCACACCCGCCGTGTCATTCCACTCCACCACCACCCGACGCCGCTCAGCCGCGGACATCCACGGCAGCTGCGACACCGGCCGGTCCGGCTCGTCGGCGATCCCGGTCAGCAGCAACCGCAGCCGCTGCGCCAGCGTGGCCACCGTGGCCGCGTCGAACAGCCGCGGGTCGTAGCCCAGATCGAAACCGAGCTGCTCGTTGACGTAGGCGCGCAGGCTGAGCGGGAAGTTCGTGGTGTCCCGGGCCTGCACCTCGCGGATCCGCAGCCCCGGGTCCCCCTCCGGCGTCTGCTCGAACGGGTAGTTCTCGAACACGATCATGCTGTCGAACAGGTTGACCCCAGCGGGCAGATCACTCCACGCCTGCAGCTGCGCCAGCGAGACGAAGTCGAACCGCCGCGACTGCGCTTGCTGAACCTGCAGTTCGCGCAGCCACGACAGCGTCCCGGCGGTGTCCGGGTCCGACGCGCTCGGAAGGGACACCCGGGTCGGCACCGTGTTGATGAACATGCCGACCATCGACTCCACGCCCGGCAGCTCGGCAGGGCGCCCGGACACCGTGGTGCCGAAGAGGACCTCGGACTCCCCGCTGTAGCGCGACAGCAGCGCGGCCCAGACTCCCTGCACGATCGTGTTCAGCGTCAGGCCGCCGCGCTGGGCGACCGACCGGAGCCGTTGCGACTCCGGCGCCGAGAGCTCGACCCGCACCATCTCCGCGGACTCGGTGCGGTGCGCCTCGCGGGGTTGGCGGTCGTAGGGCAGGCCGGTGGGCGCGGTGAAGCCCGCCAGCACGCGGCGCCAGTGCTCCTCGGCCTGCTGCTCGTCCTGGCAGCCCAGCCACTGCAGGTAGTCCCGGACGGGGCGCCGGGTGACGAGCTCGGGTGCCCGGTCCTGCACGATCGCCTGGTACTGCTCGCGCACCTCGGTGAACACCTGGGCCAGGCTCCAGCCGTCCAGCACCACGTGGTGGGAGGTCCAGACCAGCAGGACCTGGTCGTCGGTCAGGGTGGCGACGACCACCCGCAGCAGGGGCGGGGTGGTCAGGTCCATCCCAGCAGCCCGGTCGGCGGCCAGCACCTGTGCCAGCTCCGCCTCCTGCTCCGCCTCCGGGAGTCCGCGCCAGTCGTAGTAGCTCGTCGGCACGGTGACCTGGCGGTGCACCACGGTCAGCGGCTCGTCCACCCCGTCCCACACCACGGCGCTGCGCAACGCCGGCGTGCGGTCGGCCACCCGCTGCCAGGCGGTGCCCAGCGCGCGCGGGTCGGACACGCCGTCCAGGCGCAGCCGAGCCTGGTCGAGGTAGGCACCCGAGCCCGTGTCAACGAGGCTGTGGAACAGCATGCCCGCCTGCAACGACGTCAGCGGGAGCACGTCCTCCACCGACCGACCGGCACCCACCAGCAGGTCCACCCGGGCCTGGTCGAGGCGGGCCAGCGGGAAGTCCGACGGGGTACGGCCGCCGGCCTCGGGTCGGGCGCAGTGCTCGACGATCTCGCCGAGGGCCCGGATCATCTCCTCGGCCAGCCGCGCCACCGTGGCTTCGTCGTGGCACTGGCTGGAGTAGAGCCAGGTCAGCTCCAGCTCCCCGTCGGTCACCAGGCCTGCGACGTCCACCAGATGCGGGGACGACACCTCGGGCGCCAGGTCGGCGCCGGCACCGTCGCACTGAGCCCGGAACAACCCGTCCGCGGCAGCGGTCACGTCCCACTGCCCGTGGTAGTTGAACGAGATCTGCGGTTGCGGGTCGCCGTCCCACCCGGCGGCCGAGCCCAGGTAGCGCAGCGCCCCGTAGCTGAGCCCCCGCAGCGGCACGGCACGGAGCTGTTCCTTGACCGAGGTCAGCACGCCACGCCAGTCCGAGCCGGCCGCCACCGTGAGCGCGAGCGGGAACTGGGTGGTGAACCAGCCGACGGTGCGCGACAGGTCCACCCCGTCGAGGATCTCCTCGCGGCCGTGGCCCTCCAACGCGATGAGCACGCGCTCGCGCCCGGTCCAGGACGACAGCACCCGGCCCAGCGCGCTGAGCAGCACGTCGTTGATCTGGGTCCGGTAGACGCCCGGCACCTGGTGCAGCAGGGCGTCGGTCTGTTCCCGGCCGAGCCGCACGGTGACCCGGCGGGTGGAGCCCGCGGTGGGCACGCCGGGGTGGTCCACCGGCAGCTCGACCTGCGCGCCGCGGGGCACGCTCGTCCAGTACTCCAGGTCCCCGTCCAGCGCCCCGGACCGGGCGTGTGCGGCCAGCCGCTGCGCCCACGTGAGCGCCGCGGTCCCGGGGGGTGCCAGCGCCACCTCCGCGCCGGCGACGACCTGCCGGTACGCCACCTCGATGTCCTCGAGCAGGATGCGCCAGGAGACGCTGTCCACGGCAAGGTGGTGGACGGTGAACAACAGCCGGGCCTGCTGCCCGGGACCGTACCCGAACAGCACCGCCTTGATCATGCGACCGGCACCGAGGTCGAGATCGGCTCGCGCCGCGTCTGCCGCCGCTGTCACCGCGGCCTGCTGCTGGGGCTGCGCCAGCCCGGACAGGTCGTGGCGCTCGAACACCCCGCTCGCGGCGGCGGGTCCGGCCTGCTGCCACCACTGGCCCTCGACCTGCTCGAACCGCAGCCGCAGCGCGTCGTGGCGGGCCACGACCGCCTCGACGGCGGTCTGCAGCGCGTTCTCGTCGAGGTCCTCGGCCAGCTCCACGAACACCGACATGGTGAAGTGCCGCAGTGGCCCGTAGGTGTCGAAGAACCAGCGTTGGACCGGCGTCAGCGAGACGGGGCCGTCGACGGGCGAGGACGGGTCGCTGGGAGCGTCCAGGGCACCGACCAGTGGGGCCAGGGCGGCGATGGTCTGGTGCAGGAAGATGTCCTGTGAACTGAGCGCCAGCCCGGCCTGGCGGGTGCGCGAGACCACCTGCAGGCTCAGGATGGAGTCCCCGCCCAGCTCGAAGAAGTTGTCGTGCAGCCCGACGCGCTCCACGCCCAGCACCTGCGCCCAGACCTCGGCGAGCCGACGCTGGGTGGGGGTCTCCGGAGCGACGTAGCCGGAGCTGGGGGCGAGCCGGTGCTCGGGGGACGGCAGGGCCCGCCGGTCGATCTTCCCGCTGGGGGTCAGGGGTAGCGCGGGCAGCACTGTCAGCGCCGAGGGCAGCATGTGGTCGGGCAGCAGGCGACCGGCGAACTCGCGGAGCTCGGCCAGCGTCGGGGCGTCGGCCGCCGCGGCCGGAACCAGGTGCGCCAGCAGGTAGGAATGCCCGTCGCGGCCGGCCAGGCTCACCACCACCTGGGCGAGGTCGGGGTGGGTGCCCAGGACCGACTCCACCTCGCCCAGCTCGACGCGGTACCCGCGGAGCTTGACCTGATCGTCGGCCCGGCCCCGGAACTCCAGCTGCCCGGCGGCGGTCCAGCGCACCAGGTCCCCGCTGCGGTACATCCGCGAGCCGGGCCCGCCGAAGGGGTTGGCGACGAACCGCGCGGCGGTCAGCCCCGGCCGACCCAGGTACCCGCGGGCCAACCCGGCACCGGCGATGTAGAGCTCCCCGGCCACCCCCACCGGTACCGGCTGCAGCTGCTGGTCCAGCACGTAGACCTGGGTGTTGACGATCGGGGTCCCGATCGGCACCGGTCCCCCCGCGGTCAGCGGCCGGCTCCAGGCCGTCACCACCGTGGACTCGGTGGGCCCATAAGCGTTGATCATCATCCGGCCCGGGGCCCAGCGGTCCACCAGTTCGGCCGGGCTGGCCTCCCCGCCCACGATCAGGCACCGGAACGCCGGCAACTCACCGGCCACCGAGGGCTCCAGGGTGGCCAGCGCCGCCGGCGGGATGATCGCGTGGCTGATGCGCTGGGCCGCGAGCACCGCGGCCAGCTGCTCGGCCAGCAACCGGCCCGGCGGGGGCACCACCATCGTCGCCCCGCTGACCAGCGCCATGCACAGCTCGAGCACCGAGGCGTCGAAGCTGGGGGAGGCGAACTGCAACACCCGGTCGCCCGGCTCCACCCCGAAATGCTCGATCTCGGCGACGGCGAAACCGGCCAACCCGGCATGGGTGACCACCACCGCCTTGGGCCGCCCGCTGGACCCCGAGGTGTAGATCACATACGCCGGGTGGGTCAGCAGCAACGGACCCGCGCGCTGCGCGTCGTCCACCGCGGTGGCCTCGACCGCAGCCAGCTGCGCGGTCAGTTCCGGATCGTCCAGCACGACCGTCTCGGCAGCACACCGCTGCCGGTCCACGAACTCGGCGGTGGTCAGGACCACCACCGGATCGGCGTCGGCGAGCATGAAGTCGATCCGCTCAGCGGGGTAGTCCGGATCCACGGGCACGAACGCCGCCCCCGCGGTGACCACCGCCAGCTGGGCCACCACGATGTCCACCGAGCGGGGCAACATCACGGCCACGATCCGCTCCGGGCCCGCCCCATGGGCGATCAGCACCCGGGCCAGGCGGTTCACCCGCGCCGCCAGCTCCGCGTAGCTCACCGTCGCAGCCTCGGAGATCACCGCGGGCGCCTGCGGGGTCCGGGCCACCGCTGCGGCGAACAGCTCCGGCAACGTCGCCGCCGGCACCGCACGGCCGGTGTCGTTCCACTCGGTGAGGACCCGGTCCCGCTCCGGGGCCGCCAACATCGGCAACCGCCCCACCGGCCGGTCCGGATCGGCTGCCATCCCGGCCAGCAGCACCGACAGCTGCTCCACCATCCGCTCGACGGTCTCCGGGTCGAACAGGTCGGTGTTGTAGGTGAACGCTCCACGCAGCTGCCCGGCCACCCGCTGGAACTCGAGGGTGAGGTCGAAGTTGGTGGTGTGTCCGGAGATGTCGACGGTCTCGACGCGCAGGTCGGCGAACCTCGGCGGGGTCCGCTGCTCGTCGTGCAGCAGCACCATGACGTCGAACAGCGGGTTGCGGCTGGCGTCCCGCTCGGCGTGCACCGCGTCGACCAGGCGCTCGAAGGGCACCTCCTGGTGGGCGAAGGCGTCGAGCACCCGCTGGTGGACGGTGCCGAGGAGCTCGGTGAAGGTCTGGGTCCGGTCGACCGGGGTGCGCAGGACGAGGGTGTTGACGAAGAACCCGACCAGCCGCTCGAGCTCGGGACGGTTGCGGCCGGAGACGACCGTGCCGACGGCGACGTCGTCCTGACCGGACCAGCGGGCGAACAGCACCTGGCAGGCGGCGACCAGCGCGGTGAACAGGGTGGTGTCCTGGGCGCGGGCGAGCTCGTCGAGCCGGGTGGCGACCTCGGCCGGCACCACGAGCTCGCGCACCGCGCCCGCGACGGTGCGCACCGCAGGCCGCGGCCGATCGAGGGGCAGCTCGAGGGGCGAGATCCCCGACAGCTGCCGGGTCCAGTAGTCGAGCCCGCCGTCGGACCCGGCAGCGCCGTTGGAACCGACCGCGGCCAGCCGGTTGCGCTGCCAGCAGGCGAAGTCGGCGTACTGCAGCGGCAACGCGGGCAGCTCCGCGTCCCGCCCCTGCCGGGCGGCGTCGTACCCGGCGCCCAGCTCCTGCACCAGCACACCCATCGACCAGCCGTCGGTGGTGATGTGGTGCGCGGCGAGCAGCAGCACGTGCTCCTCGGCAGCCAGGCGCACCAGCAGCGCCCGCAGCAGCGGACCCCGCCGCAGGTCGAAGGGGCGGCTGTACTCCGCGGAGAGCACCGCGTCCAGCTCCTGCGCCGGCGCGCCGGCCAGCTCGACCATCGGCACCGCCAGCTCGACCACCGGGTGCACGACCTGCATTCCGGTGCCGTCCACGTCGGTGAAGGTGGTCCGCAACGACTCGTGCCGAGCCACCAGCTGCGTCACGGCCGCGGTCAGTGCCGAGACCTGCAGCGGCCCCTGCAGGCGCAGCGCGAGCCCGCTGTTGTACTCCGCTCCGCCGGGCGCGAACTCGTCGAGGAACCACAGCCGCTGCTGGGAGAAGGACAGCGGTAGCGGTTGGGTCCGGTCGGCTCGCGGAATCGTGTCCGACGGAGCCGCCCGGCCGGCCAGGCGGCGGCGCGCTGCCTCCTGCAGATGCGCGGGCAGGGCGGCGATCCTGGCCTCTAGCGACGAGGAGCTCTCGTGAGTGGACGGCATGACGCTGTCTTCACCTTCCGTTGTCGTTGCCGTCACCGAAGGCAACACGTTCGATATCGCGCAGGATTGCGTCTTCCACGACCTCGGCCAGCACGGAGATGCTGCGGGCGGTCAGGACGTCGCGCGGGGTCAACGAGACGTCGAACACCGCCTTGACCCGGGTGACGATGAGCAGGCTGCGCACGGAGTCACCGCCGAGGGCGAAGAAGTTGTCCTCGACGCCGACCTTGTCCACCGCGAGCACGTCGGCCCAGATCTCGGCCAGCGCGCGTTCGGTGTCGGTGCGGGGCTCGACGGCACCGGCCCCCACCGAGACGGTCGCGGTGGGCTCGGGGAGAGCCCGGCGGTCGAGCTTGCCGTTTCCGGTCAGGGGCCACTCGTCGAGCGCGAGCAGCGCCGAGGGCCGCATGTAGTCGGGCAGTGCGGCGGCGAGCAGCGCATGCAGCTCACCGGGCTCCGGTGCCTGCCGCTGCGTCGAGACGGTGTAGCCGACCAGCCGGGTACCGCCGGACTCGTCCGTGCGCGCGATCACCACGGCCTCGTCCACATCGGGGTGGCTCCGCAGCGCGGCTTCGATCTCGCCGGGCTCGACGCGGAACCCCCGAACCTTGACCTGTTCATCGACCCGTCCCACGAACTCCAACTCGCCATCAGTGGTCCATCGCACCACGTCACCGGTTCGATACAGCCGGCCGCCCGGCAACCCGAACGGGTCCGCCACGAACCGCGCGGCCGTCAACCCCGGACGGCGCAGGTATCCTCGGGCCAACCCGTCCCCGGCGACGTAGAGCTCACCGGGCACGCCCACCGGAACCGGCCGCAGCACCGCGTCGAGCACGAAGACCCGGGTGTTGGCGATCGGCCGACCGATCGGCGGCACCCCGCCCGGCTCCAACGCCCCGCTCCAGGTCGCCACCACCGTGGACTCCGTCGGCCCGTAGGCATTGATCATCCGCCGACCCGGTGCCCACCGCGCCACCAGCTCCGCGCTACACGCCTCCCCGCCCACGATCACCGTGCCGAACTCCGGCAACCCCGACTCCGCAACCCCCTCGGGCACGGTGGCCAGCGCGACGGGCGGGATCAGGGCGTGGGTCACCCGGTGCCGGGCGAGCACCTCGGCCAGCTGCTCGCCCAACAGCGGACCCGGTGGTGGCACCACCAGTGCCGCCCCGGCCGGCAGGGACATACACAGCTCGAGCACCGAGGCGTCGAAGCTGGGCGAGGCGAACTGCAGCACCCGATCCCCCGGGCGCACCCGCAGATGCTCGGCCTCCGCAGCGGCGAACCCGGCCAGCCCCGCATGCGAGACCACCACGCCCTTGGGTCGTCCCGTCGAACCAGAGGTGTAGATGACATATGCCGGATGCGTCACCGCCAGCGGGTGCTCCCGGTCGGCATCGGTCAGGACCCGGTCGTCCATCGCCGCCACGGCGGCCACCGTGTCGGGGTCATCGAGCTCCACCACCGCACCCTCGGTGATCGCGGGCAACCCCGCCGCCACCTCGGCCACGGTCACCACCACCGCCGGCGCAGCGTCCGCGAGCATGAACGCGATCCGCTCCGCCGGATAGGCCGGATCCACCGGCAGGAACGCCGCCCCCGCCTTCGCCACCGCCAGCTGCGCCACCACGATCTCCACCGAGCGCGGCAGCACCAGCGCCACCACCTGCTCCGGCCCCGCACCCCGAGCGACCAGCAACCGCGCCAACCGGTTCGCCCGCACGTCCAGCTCCGCGAAGCTCACCACCGCGTCGTCGGACACCACCGCCGGGGCGTCCGGCGTCCGCACCACCGCGGCCGCCACCAGCTCCGGCAACGTGGCGCCCGACACCTCCCGACCGGTGTCGTTCCACTCCAGCAGCACCCGGGACCGCTCCGCCGCGGGCACCACGTCGACATCGCCACACCGCACGTCACCGTCGGCGGCGAACACCGCCAACACCCGCAGCAACGCCGCGAGCAGGCGGTCCACCGTCGCGACGTCGAACGCCGCCGGGTCGTAGCCGAGCTCGACAGCCAGTCGCCGGCCCGGGGCCACCACGACGCTCAGCGGGTAGTTGGTGGTCTCGACGGCCTCCAGGTCGGCGACCCACAGACCGTGCGCGGCGGCCTGCTCGTCGTCGATCGGGTAGTTCTCGAACACCACGATGCTGTCGAACAGGTGGTCCCCGCCGGGCAGGCCGCTCCAGGCCTGCAGCTGTGCCAGCGACACGAAACCGAACCGCCGGGACTCGACCTGGACGGCCTGCAGCTGCTGGAGCCACTCGACCACCCCGGCCCCGTCGTCCACCGGCACCCGCACCGGCAGGGTGTTGATGAAGATGCCGGTGATGTCGTCCACGCCGGTCAGGTCGGCGGGACGGCCGGAGACCGTCGCGCCGAAGCACACGTCGCGCTGGCCGCAGTAGCGCGACAGCAGCAACGCCCAGGCCCCCTGCACGACGGCGTTGAGCGTGAGGCGGTGCCGCCTGGCGAACTCGGCCAGCCGGCCGGAGTCCGCCTCGTCGAGATCACCGGAGCGCCGCTGCGAGGAGTCGGTGCCGTAGGCCTGCAGCGGCGCGCGGTCATAGGGCAACCGGGTCGGTGACTCGACGTCACCGAGCAGCTGGCGCCAGTACTGCTGCGCCTGGGCCTGGTCCTGCTCGCCGAGCCAGCGCACGTAGTCCCGGAAGGGCCGGCGGCTGGGCAACCCGAGGTCGGCGCCGCCGCGCTGGAGCGCGCCGTGGCAGGCGAACACGTCCGACAGCACCTGAAAGACGCTCCAGCCGTCCAGCAGCACGTGGTGGAAGGTCCATACGACCTGCACCTCGGTGTCGGAGAGCTGGGCCAGGCTCACCCGCAGCAACGGAGCGGCGGTCAGGTCGAGGCCGTCGGCCCGGTCGCGGGCGAGCAACCGCGCCACCTCGCGTTCCCGGTCCTGCGGTGCCAGCCCGCGCCAGTCCTCGTAGCCGACAGGCACCTCGACCCGGCGGTGCACGACCTGCAACGGCTCGGCGACCCCGTCCCAGACCATGGCGCTGCGCAGCACCGGTGTCCGGTCCACCACGTGCTGCCACGCGGCGCCGAGCACGGCCGGGTCGGGCACCCCGCCCAGGACGAACGCGAACTGTTCGAAGTAGACCCCTTGCTCGCCCTGGGACAGCGCGTGGAACACCATGCCGGCCTGCATCGGGGTGAGCGGGTAGACGTCCTCGACCGCTCGCCCGTCACCCACCAGGCGGTCCACAGCAGACTGGTCCAGCCGGGCCAGTGGGAAGTCCGACGGGGTGCGCCCGCCCGCACCCGGTCCGGTGCAGTGCGCGGTGATCTCCTGGAGCGCCTCGACCATCGCTTCGGCCAACCGCCGCACGGTCGCGTCCTCGTGCAGCTCCTGGGAGTAGTACCAGGTCAGCTCCAGGCTCTTGTGCTCGACTCGGCCCACGATGTCGAGCAGGTGCGTCCTGGGCAGGTCCGGGCTGACATCGGAGTCCACGCCACCGTGCATCCGGTGGTAGAGCCCGTGCTCGGCCGCGGCGTCCCCGCTCCCGGCGCGCCAGTCGAACTGGCCCAGGTAGTTGAAGCTCACCTGCGGGGTCGCCACGTCGATCGACTCGCCGGCCTCGGTGAGGTAGCGCAACGCCCCGTAGCCCAGCCCTCGGCCGGGCACGGCCCGCAGCTGCTCCTTCACCGACTTCAGCGTCTCGCCCCAGCCCTGGCGGCCCGCCAGGTCCAACGCGACCGGGAACATCGTGGTGAACCACCCCACCGTGCGGGACAGATCCACGCCGTCGAACAGCTCCTCCCGACCGTGCCCCTCCAGGTCCACCAGCACCTGCCCGCGCCCGGTCCACCCGGCCAGCACCCGGCCCAACGCGCTGAGCAACACGTCGTTGACCTGCGTGCGGTAGGCCCCCGGCACGTCCTGGAGCAGCACCCTGGTCTGTTCCGGATCCAGCGTCACCGTCACCGACCCCGTCGAGGCGATCGTGTTGGTCCCGGCCCGGTCCACCGGCAGCGACGCGACATCCGCACGGCCCACCGCGGCCCAGTGACCGAGCTCGGAGTCCCACCCACCGGCGGCGGCGTGCTCGGTCAGCCGCAGCGCCCAGTCCTGGAACGAGGTGGTCCTCGACCCCAGGTCCACGGGCTCGCCGCGCACCGCCTGCCGGTAGCCGGTCTCCAGGTCATCGAGCAGGATCCGCCACGACACCCCGTCCACCACCAGGTGGTGCACGGCGAAGAACAGCACCGAGCGCCGGCCGACCCCCAGGTCGAACAGCATCGCCCGGGCCACCGGGCCATGAGCCAGATCGAAGCCCGTGTACACCTGCTCGACGACCCGGTCCATCGCCGGCTGCTGCTCCGCGACGTCCACACCGGACAGATCGTGCCGGTGCAGCAGCTGCGGCGCCTGCTCGAGCGGTGCGTTGTCCTGGCACCACCGGGGAGCTCCCGAGGGGTCGTCCCGGTACTCGAACCGCATCCGCAACCCGTCGTGGTGGGCCACCAGGGCGTCGAGCGCGCGCTGCAGAGACTGCTCGTCGCACTCGTCGGTCAGCTCCACGGTCACCGACTGGCTGAAGCGCTCCGGTCGCACCGTCTGGGTCTGGAAGAACCAGTGCTGGATCGGGGTCAGCGGCACGACACCACTGACCGGGCCCCGCTCGACCGTCTCCGGCACCACCGCGGTCGCGTTCGCCGCCAACAACCCCACCGTCTGGTGCGCGAAGACGTCCCTCGGCATCAGCATCACACCGGCGCGGCGCGCCCGGGACACCACCTGGATGCTCAGGATCGAGTCCCCGCCGAGCTCGAAGAAGTTGTCCTCGACACCGACCCGCTCGACACCGAGCACCTCGCTCCAGATCTGTGCCAACACCCGTTCCGCGTCGGTCGTCGGCGCCGCGTAGCCGGTGGCCGGCACCGCGGCGAACTCCGGTGCCGGCAGCGCTCGCCGATCCAGCTTCCCGCTGCGGTTCAGCGGTAACCGCTCGAGCGGCACGAACGTCGCCGGCATCATGTAGTCGGGCAGCGCGGCGGCGACCAGCGCGCGCAGCTCACCCACCTCAGGGGCGTCACCACCGTCGACCGGAACCACGTAACCGACCAACCGCTTCGTCGCCGCCCGGGAGTCGTGGGCCTGCTCCCCTTCCTGCGCGACGACCACCGCGGCCGCCACCTGGGGATGCCGACACAGCACCGCCTCGATCTCACCGGGCTCGATCCGGAACCCGCGAACCTTGACCTGCTCGTCGACCCGACCGGCGAACTCCAGCTCGCCTCCGGCGTCCCACCGGGCCAGGTCACCGCTGCGGTACAACCGAGAGCCCGCCGGTCCGAACGGATTCGCCACGAACCGCTGCGCGGTCAACCCCGCACGGTTCAGATATCCCCGCGCCAACCCGATCCCGGCGATGTACAGTTCGCCCGCCACCCCGATCGGCACCGGCCGCAACTCCGCGTCCAGCACATACACCCGGGTGTTCCAGATCGGGTGACCGATCGGTGGCATCCCGGCGTCGGCGGACAACGGGTTACTCCAGGTCGCCACCACCGTCGACTCGGTGGGACCGTAGGAGTTCACCATCCGACGGCCCGGCGCCCACCGCGCCACCAGCTCCGCCGAGCACACGTCCCCACCCACGATCACGGTGCGGAACTCCGGCAACCCGGCGTCGGCGATCTCGTCGGGCACCGTCGCCAACGCCACCGGCGGGATCAGCGCATGCGTCACCCGGCCCCTGGTGAGCGCGGCCACCAGCTGCTCACCGACCAACGGACCCGGTGGCGGCACCACCAACGCCGCGCCGGCCGGCAACGACAGGCACAGCTCCAGCACCGAGGCGTCGAAACTCGGGGAGGCGAACTGCAACACCCGATCCCCCGTGGTGACCGCGTACCGATCCGCCTCCGCGGCAGCGAAACTGGCCAGACCCGCGTGGGAGACCACCACGCCCTTCGGCCGTCCGGTCGAGCCCGAGGTGTAGATGACATACGCCGGATGCCCCAACAGCAGCGGCGAGATCCGGTCCTGGTCGGTCAGCACCCGATCCGACATGCCGTCGCACTCGTAGACCACAGCCGGGTCGTCCAGCACCACCGTCGTCGCGCCCTCGACATCGGAGAACGTCGACACGAGGCCACTGCGCGTCAGCACCACCGCGGGGCGGGCGTCGGCCAGCATGAGGACGATCCGAGCCGGCGGATACTCCGGATCCACCGGCAGGAACGCCGCACCCGCCTTCACCACCGCCAGCTGGGCCACCACGAGCTCCACCGACCGCCCCAGCCCCAGCGCCACCACCCGTTCCGGCCCCGCACCCCGCGCGGCCAGTACCCGAGCCAGTTGGTTCGCCCGCGCATCCAGCTCCGCGAAGCTCACCACGCCGCCGTCCGCGGTCCCGTCCTCGAACACGACAGCGGGCGCGTCCGGAACCCGCGCCACCGCAGCCTCGAACAGCTCCGGCAACGTGGCCGGCACCACGACCCGGTCGGTGTCGTTCCACGCGGTGAGCAGCCGCGCCCGCTCGTCGTCGGTCACGACGTCGATCCGGCCCACCGGGATCGTCGGGTCCTCGACGAACTGGCTCAGCACCCGGGTGAGACGCTCAGCCAACCCCTCCACCGTGGCGGCGTCGAACAGGGCGGTGTCGTAGCCGAGCTCGACCGACAGCCGCCGGCCCGGGGACACCACCGCGATCAGCGGGTAGTTGGTGGTCTCGACGGCGTGCATCTCCCGGATCCGCAGACCGTGCGCGGCGGCGGCCTCGTCGTCGATCGGGTAGTTCTCGAAGACCATGATGCTGTCGAACAGGTTGACCCCGGCGGGCAGCTCGTTCCAGGCCTGCACCTGGGCCAGCGAGACGAAGTCGAACCGCCGCGACTCCGACTGCTCGGCCTGCAGCTCGACCAGCCACGGCACCAGAGCCCGGCTGCTGTCTACCGTCCATCGGCTCGGCACCGTGTTGATGAACACGCCGATCATGGACTCCACCCCGGCCAGCTCGACCGGCCGGCCCGAGACCGTGGTGCCGAACACCACGTCGCGCTGCCCGCTGTAGCGCGACAGCAGCACCGCCCAGGCGCCCTGCAGCACCGTGTTCAGCGTCAACCCCTCGCGCTGGGCCAGCTCGCGCAGCAGGTCGGACAGCTCGTCGGGCAGCTCGATCACGACGGTGCCCGACGACTCGGTCTGATGGGCCGCGACGGGCGGCCGATCGTAGGGCAGCGCGGTGGGAGCGGTGACGTCCGCGAGCAGCTGCCGCCAGTGCGCCTGGGCCGCCTGGGCGTCCTGGGCGTCGAGCCACTCCAGGTAGTCCCGGAAGGGTCGCCGCGCCACCGTCGCCGCGGTGCCACGCCCCGCGGCGATGGCCGCGTACTGCTGGCAGACCTCCTCGAACACCGCGGCGGCACTCCACCCGTCCAGCAGCATGTGGTGGAAGCTCCAGACCAGCACGACCTCGTCCTCGGACAGCGTGGCGATCGCCAGCCGCATCAAGGGGGCGACAGCCAGGTCCACGCCCTGGGCGCGGTCGCGGGTGAGCAGCAGCTCCAGCTCCTCCCGCCAGCGCGCCTCCGGCATCCCGGTCCAGTCGTGGTACCCCAGCGGGACCTCGACGTGCCGCTGCACCACCTGCACCGGCGCGTCGAGGTCCTGCCACTGCATGCAGCTACGCAGGATCGGGGTCCGATCGACCACGCGCTGCCAGGCCGTCCCCAACGCCCGCGGGTCCGCCACCCCGGACAGCCGCAGCTGCACCTGGTTGAAGTACGCGCCGGACGCGGCGTCGAGCAGCCCATGGAAGACCATGCCGGCCTGCATGGGCGTCAGCGGGTAGATGTCCTCGACCCCACGACCGTCACCGGCCAGCCGGTCCACCGCCACCTGGTCCAACCGCGCCAACGGGAAGTCCGACGGGCTGCGCCCCCCCGCACCGGGCCGCGCACAGAACGCGATGACCTCCCGCAGCGCCACCACCAACTGCTCGGCCAACGACCGCACCGTGGACTCCCGATGCGTCCCCTCCGCGTAGAACCAGGTGAACTCCAGGCGCCCGTCCTCGGTCGCACCGACGACGTCGAGCAGGTGGGCTCGGGCGGTCCCGGGGGCGGCGTCCCCGGCCAGCCCACCGCGCATCGCGGCGAACAGGCCGTCGGAGGTGGCCGACCAGTCGAACTGACCCAGGTAGTTGAAGCTGACAGCCGGCACCGGCGGAACCCACTCAACAGACTCAACAGACTCCGCAAGATAACGCAAAGCCCCACAACCCAAACCCCGACCAGGAACCGCCCGCAAATGCTCCTTGACCGCAGTCAACCGA
>JBBSQN010000150.1:0-14343 GCA_038257875.1 Mycobacteriales bacterium
CATCGGCGCGATCAACGCCCACTGCTCATCGGTCAGATCGGAGGGATAGGGGCGCGGGGAAGTGGACGCCATACCGCCACACTGGCCACCTCAGTCACAACAGTCACGGAGGCTCGCCGAGTGCTTTCCCAACACGTTCTGAGTGTCGGGCGGCGATGCTGATGGCCACAGAACCAAGCCTTCAGTTAGCCGCGGTCGACCCGGGCGATCTCACGGTGCCCCACGAGGTCACCGTCGACTCGCACACGGGTGGTTGCTCTGTTCGACTACTCCTGACAATGACCGCCGCCCGCGCCGGCGCGCAGCCGTCGCTGGCATTGGAGTTCCGGCGTGGCGCCGGCCCTTCGGCGTACGGGATGGACTGGACTCTGGCCGGGGCGCCGGCCGTCACCAGAGGTTTGTCCGATGAGCTTCCCGACGATGAGCGCGAGGTCTATTCGTTCGCTGGCGAGCTGCTGATCCGTGAGCGGGTCGGCCCGACGCGCGGCGCCGCGCTGCGCACTGCACAGGTCGGCGGGTTCACGGTCGCCTACTTCCGGCCGCAGGCGACCTCGTCACCTTGGCGGTGCGAGTTGTGGCGTTCGCCGACGAACCCGGCGACCACCCACTGGCGCGCGCACGACGGCAAGGGCCGGATCACCGTCCTGGGTCGCGATCCGTCCGGGTCGACGAGGATCACCGACCCCGACGATGCGACAAGGGTCGCCTCATGGCTTCCGGAGACGACGTACGACCCGGTGGGAAACGCTGTTGCGTATGGCTGGATCGTTGAGGACACCCGCGAGGTTGATCCGACCGACCCCGTCGAGCGGCGCGGAGCCGGGCGCCGGCAACCGCAGCGCTATCTGAAGCGGATCCGGTACGCCAACAGCGTGCCGCTGGCACCCGATGACGCACCGCCGGCCGGGCTGCGCTGGCATCTGGAGGCGGTCTTCGACTACGGCGACCACCGCGACCCGCCGCAATCGCAGCCGGACCGGGCCTGGCCCGTACGCCCTGATCCGTTCATGACCGGGCGCGCCGGTTTCGAAGTACGAACCCGCCGGTTGCTCCGGCGCATCCTGCGCTTCCACGACTTCGACGAACTCGGCGCGACCGGGACGCTGATCGGCGTGACGACTCTCGAACACGACCTGTCGCAAGTCGGGTCGGTGCTCCGTGCGGTCCGCGTCAGCGGCGTAAACAACGGGGAGTGGCAGGAGTTGCCGCCACTGCGCTTCACCTATAGCCAGCCGGCGGTGGGCGACGGGCTTGAAGTCCTTCTGTCCGAAGACCGGGCCGGCAGCGACATTGGCCTTGGCCGGCCGGGCGCGACCCTGACCGATCTCGACGGCGACGGCCTGCCCGGGATCCTCACCCGGACCGACGCCGCCTGGTACTACCGCCCGAACGAACGCGGCGGCCGGTTCGGCTCGCCCCGGCTGGTGTCCAGTCGGCCGTCGGTTCGCACCGCTGGCTCGACGGTTGCCGATCTCGACCGCGACGGGGACATCGATGTCGTGGTGCTGCGGGGCCGGCTCGCCGGCACCGCCTCGTACGACGGCACGGCCGCGAACTGGCAGCCGTTCCAACCCTTCAGCAGCGCCGCCCGACTGGATGCGATCGAGACGAAGGTGCAGCTGCTGGACGCCACGGGCGACGGCCAACCCGATCTGCTGCTCGGGGACAGCGCCGGCGTGACGTGGTGGCCGGGCCGCGGTCGAGCCGGCTTCGCCCCGCCTCGGCGCAGCAGCAGGACCCCCGGCACCGGTGCGCCACCGCTGGTGCAGGATCCCGACCAGAACCTGTTCCTCGCCGACATGACCGGCGACGGCCTGGTTGACCAGGTCCGCGTCACGGACGGGTGCGTCGAATATTGGCCGCACCTGGGTCGGGGGCATTTCGGTCCAGCCGTGGTGATGGCGGACCCGCCCGACTTCGGACCCGGCACGTTCGACCCGAACCGGCTGCTTTTCACCGACGTGTCGGGTTCGGGTACGGCCGACCTGCTGTACGTCGGGGACGGGGAGCTGCGTTGGTGGCTCAACGCGGCGGGCAATGGCTTCGTCGATGGCGGGCGTCGGGCCGGCCTGCCCTATCCCGACTCCACGGTCACGATGTCCGTGCACGACGTACTCGGCGACGGCACCCGGGCGTTGTTGTGGACGTCCGCGCTGCCCGGGCAGGCTGGGGCGGAGCAACTGCTGCGACTATCAGGACCGGTCCCGGCCGGGATGCTGACGGCGGTCGACGCCTCGACCGGCAGCCGCGTCGATGTCTCGTACCGCGCCTCGACCGACGACTACGTCCGCGACCGGGACAGCGGCAATCACTGGCGGCATCGGCTACCGACGCATCCGCACGTAGTGTCCCGGCTCGAACGCAGTGACGACATCCGCGGGGTGACGACCACCACGTCGTACGAGTACCACCACGGCTACCACGACCCGCACGAGCGTGCCTTCCGTGGGTTCGGATTGGTCGAGAGGTGGGAGACCGGTAGTTCGACCGATGCCGGTGACGCACCCGCCGCTCTGTTCGCCCGGACCTGGTACCTGACCGGAGACCCCGAGGACTACCACGCTCTGGCCGATCGATACAGAGGCGACACGGCGGCCGAGACGCTCCCGTCCTGCACCCTCGAGCAACTCGCCGACCTCGACACCGACGAGTACCTCGACGCGTTAGGGACCGTGGCGGGCCAGGTGGTCCGCGAGGAGACGTACGCGGCCGACGAGGCCGGCACGCGGGCCGAACATCCCTTCTCGGTGAGGGAAAACCGCTTCGCCGTACGCCGGATTCAGGCTGCCGATCGAGACACGCGGGCGGCGTTCCTGTGGTTCGCGGCCGAACATCGAGCGTACGACTACGAGGAACAGCCCACCGACCCACGCGTCACCCAACACCTCGCCCTCGAGGTCGGCCAGCGCGGCGAGGTGCTGCTCGAAGCCGATATCGCGTACCCGAGGCGCCCGCTGCAGCAAATCGGCATCGCCGCCCAGGCCGGCGCGGTGGCGACGGCGACGCAGCGCATGATCGCGTCCATCGACTCTGTCGATCGTTTCGAGATCGCCGGGCCGGCCGCAGAGCGTTCGTACGACCTCGCCGGCCTCGGCATAGTTGCGGGTGCCGCACCCACGCCGGCCGACGACCTGGCCGACCTCATCGACACCGCGCTCACCGCACCACTGCTCCCGCACGAGAGCTTCGGCACCGGGTCACCGCAGGCTCGACTGGCCGGGTGGGAGCGCTCGCTGTACTGGGCCGACGGGCTCACCGCCGCGGCCCCGGTGGGCGCGTTCGGCCGCGAGGGACTCGCGCACCACACCGAGAGCGCCTGCTTCGGCACCAACCAGATCCAGCAGCGCTTCGGCACCCGCATCGACGACGCGCTGCTCCGAACACTCGGCTACCGCAAGGCCGACGACCTGTGGTGGCAGGACGGGCCCACGCACTTCTATGGAGCACGCAGCGAGTTCAGATCGCTGAAGCGCGCTGAGCGCTGGGACGGCGCGATCACGTCGTACGGCTACGACCCCTACCAGCTGGTTCTGGTCAGCGTCCAAGGCGCCGCCGGCAATGAGACGACGGCCAGGATCGACTACCGACTGCTCGAGCCGTGGCAGGTGGTCGATGCGAACGGCGCGGTGCACGAGGCTATCTACGACGCCCTGGGCGTGCCCGTTGTCAGCACGTCGTACGGCACGGTTCGGGCAACCAGCGGAGCGGACCGGCCGTACGGCAACGGGCCGCTCGCCAGCTACACGATCCAGCCCGACTTCAGCCCCCAGGCGCTGCTCGCCGATCCACAGCGGTTCCTGCAATCGGCCGCCCGAGTGATTGCCTACGACCACAACCCGCCGGCCGGCTCGCCGCCAACCGTCGTCACCCTGACCCGGCAGCGATTCGCGCACGACCCCGCGCCGCCCCGCACCAGCGTCGCCATCACCTACCTCGATGGCGGCGGCGAGCCGGTGCAGGAACGGCTGCTCGTCGAGCCCGGCCCGGCGCTGCAGCGCGGGACTGACGGCCCGATCGTCGTCAACGCGGCCGGACGCCCCGTCACTTCGCCGGCGGAGCCGCGCTGGCTCGTAGCGGGGCCAGTCGTGCTGGACGGTCGTCGCCGGGTGCACCGCACCTATGCGCCGTTCTTCAGCAGCGTGACCCGCTACGAAGCGCCGGCCGAGGTGACCGATGTGCTCGCCGAGACGGTGCTCACCCACGACGCGGTCGGTCGCCCGACTCGGCAGGACGAGCCCAACGGCACCTACACTCTGGCGGCATTCGAACCGTGGCGACTCACCCGCTCCGACGCCAACGACACTGTGGGCACCTCGCTCTACCGCGCCACCCGCGAGCCGCTGCCGAACACCGATCCAGAGAAACTCGCGCTCACCGGCGCGCTGGCCCACGCCGGCACTCCGGCACTGATCGACCTCGACCCGCTCGGCCGTGAGATACGCCGCGTCGACCCGACCGGCACCGGCGACCGCATTGTCACGACCACGCTGGACCCGACCGGCAATCCACTCCGGGTGATCGACGGACGCGGCATCACGGCGCTCCAGCACGGCCGCGATCTCCAGGCGCGCATCGTCATGGAGGCAACGGCCGACGCCGGGCAGCGACTCCTACTTCCGGATGCGGCGAACCGGCCCGCCCACGAGTGGATCGCCGACAACGACCACACGGTCCGCACGTTCGACCTGCTCGACCGGCCGCTCACCGTGACCGCGACTCGCGCCGGCGCCGGCACCACCCCGCGCCTCGCCGAACAGCTGCGCTACGGCGACCAGCCCGGCGAGCCCGACGCGAAGGCCCGCAACGCACTTGGCCGGGTGGTCGGCGTGCGCGACAGTTCCGGCGAGCTCACCATCGTGCAGTACGACCCCTACGGGCAGGCGCTCGCCGTCGAACGCAAGCTGTGCACCGAGGCGGGAGCCACACCCGACTGGGCGACACCCACGGCGGTAGCGCTGGAGTTGCCGGCGTACCGCAGCGAGACCGCGTACGACGCACTGGGCCGCGTCGTGACAAGGGTGCTGCCCGACGACACCGTCCGCGAGACCGTGCACCTGATGGCCGGAGCCACCGCCAGCCAGCGAGTGATCTGGACTGATACGGGTTCGGTCCAGGTCGTGCTGAGCGGCGTCGAGGTAGATGAACAGAATCGGCGCACTCGCTACCTGCTGGGCAACGGGGTGGCTATCGAGCGCAGCTATGACACCGACACCGGGCGGACGACTCGACACACCGCTACTCGCCCGGCCGCCGGCGCCGCGGCAGCAACGACCCTGATGGACCTGCGCTATACGTACGACCCGGTCGGCAACGTCACCCGGATGGTCGACGAGGCCCAGCAGCCCGCCGCCCCTACCGCATTGCTGGTCGGGGCCACCGCCTCGACGCATGCCGACTTCACCTACGACGCGGCGTACCGGCTGACGTCGGCGACTGGCCGGGTGCACCAGGCGCTGCTCGAACACGACTATCGCCCGAACCTCGAAGCGCAAGGCGGGTTCAAGGGGACCCGTCACCTGACGCTGGCCAACGGGCAGGCCGTGGAGCGCTACACCCAGACCTACAGCTACGACCTCGCCGACAACATGACGCAAGTGAGGCATGCCGGCGCGACCCGGTCCTGGACCACCGACCTGTGGGTGTCGCCGACCTCGAACCGCGCCCTGCCACTGCTCGACCCGTCGGGCGCTACGGTCTCGTCGCCGCAGAACAGGTTCAACGCGGCCGGCTGCATCACCTCGCTCGCGCACCTTAGGGCGATCGACTGGGACGAGCGCAGCCTGCTTCGGCGGGCCGTCGTGATCGACCGCTCCGCCGCCGGCGATCCCGACGACGCGATGGAGTTCGGCTACGACGCCGACGGCCTGCGGACCCGCACGGCCTCGACGCGGCTGGTCAACGGCGAGGTCGAGGTCACCGACAAGGTGTATCTCGACGGGTGTGAGATCAAGCGGGTGACCCGGGCCGGTCAACTGCTGCTGCGGCGTGTCACCTCACACGTCGACGACGGTGAGGGCCGGGTCGCGCTGCTGCACCGCTGGACCGTCGACACTCTCGACCGCGAGCGCCCCGCGCTGTCCGATCGCCGCGCTCATTACCCGCTGGCAGACCACGTCGGGTCGTCCGTTCTTGAGTTGGACGGCGCCGGCGACGTCATCGCGTACGAGCAGTATTTCCCGTACGGCGGAACGGCGTTCCTGGCCGGCGATCGCGACCGTGAGGTGGAGGCCCGCGACTATCGCTACGCCGGCAAAGAGCGCGACGCGGCTACCGGGTTGTCTTACTTCGGATATCGCTACTACGCGCCCTGGATCGGGCGATGGATGAGTCCGGATCCCGCTGGCCCGGCGGACTCGTCGAACCTTTACGCGTACTGCGTGGACAACCCGGTGACGCTGCGCGACCCGGACGGCCTGGAGACAAAGCTGCCCGGGCAAGGCGTGCCGTGGCGCTTCATCACCCTGTCCCAAGTCCCGGAGGCCAAGCAGGAGGCAGCCGCACGCTCGTGGCCGTACTTCGTGGTGTTCGAAAAAGGACCGGCCAGCAACGACCAGTCGTTCCGAGAGTTCTCCAACCAAAAGGAGCTGGAGGCATTCGTCAAGGCCAAGGAGGGCCGCTTCATCGGGGCGTACGACCCGCGCTGGGAGGATGCGCTGCAACGCTGGCCCGACGAGAAGACGGCCGCCGAGAAGTTCATGCAGCTCCGCCCGCTGCTCGACGCTCTCATCCCACCTCCGGAAAACCCGCCCGAAAAGGTCGACCCCAAGAAGGATCCGCCCAAGACAGAGGATAAGGAGAAGCCGGACCCGAACGCGCAGTACGGCACGGCCGATCGCAAGGGCACCGACAAGTCCAACGATCCGGGTGCCACCGAGAGCAAGGACCCGGTCACCCCGCCAGGGCAGACCGAGACAACCACATCGCCGAAGCCGACCGAGCGGCTGCCCGGTCCCACCACGGGCGACGACAAGGCACAGCAAGGCAACCGCCTCGGCACGGGCAGTGGGGGACAACGGCCGGGCTCGGGGGCGGGCGACGGATCCGGCGGCGGAGCGACCCAGGGCGACGGGCCATCCGGCGACCCAAAGGGCGCGTCGTTCGGGATGGCCGATGAGATGCACATCTCCAAGGACCCCAAGTGGTACGAGCGCGCGCTGATGGCCATGGGCGGTGCGGTGTGGTCGTTCATCAATATCTTCACCGAGGCCGGCAAGCAGCTGTACGACTTCGGCGGGATGGCCGCCGAGCTGATCTCCAAGGAGTTCGGCAGCGGCGACTACGAGCACAAGTTCGCGAGTGGCATCGGGCACATCGCCCAAGAGAAGCCCACAGTCGGCCACGTGTTCTCAACGATCGGCAAGGGAATCACGGGTACGCCGGGGCGGTGGCTGGACGCCATCGAACGAGAGGACTATGCGGCGTTCGGCGCGGAGAGCCTGAACGTCTACTCGCTCGGCCGCGCCGGCGGCTCGCTGGCCAAGGGCGTCGGGTCGGTGGCGTTCAACCGTGCGGTCAACCTGATGGGCCGCTTCGGCGGGGCGACGGGCGAGGCCTGGCGCGCCAGCATTCGCAACGGGCAGGTGGCGCGCATGGCGGCGGGCGGCAACTTCCCGCAAGGGGTGGCCTGGAGGTACGGCGGCATAAATCCCGCAAAGCCTGGTCTGTTCGGCAGCTACTCGTCGGCCTTGAACCGGATCACGATCATGGAGAAGTCGTTCATCCCGTCCTTCCTCGACCGCTTCCCCAGCTCGGTGCGCGCGTTGTTCTCCGCGGACAACCCCTACTCCTTGCGCCACGGCCTCGGCTGGTCGCGGCTGCTGCGCGGCCGGAGCACCATGACGACACCGGTCCACGAGGGATGGCACGCCACGCAGTGGTCGAGGTTCCCGGGATGGGCCCAAGGGGCTGGCGCAGCCGGCGGGCTGCCGTACAACCTGCGGCCGTTGGAGTTCACCCAGCCCGGCGGGCTCGCACCGCTACCTGGCGCGCACAACTACGCGTACACCTACGCACCGGCGTCGCCGTTCTCGTATTCGCTGGGCTATTCGACGCCGTTCCTGAGCCCGCAACCGGTGGGTCAGAAGACTCATTGAGCCCAAAGAAGTGACCCAGTCCCATGGAGGTCGAGTTGAACAGAGAACAGCTCCTCGAACTCGCTCGGGCCGGGTCCAAGCCACCGAGCCAGCTGAGGGAAGAGCACCCAGAGGCGTTCGCTGTCGTCGCCGAGAAGGCGGCGGCCAAGGTCAAGGAAGACGTGCTGAACCGCCTCGGCGACACGAGCCCCGAGCTTGTCGAGGCCATCCGAACGGCCGAGATCGACCTCGGCGAGCCCGATCTCACCGGCTTACTGGTTGCCGCGCTGAGCCGGGAGGGGGTGTCGGCGCTGGAGGTCAAGCGGGTCGCGGACCAGCTACGGGAGGCGCGGGTCAGCCCGGCGCCGGTCACGACATCGCTGGATCTGGACCGACCCATCGACGAACAACTGCTGGTACTAGAGGAGCTCGATCGCGGCCGCGTGCTGCTCGTCGCTACGGCGGCGGGGCTGGAAGACTCGCACGCCGACCGGCTGGTTGAGGCGGTGCCGGCGCCCGCGCTGATCAGCGACGAACGGCTTACGAAGCTGGTGTCGGACGGTGAGATCGAACCACAACAAGCACGGGCGATCGGCCTGATCAGCACGCTGAGCGGGTTGCTCGGCGGCGACATCGAGCTGGCCGCGCGCGTCCGCGAGCGCCTCGAGCCACGCATCGGCGACTCCAGCGGGATCAGCGAGTTGCTGAAACTGGAGCCGCTCGACTGGGCGACCGTGCTGCAAGAAGTCGGCGTCGAGCCTGTTGCGGGCGCGACTCTGCAGGACCGGGGCGCGGCCATTGCCCGTCAGTTGGAAGTGCTCTTTCCAGGTGACGCGCTGGCGTCCCGGCTCATCCCCAACAGCGTCGATGACATAGCCAGCATGCTGCGCATCGACGGCGACGCCGTGGCGAAACTGAACGGGCGCTTTCCGGGCCTCGGACTGGCCGACATCCCCGGCGACGACGGCACTTCCGTCGACGAGAAGGCCCGGCGAATCAGCGATCGCATCGGCTTGATCGACCGTGTTCGCGAGCTCAATCCCGAAGTCGAGCTGCTCTCGATCGACTACACCGCGCCCGACCTGGCCGCGGCGGGGCTCAAGCTTGACGGGATCACCGCTGAGGACCAGCTCGCGGTCACGAGAACGCTCAAGGCGCACCAGCGGGTGCACACGATCACTGGTGAGGCGACCGCGTCGCGGGCGCTGCTGGAGGCTGGCTTCCACTCCGGAGTTGACGTCGTCCGAGAGCGATTCCAGGCCTTCCAGTCCCGCACCGGCCTCGCGACAGACGTCGCACAGGGGATCTTCGAAGAGTCGTACCTGACTGCCGCAGGTGTCACGGGCACCTTCGGCGGCGTCATGGACCTGATCAGCGGTGGCTTCGGCTACCTCAGCTACGCCAACCTGAGCCCCGAGATCGACGACTACCTGCGCCGGCTCACCGGCTACAGCGAACTGTTCGGCAGCCAGGCGTACTGCTCGTGCAGTCATTGTCAGTCGATCATGAGCCCGGCCGCGTACTTCTGCGATCTCATGATGTTCGTCGAGGAGAACGTCTCGAATCCGAACTTCGCCCAGCGAGCGGACCATCCGCTGCACCTGCGAACGAGGCGCGAGGATCTGTGGAAGACGCCGCTGACGTGCGAGGCGACCAACACCACACTGCCGATGCTCGACGTGATCAACGAAGTACTCGAGAACTACATAGCACGAGCCGACGGCTTCACCGGCTCGATCACCGATCGGAACGCGGTGACCAAGGAGGTCTACGAGACCATCCTCAGCTCGCGCATCTTCTCGTCGCGGCAACCATTCACGCTTCCGCTCGTACGACTTGAGGCGTACCTGGATCATTACCAGCTCAGCCGCGGCGATCTGGTCGAGCGGCTGGGGGCGACCGGCTATATCCGTACCGAGGCCGTCCTGACGCTGTCGCTGTGGGACTGGCAGCTGGTCACGACGCCCGACACCTCGCTGACAGTGCTTCGTCGCGTGTTCGACCTCCCACTGGAGCAGCCGGCGGGATCTGCGAGCTTCACGCCGTTCGATGTGCAGGACCTACTGACCGCTATCAACCAGTCCAGGGCCGAGGTCGGCGACCTGCTGGCGAGCCGGTTCGTGGCCGCGTCCGGCACGGCTCCTCGAATCGTCCCCGAAAAGACCGATACCGACAGCGTGCAGAACGACATCGAACGGGTACGCGACCTCACACCGGCCGCACTTGACCGGGCGTACCGGATGCTGCGGCTGTGGCGACACGTGCCCTGGACGCTGCCTGAACTCGATCTGGCTCTCAGTCAGGTCGGAACGACGGTCCTGCTGGATACCGAGCTCGCCAAGGTAGCCGAGGTCCGCGCGTTGCAGCGCCGGCTGGGCACGCCCCTGGACGAGACCTGCGCGCTGGTCGGCAGCATCCCGACGCGCGTCACCGACGATCGGCCACCGATGTTCGACCGGCTGTTCAACGCTCGCCCGTTCGTCATCCAGGGGGGCGCACTGCCATCCGGTGACACCTTCGTGCACCCGGCTTTCCGCGACGCTCCGAGCACCGGTGACGTCACGCAGCAGCGGTTGCAAGCAGCGCTCGGCGTCAGCGATACGACGCTCTTGCAACTCCTGCGCGCGCTCGCCGTGCGGCTCGGCGCCGACCCCGACGCCGCTGTCGAAGCTGACCGCGGATTTGTCGTCAGTGCAGAGAACCTGTCGACCCTGTACCGGCACGCGCGGCTGGCCAACCTGCTCGCCAGCAGCGTCGCCGACCTGTTCCGGCTGCTCGAGCTGGCGCCTGGTGTCATCGGCGGCTGGGTCGACGAGATATGCGACGTTCAGGCCCTACTTGACCTGCACAGCTGGTGGACCGGCAGCGGCTGGACCCTCGACGACCTCGCAGTCATCGGTCGCATGTCGCCGGTGGATCCCAAGCCGTATCCGGTGCCGACCGGGCTCGCCCGGCAGGTGCTCACCGAGGTCGCCGCGGCTGGCTCCACAGTCTTTGCCGACACAGTCTTCGCCTTCCTCGAGGAGATGACCGAGGAGTCCTCGCGCAAGTTCGTCGCCGCCAACACCAACCGGATCATGCCGACCGCCGACGCCACCCGGTTCCAGGTCCCGGACAACGCGAACCTCACCACCCCGTTGACGATCCCGGCCGGCGTCAAGGTCAACGAGCCGAAGGCCCGAGCGGTACTGGCCGACCACGACGTGCGCGAGGCGGTCCTGCGGCGACTGGCCGCCGCACTCGGAACCACCGCAGACACCGTCCGCGGGTTGCTCAAGCTCCTGGCCGTCGACCTCTCGACCCTCGAACTGCACAAGATGGTCGCCGGCACCAAGCAGCCAACCGAGCTGGTCGTCGTCATCAGCGATCTGCTGCCACTGCGCGTGCTCTTCCGGTCGCCGGTGTTCGACGGCCCGACGCTCGACTGGGTGGCCACCAACACCTCAGGTTTCGAGATCAACGACGCGCGAGACCTCAGCATCGACGCAGCCCGCGCGGCGTGGGCGTACACATCCTTCAGCCGCAGCGGCGATCCGGGCGTCGACCCGGAAGACCACTCGCTGGAGCTGCAACACGTCCTCGAAGCGTTCTCGCCCACCTCGAAGTTCGACACGGCCGACCCGGCAGAGCTGGCCAAGGTCTTGCGTACTGAGGCAGGGCTGGTCAGCCCCTTGCAATCTGCGGTTTCGTTGCCGGACAACGGTCTTGCGGCGCTAGAGCGGCTGCGCGGCTGTGTCGAGATGGCTCGGCTGCTCAGCGTCGGCGGCGACGCTCTCGCGCGTATCAGCTCCGACGACTACGGCGACCTCAACAGCGCAGCCGACGCCATCCTGGCCGGCCTGCGCGCGCAGTTCGCGTCAGACCAGTGGGCAACTCAGATCGAGCCGTTGGAGGACAGGGTGCGCTCGGCCAAACGCGATGCGCTGGTCGATCACCTGCTCACGTCGGCGTTCCCGCAGTTCATCCGGCCTCGCGACCTGTACGACTACTTTCTTGTCGACGTCGAGGCCGAAGGCTGCGTTCGTACCTCTCGCGTTGTCGCAGCTACCGGCAGCGTGCAGCTGTACGTCAACCGCGTACTTATGGACCAGGAGCAAGACCGACGCGACCCACTCGACATCGACCGGGTACATGTCCCGCCCGGCGACGTGCCAGCTGACGAGTGGGATTGGCGCAAGAACCACCGGGTCTGGGAAGCGAACCGCAAGGTCTTCCTCTGGCCGGAGAACTACATCGAGCCGGAGCTACGCGACGACAAGTCCCCGCTATTCGCCGAGCTAGAGGCCACGCTCCTGCAGCAGCCGATCACCGAGCAGAACGTGCTCGACGCCTATGCGACGTACTTGTCCGGATTCGAGGATCTGGCCCAGATGCAGATCGCCGGGTCGTTCCACGAGAAGGACCCGGCGACCAAGACCGACACGCTGCACCTGTTCGGCGTGACCCACTCCGATCCCGGCGTCTACTACTACCGGACCGCCATCAACGCCCACTACGGAGTGACGGATGCCGGGCGCGGCACCCGGTGGACACCGTGGCGCAAGCTCGACGTGCAGATTCCCGTACGCAAGGTGTCGCCGGTCGTCATCGACTCTCGGCTGTACGTTTTCTGGGTCGAATACATCACCAAGTCGACCAGCTCCGTGAACGACGGCAAATCACTTTTCACCGGCTACACGCACACGGCGTCGGTGAGGTACACGATGCTGCGCCTGGACGGGAAGTGGACGGCTCCGCAGCGGCTAAGCGCCTGGAACCTGTTGCCCTACGTTCGCGGCGACGCCATCATCGACGACCCGCGCGTCATGGGCGACAACTTCACGACAAACAAGATCCGCTACGACAATGGCTCCCACAATGAGGCGCAGGAGAGCTACACCCTGCGGGGGTTGCGCTGGGAGCGCACCTATCCGTGGTTCGACTCCGAGCAGCAGTTCGTCACGACGCTCGGCATCGATCGGGCGTACAACGTTGATCTCTTCGACCGGCGGATCTACCTCGCCAACTGGAGCCGTGCCTATCGAAGTGGCACCCGGTTGCTGCACAGCCCGGCCAGCACGCCGCGATACCTCTACGAGTTCGCGGCGTCCTACAGCGCGGACTACGACCTGGCCAGCCAATGGCTCGACCGGCCCCGCGTCATGGAGTCCTTCACGACCGCGGATCAGCCGGTCTGGGACTGGCTGCAAAACCGGCTGTCGACAACCTCGACACTGAAGCTGACGAAAGAGGCCACCCTCGCGGTCATCAACGGGTCTGTGTCAGACATCTTGATCGACGACAGAGGCGATCAGTTCCTGTTGCAGGGCTCGGTACGCGAAACACCGACATACCTGCTGCGCCGGATCGGTACCACTCTGGCGCCCAAGATGTCCCGGCTGCTGTTCACCGAGGGGGTCGACGGGCTGCTGGACCTGTCGACACAACGCTCAGTCGAAGCACAACCCCGCCTGACTGGCTACAACAACGTCGAAGACGCGGTGGCGACCACTGGTGTCGACTTCGACGGCGCGTACGGCAACTACTTCCGCGAAATCTTCTTCCACGTACCGTTCCTGATCGCCAACCATCTCAACTCCAACCAGCGCTTCCACCTGGCGCAGCGGTGGTACAAGTACATCTTCGATCCGACGGCCGACGAGCACATCTCGCAGTCGTGCCCGCCCGCAGTCCGGACGAAATTGCAGCTTGACCGGGTCTGGCGCTATCTGGAATTCCGCAACCTCGACGTGCCGACGATGCGGAAAGTGCTCACCGACGAGAGTGCTATCGAGGCCTACCGCAACGACCCGTTCAATCCGTATGCGATTGCGCGGCTGCGCATCAGCGCGTTCCAGAAGACCATCGTGATGAAGTACGTCGACAACCTGCTCGACTGGGGCGACAGCCTGTTCACCGAGTTCACGATGGAGTCGGTGAACGAGGCCACGATGATGTATGCCACCGCTTCCGCGATCCTCGGTGAGCGCCCACCCGCGCTCGGCTCCTGCGGCGAGGGGGACGTGAACCCCAAGAACTACCAGACGATCGGCCCGCTGCTCAAGGCCGGGTCGGAGTTCCTCGCCGAGGTCGAGACCTGGACCATCGGGCGGCAGTGCGCGCAGCAGGGCACGCGATTGGCCCGGCAGAGGACCCAGGGCCCCGGCAAAGTCGTGCTTCATGAGGTCAGCAGGGCGATGGGACGTTGTGGGTCTGCGGCGTGATGTCGCAATGCGTGGGCGATGTTGGTCCAACCGGCGAGTCGGAGCAGGCTGATGACGGTGTTGCGGAG
>JBBSQN010000151.1:0-14336 GCA_038257875.1 Mycobacteriales bacterium
GGATACGCAGGAAACGACATGATCACACCCATCAAGAAGCCCAAGCACCGCAACCTGCTGGACTGGGAGAAGAAGTACAACACCCGAGTCAACAAGATCCGCTACGTCATCGAACGGACGATCACCAACTTCAAGACCTGGCGAATCCTGCACACCGACTACCGTCGCCCGATTACTACATTCCAGGAGACCATTTCTACTGTCGTCGCTTTGCACTTCTATACATACGGCTGAATAACCCTCGATGTCTGTGCACGAACCGGGAGAGGCGGATGAGACGAGGATCGATCGAACGTGGGTCGGGGGTCCGGCTGCTGAGCCCGACCGGGGCCAACCTGGCCGCCGGTGTTGCGGCCGCGCCCCGGGGACGATCTACCTCCGCTGGCGCAACCACCACCCGAGACCGCGGACGACAGCGGCCCCACCAGCAACCCCAGGCTCTGGGTTTTCAGCGAGAACGAGCGTCTCGCCCTCATCGTGCTGAGCCGCCGCTACCTGAGCTACGACGCGCACGCCCAGCCGCTGTCCTGGGGTCAGGCAGCCAAGGACCTCGCCGCGATCACCGAGCTGCTGCTCACGACGACCCTGGTGCCTCCAGACCTGGCCGAGATCGACGTCCTGAAGTGGTGCGGACTGGCCCGGGCCCAGTATTACCGGGGCAGGTGGTCTTTCCCCAGGTGAGCGTGGGTGACGGCGAGGAAGGCGTGGGCGAGCATGCAGCAGGTCACGTGGCGGTGCCAGGGGGTCCACTTCCGGACCTGGTACTCGTCCAAGCCGAGCAGGTCCTTGCCCTGCTCGTTGTTCCCCTCGATCGTCCAGCGCATCTCGGCCACCGCGATCACCTCAGAGAGCGGGGGCGACTCGGGGGTGTGGGTCAGGAAGAACTCGACCTCCGTGAGCGTGCTGACCGAGCGACGGATCAGCAGCGTATGGGTGAACCCGTCGCTGGGCCGCTGCTTGGTGACCCGGACCGCGGCCGTTGTCCAGTCATAGCAGCGCGTCCCCTTCGTGTCGTCGTCGTACGAGCGGCGTTCCCACACCGTCCGACTCACGGTGGCGAGCAACTGGTCGGGACGGGTCGGCCGCCCATGCGCGTCGAGCAGGGGCAGATCGAGGGGCACGGCCATCACATAGGCCACATCGTGGTGGTGACACCAGTCCCGCAACCCGGGATCACGGCCGTAACCGGCGGCGGCGGCGAAGTACCGGAACGGCACCTCCGCCGCGATCGCGCGCTCGAGCATGTCGATGACCAGCTGGGGTGTCGTGGCGAAGCCACGGTCGGCGGGTACGCCCGCCTCGG
Source organism: Mycobacteriales bacterium (assembly GCA_038257875.1). Lineage (GTDB taxonomy): Bacteria > Actinomycetota > Actinomycetes > Mycobacteriales > Pseudonocardiaceae > Pseudonocardia. The sequence continues at coordinate 1,304 of JBBSQN010000151.1, forward strand.
CACAGCGCGCCGGGTCGTCGATCCAACACCGAGGCAGGTACAACGCCCGGTCGATAAACGCGCGTCCTCGCTCAGACGCGTACGTCAACATGGATACGACCTGGCAGTTCTCCATGTGGTTGGTTGCGCCGCAGTGCTGTGGGGCGACCCCGACGGACTTGTTCCCCTTCTTGATGACCTGGGTGTCGTCGGCGATCAACACCCCGTCCTCGCAGCCCAGACCGGCCACCACGTAGTCCCGGACCTCGTCACGCAACGCGTCGGCGTCCCAGCTCGCGCCGTTGAGCAACCACTCCAGCCGGTGCGCCGACCGGTGCCCGACATGATCGGCCACCTGCCAGGAGTTCTTCCGCGACACGTCCCCCAGCAACCCCCGCACCAGGTCACCGAACGTGGCCCGCGGCTCGGGGCGGGTGAACAACGGGCCGGCGATCCGCTCGGTCACCGCACGCAGGTCCTGATCCCAGTCCACGATCTGATCGGAGGAGACGTCGTAGTCCACGACATGACCATCGCACCACGACGATCTTCGTTACAAGATCTCTCACTATAGTTTTGCTGGCCGTATCGGGGTGCCGGTCACCACCGCAGAGTTACGATCCAACGGGTGGCGATGGTTCACCCGACCGTGGCGGCTGACGGGGAGGTGCCGTGGCCAGGGTGTTCGTCAGCCATGCCAGCAAGGACCGTCCGCTGGCCGGCGAGGTGCACCAGTGGCTGATCGACGCCGGCCACGAGGTGTTCCTGGACCAGGACATGCGCGATGGCATCACTCTCGGCGAGGAGTGGGAGCAGCGGCTGCATGAGCGGCTGCGTTGGGCAAACGCGGTGATCTGCGTGGTCACCTCAGCCTTCCTGGACTCGACGTGGTGCGCCATCGAGATCGGCATCGCCCGGTCGCAGGGAAGCCAGTTGCTGCCGCTGTGTGCGGAGCCGGGCGCGGTCCATCCCCTGCTGACGTCGGTTCACCACGTCGACTACACAGCAGACCCGCCCACGGCCCGCACTGCTGTAATCAAGGCGCTGCACCAGGTCGACGCCACGTGGCCGGACGATCGTTCCCCGGTCCCGGGACTGCACTGGTTCGACATCGATCGGCATCAGGTGTTCTTCGGCCGCACCGTCGAGGTGGAAAACCTCACCAAGCTGCTGCGATCCCCCGCCGAACGCGCCGAGGGTGCGGCGTTGCTGGTGGTGGGCCCGTCGGGGTGTGGCAAGTCCTCGCTGGTCCGCGCCGGACTGCTGCCGGCCATGGCCGACGAGCCGGGCTGGCGAACCCTGCCGCCGATCCTGCCGGGTAGCGACCCGGTGGCTGCACTGGCCCGGGAGCTAACCACCATGGCACAGCGCAGCACGCTCGGTTGGACCCTCGACCACGTCCATCGCCGGCTCAACCAGCGCGGGCTCACCGCGCTGGCCGACGAGCTGCTGCTGGCCGACCCCGACGGCCCACACCGGCGCCTGCTGATCACAGTGGACCAGTTCGAGGAGCTGCTCACCCAGACCACCCCCACCGAGCGAACCCGGTTCGCCGGGCTGCTGCGCCCGGCGTTGACCGGTCCGGTGCGCGTGGTGGCCACCCTGCGTCCGGAGTTCCTCGACCACCTGCTGGTCGACCCCGACATGGCCACCCTGCCGACCCGGACCTACACCCTGCGTCCACTGCGCCGCGACGCCCTCCACACCGTGATCAAGAGGCCAGCCAAGCTGGCCGGGATCGATGTGGACGAGCACCTGGTGGACCGGCTGGTCGATGACACCGACAGCGGGGAGGCCCTGCCGCTGCTGGCGTTCACCCTGGCCCAGCTCACCGACGGCGTCCGCCGCGGCGGACGGCTGTCGAGCACACGCTACGACCAGCTCGGCGGGGTGCAGGGCGCCCTGACCCACCAAGCGGACACGGCCTTAGCCGACGCGATCACTGCGGGCGGCCGCAACCGCGAACAGGTGATCGCCGGGCTGTTGCGGCTGGTCACCGTCGACGAGGAAGGCCGTCCCACCCGCTGGCGGATCAACCGCGCCGAGCTGCCCGATGTGGTGGTCACCGAGCTGGACGCCTTCGTCGCGCGGCGACTGCTGACCACCGACACCGATAACGGCAACGGCAACGGCAACACCGTGGTCGGCGTCGCCCACGAGGCGTTCCTCTCCGCTTGGCCCCCGCTGGCCGACGCGATCACCGAGAACGAGTCCGCCCTGCGCGCTCGACGTGCAGTCGAGCAGGCTGCCGTCGACTGGGACGACAACGCGCGTCCACGCGAGCGGTTGTGGGGTGGTGGCCAACTCGCTGGCGCCGTCGCCGACATCGGCGCCCCGATCAGCGCGGGCAAGGTCGACCTCAGCCCGACCGCCCGCGACTTCCTGCACACCAGCATCCGCCACGACCGGTTCCGGCGCAGAAGCATTATCGGTGTCCTGTCGGTGCTGCTCATCCTCGCGCTGGTCGCCGCGGGCGGCGCGCAAGAACAGCAACGGATCGCCACCGCCCGTCAGTTGATCACTCGGGCCGACGCCATCCGGGAGACCGACCCACGGACCGCACTACTGCTCGGGCTCGCAGCGGAGAGCGTCCGCCCCGGCGGTGAGACCCGGGCAAGCCTGGTCAACACGCTCACCACCACCCGCTACGCCGGGACGCTCGCTGACCACGCCAGCTCGGTGACCGCGGTGGCGTTCGCTCCCGACGGACGCACCCTGGCCACCGGTGACTCCACAGGCACCGTGATCCTGCGGGATCTCACCGACCCGGACCGGACCGGACCACCCCTGAAGGGCCATACCAGCGCGGTGAACTCGGTGGCGTTCTCCCCCGACGGGCGCACCCTGGCCACCGCCAGCGGCGACAGGGCCGTGATCCTCTGGGATCTCACCGACCCGACGCGAACCAGGCAGTCTCGGGTGCCCCATACGAGTGCGGTGTCCTCGGTGGCGTTCTCCCCCGACGGGAGCACGCTGGCCGCCAGCAGTTTCGACAGTGGCAGCGTGACCTTGTGGGATCTCGCCGACCCGGACGGACCCGCGCCGCGCGAACCACCCATCACCGTCTCTGCCGACACGGTGTTCTCGGTGGCTTTCTCTCCCGACGGAGGCACACTGGCCACCGGGGACTCCGATGGCCTCGCCGTCCTATGGGATCTCACCGACCCGGAACGGCCCCCGCGACCCCTGCCCGGCCATACCAGCGCGGTGAACTCGGTAGCGTTCTCCCCTGATGGACGCATGCTGGCCACCGCTGGCGACGACAACACCGCCATCGTGTGGGACCTCACCGCCATGCCCAAGCCTCAGCCGTTCAGGCCAGCGCTGACCAGCCACACCGACAGAGTGACCGCCGCGACATTCGCTTCCGACGGGCGCACGCTGGCCACCGCCAGTGACGACAGCACCGTGATCCTGTGGGACCTCACCGAACGGGCCCCACCAGAGCCGCTCGGGCTGGTGCTGACCAGCCACACCGGCAGGGTGACCGCCGCGACGTTCGCTTCCGGCGGGCCCAGCATCCTGGCCACCGCCGGCTCCGACGGCACCGTGATCCTGTGGGACCTCACCGAACGAGCCGCACCCCGGCGCCTGGGACAACCGCTGACCCGACAGCCCAGCCCCGTGGACTCCGTGATGTTCACCTCCGACGGGCATGCCCTGGACATCACCAGCTCCGACGGCACCGTGACCCGGCGAGACGTCACAGACCCGGAACGACCCACCGTCGGACCATCCCGGACCCGCTCCGGCAGCCTGCTGGACTCCCTGGCGTCGGCTCCGGACGGGAACATCATGGTCACGGCCGGCGGCGAAGGCACCGCGATCCTCTGGGATATCACCGACCGAACCCAACCCCGGCGCCTGGAACAACAACTGACCGGCCACCGCAAGCTCGTGAGCGCAGCAGCGTTCTCCACCGACGGGAACACCCTGGCCACGGCCAGCGGCGACGGCGACACGATCCTGTGGAACGTCACAGATCGCAGCGAACCTCGGCGCCTGGGACAACCACTGACCGGTCACCGCAAGCTTGTGACCGCAGCAGCGTTCTCCACCGACGGGAACACCCTGGCCACCGCCAGCGACGACGGCACCGTGATCCTGTGGGACCTCACCGACCGGACCCAACCCCGGCCGCTCGGGAAGCCGCTGACCGGCCACACAGGTTCGGTGACCTCCGTGGCGTTCGCTCCCGGCAGGGACCTCCTGGCCACGGGCGGCTCCGACGCCACCGTCATCCTGTGGGATCTCACGGATCTTGACCGGCTCCGAGACCATGCGACGGAGCGCGCATGCGCTGCCACCGGGCGCGGTCTCGATCCTCTCGAGTGGGATCGTCACGTCTCGGGGTTGCCCTACCGGGACACCTGCGCTCTGATAGCCGCAGGCGAAGATGGTTCACGATGACGTGCCCCGTGCAGCACGCCATCGCCGCGCTCTTGGCCGCAGTCACCCTGGTAGTCACGTCCGGATGCAGCCAAGGCACCGTAGCCGACGCGGCCAGCGGTCACAGCGACGATCCACAGGTGCTGGTCTTCGCCGCAGCCCCCAGTTACCGGCCGGCCACCCAACAGCAGTCTCATCAACCGATCCTCGACATGCTCGCGATGGAGACTGGGAAGGAGATCCGCTTCCAGACCGGGACCGACTATGCGGCGATCATCGAAGGGCTGCTCGCCGGAAAGATCGACATCGCTGAGCTCGGGCCGTTCTCCTACGTGCTCGCAAAGGAGCGGGGCGCCCAGATCACCGTGGCCGTTGCTCGGGTGCAGGAGAAGGGCAAAGCCCTAGGTTACCAGTCGTTCGGCATCACTCAAACCGGCTCATCGATCACGAGTCTGGCGGACTTCCGCGGCAAGACGGTGTGTTTCGTGGACCGCGACTCCGCCTCCGGTTACCTGTACCCTAGCGCCGGTCTACTCGCCCTGGGCATCGACCCGGAAAAAGACACGACACCGCGCATAGCCGGTCGCCACGACGCCGCGGTCCTCACAGTGGCCAGCGGTGAGTGCGATGCCGGCTTCGCGCTCGACAGGATGGTCGACCAGCAGCTGATCGAGCAGGGCCGGCTCCAACCGGACCAGATCACCACGGTGTGGAGGTCGGAGCGCATCCCCAGCCCGCCGATAGTCATTGCCGACCATCTGGATCCGGAGCTGCACCGGCTGCTGACCACGACGCTACAGAACAAGGCCAACGCCGACTACCTGCGAGCGAACGGTTTCCGCGAGGGCGAGTGCGCGATCGCCGACGGGTTCGCGTACGGCTACCAGGCAGCCGACGACGCCGATTACGACAGCGTGCGTGAGATCTGCAAGATGATCCAGAACCAGTCCTGCACCGGAGGCTGACCCATGCGAACCCATGACCGCCGGAGGGGATGGTTGGGGATGACGCGCTCCGCGTATCACCTCGTCGCTGCGCTCGTCACTGCCATATTTACTGCGTCCGGATGCAGCCAGGGTGCTGTAGACAGCACAGCAGGCGACGAAAGTGATGATCGCCAGGTACTGGTCTTCGCCTCAGTTCCCAGTGATCGGACGACTAACCTGAAACAGTATCATCAACCGATACTCGACATGCTCGAAGAGGAAACCGGGAAGGAAGTTCTCTTCGAGTCCGGCGACGACTATGCGACGATCACCGAGGGACTGCGTGACAAAAAAATCGACATCGCGGCTCTCGGACCGTTCACCTACGTACTCGCCAGACAGCAGGGCGCCCAGATCACCGTGGCAGCTGCCCGGGTGGACACGAAGGGCAAGGTCCCGGGTTACCAGTCGTACGGCATCACCCGGACCGGCTCGTCGATCAAAAATCTGGCGGATTTCCGCGGCAAGAAAGTATGTTTCGTGGATCGCGACTCCACCTCCGGTTACCTGTATCCCAGCGCCCGTCTACTCGCTCTGGGCATCGAACCGGAGAAAGACACAATTCCGATCTTCGCCGGTCGTCACGACGCAGTAATCCTTGCGGTAGCCAACGGGCAGTGCGATGCCGGCTTCGCGCTCGACAGGATGGTCGACCAGCATCTGATCGCGCAGGACCGGCTCCAGCCGGACCAGATCACCACAGTGTGGAGATCGGGAACCATCCCTGGCCCACCGATAGTCATTACCGACAATCTAGATCCGGAGCTGCACCAGCAGTTGATCACAGCTTTCCAGGAGAAAGCCAACGCCGACTACCTACGAGCGAACGGTTTCTGCGAGGGCGAATGCGCGATCGCCGACGGGTTCGCATACGGCTACCAGGCAGCCGACGACGCCGATTACGACAGCGTGCGTGAGATCTGCAAGATGATCCAGAACCAGTCCTGCACCGAAGGCTGACCTGTGCGAGCTCATGACCGTCCGCACCCGTCCGCCGACGACGTCCTGGTCGTCGGTGGGGGGCCCGCTGGTCGGGCGCTGGCCGCCGCGTGCGCCGGGCGGGGGCTCCGCACGGCGCTGCTGGACCCGGCACCCGAGCGCCCGTGGCGAGCGACCTACGGCTCGTGGGACGACGAGCTGCCCGCCGGGCTGTCGGCGTCCGTCGTCGCCACCCGCGCGCGCGGCCGCGCGATCGCCCACGACGAGCACATCCTGGGCTGGGAGTACGCGGTCCTCGACGTCCCCGCGCTGCGGGCCCACCTGGACTCCGCGATGGGCCACGAGGTCACGGTGCACGCCGGCCGGGCGGTACGGGCCAGGGCCGGGGGCGTCGTGCTGGCCGACGGGTCGCATCGACCGGCCCGCCTCGTCGTCGACGCGGGCGGGCATCGTCAGCCGCTGCTCGACCGGCGCCCGCACCAGCTCCCGCCCGCCGAGCAGACCGCCTACGGCGTCGTCGTGGACGAGACCACGGCGGTGCCGATCGTCGCGCCGGGCGAGGCGCTGTTCATGGACTGGCGTCCCGACCACGGTGAGGTCGGCTGGCCAACGTTCCTCTACGCGATACCGCTCGGCGGAGGTCGGGTCTTGTTGGAGGAGACCTCTCTCGCGCACCGGCCCGGGCTGCCGCTGGCGGTGCTGCGGCGACGCCTGCACGCCCGCCTGGCTCGGCACGGTATCCGCCCGCCGGTGGACGCGCCGGTCGAGCGGGTCCGCTTCCCCGTCGACACCCCCCGCCACCGCGCACCGGGCATCCTCGGGTTCGGCGCCGCCGCCCCGCTGACGCACCCGGCCACGGGGTTCAGCGTCGCGACGGCGCTGACCCTTGCGCCGCTGGTCGCGACCGCGGTCGCCGCAGCGCTGCCGAACTCGCCCGTAGCAGCCCTGGCCGCAGCGCGGCGCGTCGTCTGGCCCGCGTCGGCCCGGCTGGTGCACCGAATCCGCCGGATTGGGCTGGAAGCGCTGCTGCGGCTGCCACCCGAGCAGGTGCCGGGGTTCTTCGAGGTGTTCCTCGGCCTCCCCGAACGGCACCGGTGGGCCTACCTCACCGGCCGCGACGATCTCACCGGCACCCTCGCCGCGATGAACGCCCTGTTCGCACACGCCGGCTGGAGGCTGCGCGGGCGGCTGATCGGCCCGGCACTGCTCCCCCCGGCGCGGTCCGCGACCCCGTCGGCGAGGTAGCCCGTCAGCACCGCTGCGCCGCGACGTGGTCCAGCGCCATGTCCAGCGCCAGCTCGAGGGGGCGGACCGAGCGGGCCATGTCAGTGAGCAGCAGGCCGCTCTGCAGGGTGGTCATCACCGCCGTGACGAGGGCGGCCGGGTCCACGCCAGGGCGCAGCTCCCCGGCCGCGCATCGTCTCGAATCCCACCACCAGGTAGGACTCCCACCGCGCGAAGGCTTCGACGAGCAGCGCACGCGGCCGCGGCGCGTCGGCCAGCTCGGCGCCAGCGACCCGAGCGGGCACCCGCCCACGCCGTGGCGCCGCCACTGCAGCTCGACCAGCATGTCGCACCAGCGGCGCAGGCCGCGAGCGAGTCAACGTCGTGCAAGCGCGGCCCCTGCACGGCGAGCACCCGCTCGGTCTGGCGTTCGATCACTGCGAGCACGAGATCGTCCTTGTCGGCGAAGCAGTGGATAGAGCTGCGACGTGCTGGTGCCGCTCGCCGTGAGCACGGCGTCGAGACTGGTCTCGGCGACGCCGACGCCGACGAACACGAGGTCGGCCGCCGCGCCCACGATCCGGGCTCGGGGTCGCCGCGCCGCGGGCCGTGAGGGTGGTCTTCACAGGCCGACGCTACGCAGGCTGGACTTGACAGTACAGTTCCAGTTGGATAAGTATGGACTAGTCAGTCCACTACCGCTGAGGAGACCTCATGCTGCACAACGGCGACACCTTCCCCACCCTCGACATCCCCGACGTCGGCGGCGACACGATCTCGCTGCCCGACGACCTCGCGGGCTCCTTCGGCGTCGTCCTGATCTACCGCGGGTCCTGGTGCCCCTACTGCAACGCGCAGCTCGCGGCGTTCTCCCGGGCCGCGGACACCTTCGCCGAGCTCGGCATCAAGGTCGTCGCGTTCTCGGTCGACGACGAGGCCGCCACCGCGGCGCTCGTCGAGAAGCACCACCTGGCCTTCCCCGTCGGGCACAGCGTCGACCCTGACAAGATCGCCGCGGCGACCGGCGCCTACACCAACGACGACCCCCACTACCTGCAGTCCACCGGCTTCGTCCTGGCCCCGGACGGCACCGTGGCCACCGCGGTGTACTCCAGCGGCGCGATCGGCCGGCTGGTCGCCGACGACGTCGCCGGCCTCGTCCGCTACGTGCAGTCGCAGAGCTGACGCCGGAAGTTCCTTGACCTGCACCCGGGTGCAGGTCGCACGCTGGCGAGGTGAGCACAGCCATCGGCACCGGCATCGACCTCGCCGCCTACCTCGCCCGCATCGGCACGCCCGATGCGGGCACCGCCGACCTCCCGACACTACGGCGGATCGTGGCCGGCCACACCCGCTCGATCGCGTTCGAGAACCTCAACCCGTTCACCGGACGCGAGGTACGGCTCGATCCGGACGGCCTGGCGGCCAAGCTCGTCCACGGCGGCCGCGGCGGCTACTGCTTCGAGCAGAACCTGCTGCTGCGCGCCGCCCTCGACGCCCTCGGCTACCGCACCACCGGGCTCGCGGCGCGGGTGCTGTGGGGCCGACCGGACGGGGCGCCGGTGCCCGCGCGCGGGCACATGCTGCTGCGCGTGGACCTGCCCGATGGCCCGCACCTCGTCGACGTCGGCTTCGGCGGGCTGACGCTCACCGGCGTGCTGAAGCTGGAGCCGAACGTGGAGCAGGCGACCCCCCACGAACCGTTCCGCCTGCTGCCCGACGCACCCGGCTTCGTGCTGCAGGCCCGCGTCGGCGACAGCTGGCAGACGCTCTACTGGTTCGACCTCACCGAGCAGCACCTCGCCGACTACGAGGTCAGCAGCTGGTACCTCGCACACCACCCGACCTCGCTTTTCGTGACCAGCCTGATTGCCACCCGCCCGGCCGCCGACCGCCGGTACGCCCTGAGCGGGCGCACGTTCTCGGTGCACCACCTCGACGGGCCCACCGAGCGCCGGGTTCTGGAGACCCCCTCCGCGATCCTCGTCGTCCTGGAGAGACACCTCCTGCTCGATCTCTCCGCACTGCCCGACCTCCACACCGCCCTCACCCGCCTGTTCTGACCCGGCTCGCGAGGTTGTGGGGGTCGTGGTTGCCCCATCGGCCGCACCGCCCTAAGCTCAACCAAGTGGTTGGTGGAACAGTGTCCAGTGCGACGGCGACACGCCATGACGCGCTCGTGGAGGCGGCGTTCCAGCGCATCGCACGGTCGGGTTTCGAGGGCCTGCGGCTGCGGCAGGTCGCCGACGACGTCGGCATCGACCACTCGACGCTGCACCATCACATCGCCACCAGGCAGGCGCTCGTCGAGGCGGTGGCCGGGTACGCGATCGGCCAGTTCCGCGCCACCGCACCAGCCGGGACCAGCCCGGCGGCCCGACTGCACCACCATCTGGAGGCGTTGCGGCAGCTGATGGTGCAGCGCCCGGAGCTGTTCACGGTGTCGGCCGAGCTGGACCTGCGCGCGCGCCGCGACCCAGATGTGCGCGCCATGCTGGAGGGATACGAGTCGGGGTGGCGCGGCGTGCTGGTCGAGGTGTTCGCGGGTGGCACGTGGGCGGTGCCGCTGCGCCCGCAGGTCGCCGCCGAGATCGTGATCGCGGCGGTCAAGGGCGTTCGCCTGGTGCCCGACCGGGCGGGCGAGGTGTTCACTCAACTCGAGGCGCTCCTCACTGGGGCGCCGGACCAGGAGCAGAGCCAACCATGACCCGACCCCTGCACGTGATCGTCGTCGGTGGCGGCATCGGCGGGCTGTGCCTGGCTCAAGGACTACGCAAGGCCGGTGTCACCGTCGAGGTCCACGAACGCGACCACGGGGCTGGCAGCCGCTGGGACGGCTACCGGATTCACGTAGACCCCGCCGGCGCCCGGTCGTTGCGGGCGTGCCTGCCCGACTCGCTGTGGGAGGCGTTCCTGGCCACCTCAGGGAGCGGTGGTGACTTCGGGTTCATCACCGAGCGGCTCGACGAGCTCGTCACCATCGAAGAGTCAATCATGTATCCGGGTAGCGCCGAGGACCCGACCGAGAACCACTACGCCGTCGACCGTCCCACGTTGCGCCGACTGCTGCTGGCCGGCCTGGACGATGTAGTGTGCTTCGGCGCCGAGTTCGTCCACTACGAGCACACCGGCGACGGTCGGGTCACGGCGGTCTTCGCCGATGGACACCACGCCGTCGGCGACGTCCTCGTCGGCGCCGACGGTGCGTCCTCCCGCGTGTGCCAGCAGTACCTACCCGACGCCGATCGTGTCAGCGCCGGGTTCGGCGGGGTCGCTCACAAGATCTTCTTGACCGATGAGACCCGTGCCTGGATACCGCAGCGACTGCAGACTGGCATGAACCTCGTCATGGTCGATGCCCCGGTGTCGCTGTTCACCTCGGTGTACGAACCGCCGCCTGGGTCAGATGCGGCACTCCAGCGCGCCACTGGCAACACCTCGAAGATCGACGACCTGCCCTACGTGCTGTGCGCGCTCCAGGCCGCCCCCGCGATGCTCCCCGATGATCTCGCCACCCTCGACGACGGTGCGCTGCGGCAGATCGTTGACGATCTCATCGCCGACTGGCACCCCGACCTGCGCCGGATGCTCGCCGAGTCCGACCCCGCCAGCCGCAACGCGATCGAGTTCACCGTCTCGACCGAGATCCCGCCCTGGGCGAGCACCACCGTCACCGTGCTCGGCGACGCGATCCACACCATGCCCGCGACCGGAGGGCTCGGGGGAAACACCGCGATGCGCGACGCGCGCCTGCTCTGCCGGATGCTGACCGCAGCCGATCGCGGCGAACGAGACCTGCTCGCCGCGATCCGGGAGTACGAGGACGACATGCGCGCGTACGGCTACGCCGCGATCCGGGCTGCGCTTGCCACCAGGGATCAGATGCTGTCCACCGGAGCGGTAGGCGCGTTGACGACCCGGACCTGGTTCCACCTCTGTCACACCGTACCCGCCCTGCGCCGAAGCACCTTCGGGCACTGGGCCGCGGCCGCACGACCCCGCGCATGGGAGCAGACAACCCGGTAGGGCAACCCTCGGTGAGCGACCAAGATGAGGTGCATCGGCAGCCGGGGCTACCGTCACCAGCTGGTCCGGTCACAGTGTTTGCTCCTGGCGAACCGAGTCACCTGGCGTGAGGATCGCTGTCGCACGGTGGTCGGCAGTGTGGGTATTGCCCATCTACCCACGACGACGTACCGTCGACCTTGTCGACAGTCGTCGACCTTGTCGACAGTCGTTGCGCAAGGAGGCTGCCAGGTGACCACACTCGACGGGTTCCAGCCGGTCACCGAGGTGACAGCAGACGAGCGAGCCCGGGTTGCGGTCGGCAAGGCCGGTGCGCACGCCCGCGACCGCTATGCGGTGTCGACGAACACCGACGGAGCCATCCTCCTCATCCCGCTGGCCAGCATCCCCCGCCGCGAGCTGCTGGTGTGGGAAAATGACGAAGTACGCGCCTCACTGTTCCGCGGACTCGCCGACGCTGCGGACGGCAACGTACGCGCGCTGGACTGGGTCACCACCGACGAAGAGCCCGACGAGGAGTGAGCAGCCCACCGTTCACGCTTCTCTACACCCGTGAAGCCGAGAAGGTGCTCGGCGACCTGAGGAACGGCGGCGCACAGCATGCCGTCAAGCTGAAGAAGGTCCGCAAGGCTCTCCCACTACTCGAACAGCGTGGGCCGCGCCATCCCGGGCTGCACTCTCATGCCTACCATTCCGTACCTGGCCCCGGGGGCACCGCACTGTGGGAGTCCTACGCCGAGAATCGGACACCCTCGGCCTGGCGCATCTGGTGGATCTACGGCCCCCGCGCCGACCAGATCACGATCGTCACCGTGGGACCACACCCATAGACACCCATAGACCAGGCGGCTAGCTAGCGAAACCCTGGTGGGGTCATCCCGTTGAGGGCGAGAGGTCCTGCCCCCACTCGAATCTAGGTCGTGATCGTCGAAACTGTCCGCTGAGGGGTTGCGGAGAGAGCCGTGAGCGCACATTTTCGACGATCACGGCTAGGTGGTGGACGCTGGTCGACGTCGTTTCAGCACTGTGCGGAGCCGTGTGAGCCAGCGCATCCGTGGGGGTGTGGGGGGTCGGAGGGCGTCGATGGTGGTGCGGCAGGTGGTGCAGGATCGGTCGGGGGCGGCGATCATGGCCTGGGGTGTGACGGTGTGACCGCAGATGGCCTGGTAGACGCCGTTGTCGTGGTGCAGGCCTGCAGTGAGTTCCTCGTCGGTGACGGCGTGGTCGAGGCCGTCGCACAGACAGCTCATCCAGGCCAGCCACAGCTTTTCGGAGGTGGTGCCGGGCTGGGGGGCCAGACCGACGGCGGGGGGGACGCCGCCGGTCTGGCCGGACACCGGTCGCCGCACTCGGCCGGTGTCGGTCGCCGCCGTGGGAGGGCCCCAGATCCGGGTCATCGGGGGTCCTGGGCGGCGAGCTGGGGAGCGAGATAGTAGGTGGCGTCGACGACGGGGTGTTGGCTGCCGGCCCCGCAGCGGCCGGTCGCGGAC
>JBBSQN010000152.1:0-14201 GCA_038257875.1 Mycobacteriales bacterium
ACGTCATCGAACGGACGATCGCCAACTTCAAGACCTGGCGAATCCTGCACACCGACTACCGTCGCCCGATTACTACATTCCAGGAGACCATTTCTACTGTCGTCGCTTTGCACTTCTATACATACGGCTGAATAACCCTCCGGGTCCCGCCGATCGAAGGAATGAAAGCGCGACAGCGCATGCGATGCGATGCGATGCGATGCGATGCGATGCGATGCGATGCGATGCGATGCGATGCGATGCGATGCGAAATTATCCGCGCTGGAGGATTTTCTTGAAACCGACACTACTGGAGGGGACGCCTTAAATCGTCTGTGCTGTTCGACGACGCTCATCGTCGGGTGGAACGTTATCGAGCGTCAGCCAGAATGATCACAATAGTAAGTGCGGCTACCATGAGGACTGCTATAACGCACATCAGCCACGGCGGTAGCTTCGGTTTACGCGGCGACGTGCGAGAATTTAGGTGCGGGTACGACGTCGTATTTGTTGGATCCGGTCCCCAATGCCGAACTGCCAGTTTTAAAGTCTGTGCTGCCGCTAGCTTTACCTGGCCCGCTATGTACGTCGCCAGTGGCGGTGCGACAGCGTCTCGACCAGGCAAACGGCAGGCACTGTACCCAATCTTACCACTGGTGTTCCTCGTTGCTACGGCCGTTCCAGGATGAGTGGTGATCAACCTTGCCATCGCTGAGAAAAGTTCGAAAGTCATGGCGCGGCATCTTATGAGACGGGCGGGGCAAGGGGTTGCTTTTAAAGCAACGATCTCCTGTTGCCTTAAAAGCAACAGTGGGCTGGTTATGGCATCTAGCGTTACGACTGCCCCTGATGGCCAGGGGTAATGGCCGTACCGGTGGCGCTGGCAGAGGCCCGTCATCGGTATGGCCATTCCACTCCTCGAACATGGAGCACAACCTATGGCTAAACGCGGTAGACCCGTATCTCAGTCAGCCCCGATCGGATGGGTGTACCTGGAGGACGGCTTCACGATCCGATGGCGCCGAGGCGACACGCTGGCGTACGTTTTTAGCGGTGAGCAGAGGTGGGCAGATCCCGCTACGAATCATGTTATAGCGACCATACCCGTTGCGAATGAAGGGTGGACAGACCACGCTCAGATTCGCAGTGTCGGTGAACGGTGGGTTCGAGAGAAGACCGGTAAACCAAGTGCGCTTAAACTGGTCGATCAGCTCCGGACAGTGCTGTCGAGCGGCAGTCCGACAGACGAGCAGATCAGGAGGATCGTGGCGCGACGGCCCTGGTAGTGCAAGCTGCGGCAGCCCTGTGCTGGGCTGGCGACAATGCGCTCGGCCGTTCTGCTTTCAGTACATCAGTATACCGTTGAGGGCGTCTGCCGCTCGACGGTCGGCGCTGTCTTGGCAGGTCCCGGCCGCCGCTGGTTGGGTGTCAGGTAAGGATCACTGAAGACGCTGGCTTGGTGCGTACGCGGCACTGTCGCTGTCATCGTCTAGGTGGCCGGGACAGCGGTCTTTCTGCTGATCCGATGGTGCAGGCGATGAGCCGAAAGCACGTGTCAAAGAGTTTTGAGGCCCCTAATGTGGCACATTATGGGCTGGCTGGCTACGGAGCTATGCCCATCCGATAGGCTAGCCCTCGAAGCTCTCGACCACCCGCATTACGGCGAGCGCGGCGAAGCTGATCACCGATGATTTCTTTCGCGAACTTGTCGGACCTGAAACGTTGCGGCGCTAGTTTTTCTGCTTTGAGGAATGCGTGCACTGCGTCGTCTCTCAGGCTGCGTTCCATAGCCATGCCTCGGCCAACCTCGGTCCACAACGCCGATTGTCGTGCATGGGATTCTGGCAGCGTGGCCGTATCGATGTTTCGCGCAATCTCTACCGCCCTACCGCCCGCACCAGCTTCGACCGCAAGCGTCGTACGCCAAATATTGACGTTCCCGGACCCGAAAGAGAGGCCCGCGAACCCTCTTCCGGACAGGGCTGGTAGACGTGCGGCGATATCCGCCGCTTCTTGAACATGATCTGAGGCTGTGCTCGGTCGGTTGAGCGTGAGCGCGGCGAGCGCTGCGGTGAGATGTAGCATTCCAGTTACCTCTGCAACGTGCGGGTTGTCGAGGTTGTCGGAAATATCGTCTATACCATGTATTGCGACTGCGAGTGATCGCTCGCGTGCAGTTGAACTGATAGCGTGTGCTCTGGAGAATGCCGCCAGCCCTATCCATTCCGGCTCCGCTAGTTCGGCTGTAATGTCCTTAATATGTTTTGACGCAACCTGAGGGAGGTCGACGACTCCAAGGTTCCTTGCGGTGAACTGGGCTATGTAGTAGCACTCCGCCAGGCCCGCCAGTGCGGAAGTGCGGTGAACTCCGTCAAGATGTGAATGTAAGTCAAGAATCAAGCCTGGAAGCCTTTCGCCGATAGCCTCATAATCGGCAACTGCGCGAAGTTCGTAAATCGCATCTAAGTGTGCCGCTGTCTCCTCCCATGGTCGAACGTCAATCTCCATCATATCGCCTATCTCAACGTTGGAAAGAGCCAGTCGCAACTTCTCAACCGTTGCGCTCATGCTGACGTCAGCAAGCTCACTGTGACCGGGGCCTCCGAGTAATTCTGACGGAGCCACCCGCAGCACGGTTGCGAACTTTTCAAGCGTGGATCGGCGGTCCACGGGTCGCTCGCCGTTCTCGATCCGCGATAAGTGCGACGCCGAAAATCCTGCCAGCTCGGCGCAAGCTCGGAGACTCAACTTGCGCCAGAGTCGAATTTCTTGGATGCGCTGTCCGATGAACGGTGTATCCTTGCTCTCACCTTTACTCATGGCTCTGCAACTTTCACTCGCCAAGACCTGCTCCGTATCAGTACGCAGTGTAGCTATCCAGCGCGCTACGACGTTCGTCACCCCGGCCGATGGCAGCGACCAAGCCTTTGATCAACAAGCAGATCAGGTGGAACGTTTGCTCGGCAAGTCTGGTTCCTCTCGACCTCATCGTTCAGGCCCAGACGGGAGCATGCTCATCGTCGTCGCAGACCGCTCCCGAGCCCGTTGCGACGTGGAGCAGAGCGCACCAGCTCCACGTTCGCCTTGAACCTGCGCGGCGGGAGTGCTGTTCGGCGGGGTTGTGGGTCCTGGATGCGATGATTCGGGTGTGGGTGATGCGGCGGGTTCAGCGCGGGCCGAAGCGGTGGTGGACCTCGCCGCGGTCCGGCACAACGTCGGGGTGCTGCGGGAGCCGTCTTCCGGGGCCGCCCTGATGGCGGTGGTCAAGGCCGAGGGCTACGGGCACGGCGCCGTCCCGGTCGCCCGAGCCGCGCTGGAGGCGGGCGCGTCCTGGCTGGGTGTCTGCACGCTGGAGGAGGCCCACGAACTGCGCGAAGCGGGGATCAGCGCACCGTTGCTGTCCTGGCTGCACCTACCCGGTGACGACTTCGCGACGGCGGTCGCGGCCGACGTCGACCTGTCTGTGGCCTCCCGCGAGCACCTCGCGGCAGTGTTGGCTGGCGCGCGTCACGCAGGCCGCCCGGCGCGACTGCACCTCAAGGTCGACACCGCGCTCTCCCGCAACGGCGCGCAGCCCTGCTGCTGGTCCGATCTGGTCGACGACGCGGCCAAGGCCGTCGCCGACGGGACGGCCGAGGTCGTCTGGTCGCATCTGGCGCACGCCGACGCGCCGCACCACCCGGGTATCGACCGGCAGGCCGCTCGACTCCTGGCGGCGTGGCAGGCGGCGCGGGATCGCGGGCTCGTTCCGATCCGGCACCTCGCCAAATCCGCGGCCACCCGGACCCGGCCCGGACTGCACTTCGACCTCGTCCGTCCCGGAATTGCCGGGTACGGCCTCGACCCGCTGGACCGCCCGGCCGCGGAGGGTCCGCTGCACCCGGCGATGACGTTGCGTGCCCGGGTCGCGCTGGTGAAACGTGTTCCGGCCAGCGAGGGCGTGTCCTACGGGCACGAGTGGACGACGCCTGCAGCCACGACGCTCGCGCTGCTTCCGATCGGCTACGCCGACAGCGTGCCGCGCAGGCTGGGCCGTGACGGCCGGTTGCGGGTACTGCTGGCCGGTGCGCCGACCGCCCAGGACTGGGCCGACGAGCTCGGCACCATTCACTACGAGATCGTGACCGGTGTGCACGGGCGCCGCGTCACCCGCACGCTCGTCGACGGCGGACCGCCGTGGTGAGACCTCCGATGTGGGGCGCGATCGCGGGCGCCGCGGGGGCTGCGGTCACCGGTGTCGCCGTCGGGGTGGCCGCACGCAAGCGTTCGCAGCTCGTCGCGCAGCGGCGGCGATTGGCCACCCAGCTGGTCGGGGGGATCGTCGAGCCCGGGCTCCACCCTGCCGGGGAGCCGTCCTCGGTGACCGCCGACGACGGCGTGCGGCTCGCGTGCGAGGAGATCGACGCCTCCGGTGGTCGCGCCACGCTCACCGTGGTGCTGGTGCACGGCTTCGCACTGGACCTGCGCACCTGGCACTTCCAGCGCCGTTCGCTCTCGGAGCTGACCGACCCGGCCGTGCGGGTGGTCCTCTACGACCAGCGCAGCCACGGACGCTCCGAGCGCGCGTCCCGGGACAGCGCCACTCTCGCCCAGCTCGGCCACGATCTTGACGCGGTGATCCGGGCACTGGCCCCCAACGGGCCGCTGGTGCTGGTGGGACACTCGATGGGCGGCATGACGATCATGGCGCTGGCCGAGCAGCACCCGGCGCTGTTCACCGAGCGCGTGGCGGGCGTCGCGCTGGTGTCCACGGCGGCCGGTGAAGTGGGCAGCGCCGGGCTGTCCGCCACGCTGCTGTCCCGGCGCAACCCGGTGACCCGGGGCGTCGGGCTCCTCGCCCGGCTGCAGCCGGTGCTGGTGGAGGGCGTGCGGTGGGCCGCTGGCGAGGTGATCTGGGCGATCACCCGCAACCTCGCCTACGGGGACCGCAGCGTCGCGCCCTGGCTGGTCGACCTCGTCGACGCGATGATCAGCACCAACGCCGTGGACGCGCTCGCCGACTTCGCCGACACCGTCGACAGCCACGACCGGATCGCGGCGTTGCCGGCGCTGGCGAGCTGCGAGGTGCTGGTGGCCGCGGGCGACGCCGACCGGGTCATCCCGTTCACCCAGAGCGAGGTGATCGCCGCCGAGCTGCCGAACGCCACGCTGGTGCGGTTTCCCGGCGCGGGGCACCTGCCGATGCTCGAGCAGCCCGCGGCCTTCGACGAGGCGCTGGTCGGGCTGCTGCACCGAGGCTCGACCCGCAGCCGGTCCCGGCGGCGAGTATGACCCCCCCGGTGGAGCTCGACGTCGAGCTGGAGCTGCCGGCGGCCTCGGACACCGAGTGCCTCGGCGAGCGGCTCGCGACCGGGCTGGGCGCGGGTGACCTGGTGGTGCTGTCCGGCCCGCTCGGCGCCGGAAAGACGGTGCTCGTCCGCGGGCTGGCCCGCGGGCTGGGCGTGGCCGGGCCGATCACCTCGCCGACGTTCGTGATCGCCCGTGAGCACCGCCCCCTGCCCGGCGGGTCTGGCGTGCCGCTCGTGCACGTGGACGCCTACCGCCTCGGCGGCGTCGCCGAGCTGGACGACCTCGACCTCGACACCGACCTCGAAAGTGCCGTGGTGGCCGTCGAGTGGGGGGAGGGCGTGGCCGAGCGGCTCGCCGCGCGGCACCTGCTCGTGCGGCTCACCCGGCGCGAGGACGGCGTCCGGGTGGCGAGCGTGCACCGGATGGGGGAGGAGGCCACGTGATCGACACGGTGATCTTCGACTGGGGTGGCACGCTCACCCCCTGGAAGACGATCGACCACCACGCGGGCTGGCGCTGCCTGGCCGACGTGCTGCACGCCGACGATCCCGACCGTGCCGCGGATCTCGCGGACTCGCTCTTGGCTGCCGACGACGCCCGCTGGGCGACGGTGCGCGCGGAGCACCATGCGTTCACCCTCGCGCAGGTCCTTGCCGACGCCGCCGCCGACCACCACGAGGCCGCGCTCGAGGTGTATCGCGAGTTCTGGGTGCACGCCACCCACACCGACCCCCAGGCCGTGCCCATGCTCACCGCGCTGCGCGAGCGCGGCTACACCCTCGGGGTGCTCTCCTCGACCGCGTTGCCGGGTGCGTGGCACGAGCAGTGGCTGCGCCGCGACGGCGTGCTGGACCTGTTCGACGGGTGCGTATGGAGCAGCGACCTGCCCTTCACCAAGCCGCACCCGAGTGCCTTCCGGGCCGCGATGGACGCGGTCGGGGCCACCGACCCGGCGCGCTGCGTGTACGTGGGCGACCGTCCCTACGACGACATCAGCGGCGCCCAGGCCGTGGGCATGAAGGCGGTGCTCGTGCCGCACTCGGACATCCCGGCCGTCCAGCAGGTGCCGGTGGACGCGCGTCCCGACGGCGTGCTCCAGCGCCTCGTCGATCTCCCGGAGCTCATCGCCGGCTGGTGAGCGCCCCTTGTGCCCGCGCCGAGGCCGCGCTCGTAGGCTTCTCGTCGTGCTCGTGCTGGCCCTGGACACCGCGACGCCCGCGATCACCGCTGGCGTCGTCGCGCTGACCGGCGGGGAGGTCGTGCAGCGTTCGGTCCGGGTCACCGTCGACGCCCGCAAGCACGGTGAGCTGCTGATGCCCGGGATCCTCGCCGCGTGCGCCGACGCAGGTGTGGCGCTGCGCGACGTCGAGGCCGTCGTCGTCGGCATCGGCCCGGGCCCGTTCACCGGCCTGCGGGTCGGCCTGGTCACCGCCGCCGCGCTCGGCGACGCGTTGGGCGTCCCCGTGCACGGGGTCTGCTCCCTGGACGCGATTGCCTGGGACGCGGCACGGGACGCGGTCGTCGTCGGGCCGTTGCTCGTCGCCACCGACGCCCGTCGCCGGGAGATCTACTGGGCGGCCTACGACCGTGCCGGTGATCGCATCGATGGCCCGTATGTTGAGGCGCCCGCCGTGGTGGCCGGGCGCGTGGTCGAGCTGGGCGCGGTCGCCGTCGCGGGCGGGTCGGGTGCGCTGCTCGGGTTGCCCGTGCTCGACCCGGAGTCACCCTCGCCCGCCGGGCTCGTCGCGACCGCGGCCGCCGCGCTGCGGGCCGGGCTCGCCCCCGGGCCGCTGGAGCCGCTCTACCTGCGCCGTCCCGATGCCGTGGAGCCGGGTACCCGCAAACGGGTGAGCGTCGGATGACGGCGACGGTAGTGATCGACGCGCTGCGGACCTCCGACGTCGCCCGCTGCGCAGCGCTGGAACGGTTGCTGTTCTCCGGTGACGATCCGTGGGGTGAGCTGGCCTTCCGCTACGAGGTGGCCTCCTCCGGGCACCACTACCTCGCCGCCCGCGACGGGGGCAGGCTGGTCGGCTACGCGGGGCTCGTGTTCGTCGCCGACCCGCCGGACGCCGAGGCAGAGGTCCACACCATCGGCGTGGACCCGGCGCACCAGCGTCGCGGGATCGGGCGGGCGCTGCTGCGCGGATTGCTCACCGTGGCCGACGCGGCCGCCGCCACGGTGTTCCTGGAGGTCCGCACGGACAACGCGGCGGCGCTGCGGCTGTACGAGGCCGAGGGCTTCATGGTCGTCGGCCTGCGCAAGCGTTACTACCAGCCCAGCGGCGCCGACGCGCACACGATGCGGCGGGAGCCACGGGCATGATCGTCCTCGGGATCGAGACCTCGTGCGACGAGACCGGGGTCGGGGTGGTGCGCGTCGAGCCCGGCGCCGTCGTGCTGCTGGCCGACGAGGTCGCCTCCTCTGTCGAGGAGCATGCCCGCTTCGGGGGCGTGGTGCCCGAGGTGGCGTCGCGGGCACATGTGGCGGCGATGGTCCCGGCCGTGCACCGCGCGCTCGCGACCGCGGGGGTGGCCGGCCGCGACGTCGACGCCGTCGCCGTGACCGCGGGCCCCGGGCTCACCGGGGCGTTGCTCGTCGGCGTGGCCGCGGCCAAGGCGTACGCCGCCGCCTGGGACGTCCCGCTCTACGGGGTGAACCACCTGGCCGCGCACGTCGCCGTGGACACGCTGGTGCACGGCCCGCTGCCGCCGTGCCTGGCGCTGCTCGTCTCCGGCGGGCACTCCAGCCTGCTGGAGGTACCCGACCTCGCCGGTCCGGTCACGCCGCTCGGGGCCACGATCGACGACGCGGCCGGGGAGGCGTTCGACAAGGTCGCGCGGCTGCTCGGGCTGCCGTTCCCCGGTGGCCCGCACATCGACCGGATGGCCCGCGACGGCGATCGTGCCGCCGTGGCCTTCCCGCGCGGGCTGACCGGCACCCGGGACGCGCCGTTCGACTTCTCCTTCTCGGGGGTGAAGACCGCGGTCGCGCGGCATGTCGAGGCCCTCGAACGGGCGGGCACCCCGGTGCGTGTCGCGGATGTGGCGGCGAGCTTCCAGGAGGCCGTGGTCGACGTGCTGACGGCCAAGGCCGTGCGCGCCGCCCGCGAGCGGGGGTTGGAGACGCTGCTGCTCGGCGGCGGCGTCGCGGCCAACACCCGGTTGCGCGTGGTGGCGCAGGAGCGCTGCGACGCCGCGGGACTCGTGCTGCGGGTCCCCCGCCCGGGGCTGTGTACCGACAACGGTGCGATGGTGGCCGCGCTCGGGGCGCACCTGCTCGCCGCGGGTGCGCCACCGTCGCCGCTGGACCTGCCGGCGGACTCCTCGATGCCGGTCACCGAGGTACTGGTCACCCCGGTGGGTCACCGGTAATCGGTCGACGGGTCACGATTCAGCCCGCTGGCCACGGCTGAAGATTGTCGGTGCACCGGGAAGTTCCGGATTCGGCCCCAGGTACTCGGCCAGCTCGCGCACTCCCTCGGACAGCGGTTTGGCCGGGGCGTACCCGATTTTTTCAATCTTGGAGGTATCCGCGACGAGACGATAGGTGTCTTCTGTGATCTCAGATATCACCTGGAGCTCGGGCTCATGTCCGGTGGCCGCGCCGATTGTCTCGACCAGCTGCCGCATCGATGTCTCCTGACCGGAGCCGATATTGAAGACGTCGCCGGTCTCCGCCCGGTCGGCGATCATGAGCAGGCCGGCCACGAGGTCGCTGACATGCACGAAGTCCCGTGTTTTCCGGTCGATGTCACCGACGATCTGGATGGGCTGGTTGTTGAGGTGCCAACGCAGGTAGCGGCCGACCTCGACCATCGCCTCCTGGGGATTGTCCCCCGGCCCGTAGATGCAGAACGGTCGACCGACGACGACCGGAAGGCCGCAGGCGGCGTGCAGGGCAAGGCAGGCCACCTCGCCGCTGAGCTTCGACGCGCCATAGGGCACGAAGGGCCTGGTCGGGTGCTCCTCGTCCATCGGGAAGTATCGCGGTCTGCCGTACACCGATGCGGACGACACGTACACGAGCCTACGGATGTCGCTGTCCAGGAGCGTCTCGGCGAGCGAGAACGTCCCCACGGTATTGATTTCGAAGTCGAGGCGGGGTTCGGTGACCGACAGCGTACCGTTGGCGTTGGCGGCCAGATGGAAGACCATCTCGATCCCGGCGACCGCCGCGGCGACCTGATCCGAGTTCCGGATGTCCGCTACCTGCAGTGTGGTCTCCGGCGGGGGGTGCCTATCGGTCGCCGTGCTGACGTTGTCGAGGATAGTGACTTCTTTCCCCAACGAGACGAGCGCTTCGACGAGGTGCCGGCCGACGAATCCGAGACCGCCGGTCACGAGGATCCTATGGTAACTATCGAGCATGCTCGGCAGCTTAGCGTAGCGAGCCCTGCGGAGAGTACGTCGACTGGATGGATCTGTGTGCTTGACAAGGAAGGCGTGACCATGCTTGTGCAGGTTGCTGTCTGCGGTCCCCGCTACGGCACCGAGGTCCTGGGGCACCCTGTCCGAGATCGCCCTGGCTCTGGCCCCGGGGGGTCGTGCGCGGATATGAACGCTTGGGCGACTATTTCCGCGCACGAGCCAGGCTTGGCCTCCGGTCCTCGACGACGAAGGTCGCGCGTCTCGACGGGGGCACCGGGCCGCTGTACGTAGGGCAGGACCCGGAAGTCCGCGGTCATCTCGGTCGGGGTGAACCGGGTACGGACGTAGCCGCGGCGGTTGTTGTAGAAGCGGATGTGCGGGTTGTCGGCGAGGTAGGCCGCAGTATCCGGCTGCGACTCCGAGCCGTCGCCCCCGGAGGTGATGGAGCTCGACACCAGCTCGGTGCCGACCACCGGCGCCGCCGGGTCGTCGAAGCGACGCTTCACCTCGGCCGCCCAGTGCGCGTGCACGTCACCGGTCAGCACGACGACGTTGCGGGCCTTCGCCTGCACCCACGCGTCGACCACCCGGTCGCGCGAAGCGGGGGCGCCGTCCCAGGCGTCGGGGTTGAACCCGCGACCGGCGCCGGGGGTGAAGTCGACCTGGGAGAAGAACACCTGCTGTCCCAGGACGTCCCAGCGGGCACGGGAGCCGGTGAACCCCTCGGCTATCCAGCGTTCCTGCTCCGAGCCGGGCAGCGAGCGGGCCGGGTCGGAGCGCTCGGCGCAGTCGGTGTTGAACTCGTCCCCGCACGGCTGGTCGCTGCGGTACTGGCGGGTGTCGAGCATGTGGAACGTGACGAGCCGGCCCCAGTTCACGCGCCGGTAGAGCTGCATATCGATACCGCTCGGGCGCTGCGCGGCGCGCAGGGGCATGTTCTCCCAGTAAGCGCGGAACGCGGCCGCGCGGCGGGCGAGGAAGTTCGGCTGGGGTGTGTCCGGGTTCTCCGGGACCTCGTCGGCCCAGTTGTTGTCCAGCTCGTGGTCGTCGAAGACGACGAGCCAGGGGGCGACGGCGTGCGCGGCCTGCAGGTCGACGTCGGTCTTGTACTGGGCGTGCCGCTGCCGGTAGTTCGCGAGGGTCTCGGCCTCGGGCCCCACATGGTCGCGCACGTTGCCGCCGGGGGCCATGTAGTCGTTCGCGGCGTACTCGTAGAGGTAGTCGCCCAGGTGCAGGATCAGATCCGGCTCCTCCTCGGCCAGGCGCGCGTAGGCGGTGAAGAAGCCGTGCTCGTACTGGGCGCAAGAGGTGAAACACATCGTCAGCGGCCGCAGCTGCGACGCGGGCGGCGCGGTGCGGGTCCGGCCGGTGGGGGAGAGCTCGGTTCCGGCGCGGAACCGGTAGAAGTACTCCCGACCGGGCTGCAGTCCGGCAAGCTCGACGTGCACGCTGTGCCCGAGCTCGGGCCCGGTGGTCTCGGTGTCGCGCCGCACGACCTGCCCGAAGCCCTCGTCGGTGGCCACCTCCCACTCGACGTCGGTCCTCTGCTCGCCCAGACCGCCGAGCCCATCCTCGGCGAGCGGATCGGTGGCCAGCCGCGTCCACAGCACCATGCCGTCGGCGGCAGGCTCGCCGGAGGCGACGCCGAGGGTGAACGGGTTGCCGCGCGGCGCGGCCGGCGCACCCGACGCCGTCCTGGCGAACCCGGCGAGCGCAGCGCCGGGTACGGCGAGCACCGCCGAGGCGGTCAGGCCAGCCCGCAGCACGTCGCGCCTGTTGTGGGCCGAGGGCGTGGCGAGGGGCCCAGCCGGGGGAGTGCCTGGAGTCACCTTGCCCAGCGTCGGTGACCCGTTCGAGCGGCAGGTGACGCCGATGGCACCGGCCGGTGAACGGCGAGCGAGCGTTCGGACCCGTCTCGGACGTCCGTCGGGTCACAGGAGCGGCGCCGGTCGCGACGCTGCATCGAGTTGCCGAGCCCCACAGGCTACGGTGAGCGTATAGCTTCTCCCGCGGCGTCATGGACGGACCCCGCGTCGGCGCCACCGCCGCCGGACCCACAGGCCATCCGCGCGTGCCTGACGCCGGCGCTGACCGCCGAGTTCGACAGCGAGTGGGATGTCGTGTAGGAGCGCGCGAAGCAGTCCAAAGACCTCGCTGAAGTGCGCGACTTGCTGAACAAGTGGCGGCACACCGCGCACATGGAGATGCGCGACCCCGGGTCGTACTACCGGATGTTGGCCAAGGCCGAGCAGATCATGCGCACCGGTCGCAACCCGGACGCGGCGCCGTTCGAGGACATGCAGGCGTTGATCCGGCAGCGACTCGGCCGGTAGGTGTACCGCATCGTTCCTGACTCCGTAGTGTCGGAGCAGGTGTTGACGGTGGTTCGGATCGGTGCCGTCGGATCACCGGTCGATGGGCACGGGCAGCGGCCATGCCGGGCCGTCGGGATCGCCGAGCCATATCTGGTGTGTGGTCGGTGTCGCGGTGAGGCCGAACTCGTGCCATTCCGGCGCGCCGAGGTCGGTCCACTGTTCCCATGCAGTTTCGACCTTTGCCCACAGCGGAGTCGGCCCGGCCTCCCTCGCCCGGTACCGGTCGTCAGCGTCGGGCTCGCGGGTGACTTGGGACCACGATCCGTCGGGGGCGCGGAGTTCGGTGATGGTGTCGCCGTTGTCGCTGCGCCAGATGCTGCGGAAGACGCCGGGTGGTAGGTGGAGCTGGGCCAGGAACGGGAACCGAGCGCCGCCGTCGAGCTGCGCGGGATCGACCGCCGTCGTGCGGGTGGTCGGCGCGGCGCCGGTGCGTGCGGGGCGCGGGGTGCCGACGGTCGGGCCCGCGGTGGCGCGGCGGCGCATGAAGCAGCCCCACCAGGGCAGGAACCGACCCTGCACGGTGTCGGGGGCGACGTGGCGCAGGGCCAGGAGGTTCCCGGCGCCGAGCGGGCCCTCGATGTGCACGAGTGCGAGCCCGTCGGGGCGAAGCTGGGTGATCCATGCGGCGGGTACGGCGAACAGGGCGCACGTAGCGATGATGCGGTCGAATGGGGCGTGTTCGGGCAACCCCTCGATGCCGTCCACAGCGGCCAGGGTTGGGGCGTAGCCGAGCAGCGCGAGCCGGTCGCGGGCGTCGTCGACGAGGTGCGGGTCGACGTCGACGGAGTACACTTTCCCTGCGCCGAGACGGTGCGAGAGGAGGGCGGCGTTGTAGCCGGTGCCGGTGCCGATCTCGAGCACGCGCATACCGTCGGTGACGTCGAGCGCCTCGAGCATGCGGATCATGAGGTCGGGCTTGGTGGAACTGGACACCGCCGCCTGCACGCCCCGGTCTGCAAACTTCGCCACCTGCGTCACCAGCGTTGTTCGTGAGTACACCAGCTCCAGCCAGCGCGTGACGCTGCTCGGGTCGACGGGTTCGTGCAGGGTCCAGCGGCGCAACCGGCCGTCCTTGTCATCGGTGTAGTAGCGCGGCACGAAGACGTGTCGGGGTACGTCCTGCACGGCCGCCCGCCACTCCGGGGTGTGCAGCTTCCCCGCAGTGCTGATGTCGTCGGCGAGTTGTCGTGCTAGTTCTCGCCACATCGATTCAGGAACGACAACGGTCATTCGGCAACCCCCTCGGCCAGAAACCGGACGAGGCTGTCGGTGATCGGAATTCCTGTCGCACCTTCCAAGAATCCATACTGTCCGCCAGGGTTGATCTCCAGGAACCAGAACACCTCCGAGTTTCCGTCGTGACTCACCGACAGGTCGAAAGCGCCGTAGACGAGACCGAGTTCATTCATGATAGCGCGCAGGGATTTAATCACGGCAGCGGGTAGGTCGATCACTTGATAATAAAGTGCGGAATAATCGGAGCGCCAGTCGATTCGCGCAGCCTCGGATCCGGCATGAATAGCGACAGTGAACACCTCGTCACTGACCACGACGGCCCGACATTCCCACGTCTTCTCTACCCAGTCCTGGACGAGGTGCGCGGTGGCGTCGATTCCACGCAGATCGGAGAGATCGTCGGTGGACAGTCTCCGGGTCCAGCCCATCTTGTACGTGTTGTCCTCGTAGAGGAGATTCGCGGTCAAGGGTTTGATCACGACGCCGTGCTGAGATCTCGCTGCGAATCGTTGCACTGCCACGGGATCGTTAGTGACGAGTGATCGCGGAACAGCCATCCCGCATCGCGCGGCGACGGCCCACTGCAGCGGCCGGTACACGGCCGTGGCGGCGAGGTCGGGCCGGTTTACCCACAACACTGCGGGAAGTGCCAGCAGCGCGCCGCCCACCCCGATCTTCGCTTCGCGCCGAGCGTAGTCCCGTTCGGCGGCAGACATCGTGTCCGGGAACGCAAATGCCGACGGCGTACGGACCCACACGGAACGGATGTCGGCAAAGTCGACCTCATGGTGAGCCGTACGCAGGACCCCGCCACAATGCCACTTCTTTTAAAGATCAGGTTGGTCTCGGTGGGAGCGGGTGCAGGACGATCCTGTGGGTGACGGTGCGGACGGGGGCGGCGTCCGCGGCCCGGTGGGGGTAGCGGCTGGAGCCGCCGCGTTTGCGGGCCAG
>JBBSQN010000153.1:0-14178 GCA_038257875.1 Mycobacteriales bacterium
CGCGCCCGTGCGCGGAAATCGTCGCTGGAGCGACGATTTCCGCGCACGGGCGTCAGGCGTCCCGCTTGCGCTCGACCGGGGCGACGGTGTCAACGACGATCTGGAGTGGACCTTGCTGCGCTGGCCCGGCGCCTGCGGGCTTACTGGTCGTCGCGCTGGCCGATCAGCGTGTCGAGCAGGTCTACGATCTGCTGCTGACCGGCGGCTGTGGCGTCGAGCTTGCCGCGAATCTCGGTAAACCCGTTGCCGACCTGCTGCCGGAGATCGGTCAGGTCGTTACGCAGATCGGTCAGGTCGTCGCGCATGGCGTTGAAGCTGGACGTGGTGGCCTGGCGGAAGTCCCGGATCTCCCCGCGGATCTCGGTGACGTCGCGATCGGCTCCGCCAGCCAGCACGCGGGCGGCTGCGGCGTCCTGCTCGCTGTGGCGGACGCGCTCGGCCAGTTCGCGGACTTGGGTTTCCAGCGCGGTCACGCGCGTCCCTAGATCGTCGGGCTGAGCCATGCGCGGCATCGTACCGGTGCCGACATCGAGCGCGCCGGATCGTTGGGGCTTTGTGCTCACCCTTACGGCCTCGAGCACGACCGAGCTAGCTCGCCTTCGCCAGCCGAGCCCGCACGCCGATATAGGTGACCCCGTGCGCGGCCAGCACCTCGGCCGTCACCTGATGTCGGGAAAGCACCGACAGCAGCATGTGCTCGTCGCCGATGCGCCGCTCGCCGCGATCCATGGCCTCGCGCAGGCTGCCCTCGATCACCCGTTTCGCCTCATCGATGAACGGCCGGTGCGACTTGCCGAGCAGGCCGCGACGCCGGACGGACTTGCCGGCAGCGGACATGGCACCCTCGCCGAGGGTCTGCTCCACCCGGGTGACCACGGCATCGACGTCGATGCCGAGCTCGTGCAGCGCGGCCGTGTCGGCGTCGGACAGCCCGCCGCGACGCCGGGTCGCGCGGATCGCGTCCGTCGCCTCCGCACGCGGCAGTCCGTACTCGTCGAGGATGCCGGCGGCGGTCGTACCGTCCCCGGCGAGCACGGCAAGCGCGAGGTGCTCGGCGGTGATCTCGCTGGCGCCGTGCTGCTCGGCGTCCCGCATCGCGTTCAGCAGCACCGCCTGCGCGGCCTTGGTGAATCGCTCGAACATGATCATGCCCTTCCATGCTTCTTGTGCACGGCCTGCCTGCTGACGCCGAGCGCCTCGGCGATCTCCTGCCAGGACCATCCGTTCGTCCGCGCGTTGCGCACCTGTACCGCTTCCAGCCGTTCAAGCAGCTTGCGCAGCGCGACGACCGCTCGCAGGCCGACCCGTGGGTCCTGGTCGCCGGCCGCGGAGGCCAACTGCGTTGCTTCACTCATGCTGTCAACATAGGTTGACGCGACTCGCTTGTCAACCTGGATTGACGGTGGCAGCGCTGGGCCAGCGCCAGAGAGGTCCCACCCCCGGTTCGCAGTCAGGACGGATCTGACTCAGCGGCCTCGATCTCCAGACCCAGCTCGGCGTATAGATCGCAGGCACGACGCCGGTGCAGGCGGAACTCGGCCGTCTCAGCAGGATGGGTGCCGGCCAGCCCGTGGTGGGCACGGGCCTGTTGGTACCGCTCGCCGATCTCGGTGGCGAGGGCGAGCGCGGCAACGAGGAACGGTCGGGCACGGCTTGGGTCGATGACACAGAGAGCATGGCCTACGCCGTTGAGGGCTTCTGCCTCGCCAGCCCGGTCACCGAGCTCCCTGAACAAGTCCACGGCCTGCTCGTGGTGCTCGATCGCTGCGTCGTACTTGCCCTGCTCGAAGAGGGTCGTCCCGAGGTTGGTCAGGGTGATCGCCTGGACGTTGCGGTCACCGATCTCTGTGGCGATCACCAGTGCACGCTGGTGATGTTCGGATGCCACGTCGGCGCGGCCCTGCCGACCGTGAACGAGGCCCAGGTAGGTCAACGCGCAGGCTGTGCACGCTTGATGGCTGTCCTTGCACAGGTCCAGGGCCTGGTGGAGATGGGCGACGGCCTGCTGGTGCTCGCCACACCGCCAGGCGAGAACCCCGAGGTTGGCGAGGACGCGTGCCGCCCCGAACCGATCGCCAACCTCGGTGAACAAGACGAGCGCCCGCTGGCCATGATCAGCCGCGTCAACGAAGCGCCCCTGCCGCCACAGGACCAGACCCAGACAACTCAGCGATATGGCCGCGCCGGTCCGTTCTTTGAGTTCGTCGAAAAGGTGGAACCCGCGCTGGAGGTATCCTGCTGCCTCCGCGTAGTTACTCAGGTGCCAGTGCACAATGCCGAGATGGGTTAGCGTGACGGCTTCTCGGATACAGTCTCGGCTATCCAACGCAATGGGGAGTGCTCGATCGAGATAATCGAGGGCCTGCCGATGGCGACCCTGACGCCAGTGAACGCCACCCAGGTTCGTCAACGCCTCGGCCTCGGCGGCCAGATCCCCCACGCTGCGGGCGGCGTGTAAGGCGTGCGAATGCGCCGTCAACGCATCGACGTAGTGGCCACCGAAATCGAAGTAGCGGAACAACGTCGCCGCCAGCTGTGTGGCGTAGCCCGGCAGGCCGTGCGCGGCGGCGTAGACACAACTGGCGACGAGGTTCACCCGCTCTTTGTCCAGCCAGTCGGTCGCGTCGCGGATGTTATTGACCGCCGGGCCAGGTGCACCTGGCCCGGCGACGTGCGGCCGGTAGGACTTCTCGGATGGAACGAGGATGTCCATGGCGGCTGCGGAGGTGGCCAGATAGTGGTCGAACAGCCGGGTCAGTGCGCCCGTTCGCTCCTCGGCCGAGTTCTCGACTCCGGCCAGCTCGGTTGCGTAGGCGCGAAGCAGGTCGTGCATTCCGAACCGATCGGCACCGGCCAGCGTGACCAAGTGCGTCCGGGCCAGCTGGTTCAGCACCCGACGGGCCTGGCCGACGTCACTGCCGATGCAGGCCGCAGCCGCGAAGGTGTCGATGTCGGGCCCTGGGGACAGGCCGATCAGCTGGAAGGACCGGGCCTGGTCTGCCGTGAGATGCCGGTAGGACCAGGAGAAGACACCGCGAACGGCCGTGCGGACATCACCGCCAGCGTCGAGCATGTCCAGTCGGTGCTGCTCGTCCTGCAGATCTGCGGCCAGCTCGGCGATGCTGGTGTCGGCACGAGCAACGGCGAGTTCGGCCGCCACACGCAGCGCCAGGGGCAACCCGGCACACCGTTTGACCAGCTCATTCGCTGCAGCAAGATCGGTGCTGACCCGCTCGCCGACCAGCGAACGCAGCAAGGCGACAGCGTCTGACATCGGCAGCAGGTCGAGTTCCAGCCGCCGGGCGCCGTGCCGGGCCACCAGCCCAGGCAGTGAGTCGCGGCTGGTGACCACCACCCGGCAGGTCGACTCTCCGGGGAGCAGCGGATAAACCTGCTCGACGGTGCTTGCATTGTCAAGCACCACCAACATCCGGCGCCCGGCCAGTATGCTTCGGTAGGCTGCGGCGCGCTCGTCGAGCTCGTGTGGGATATCCAGTCCCGAGCGGCCGAGCGCGCGCAGGAACCGCGCCAGCGCGTCCCCGGCGGACAGCGGTTGCTCGTGGTCGTAGCCGCGGAGATCGACGTAAAGCTGCCCGTCGGGAAAGCTCGGCCGCGCTCGCTGCGCCCACCG
Source organism: Mycobacteriales bacterium (assembly GCA_038257875.1). Taxonomy (GTDB): domain Bacteria; phylum Actinomycetota; class Actinomycetes; order Mycobacteriales; family Pseudonocardiaceae; genus Pseudonocardia. The sequence continues at coordinate 3,632 of JBBSQN010000153.1, forward strand.
CAGGGCTAAAGCCGTTTTGCCCACCCCAGCAGTTCCCGAGACCACACAGAGCGAAGCGGCCTCGGGCCCTTCCGCGGTCCGGCTTTCTGGTCGCCGCGGAGTGAGGAGACGGTCGAGTTCGGCCAGCTCTGTGTCTCGACCGCTGAAGTCGTGCACATCGGCCGGAAGTTGCGCGGGTACGACGGTGGGGGTGGGCGAACCGGCTGGGCTGACCACTGGTTCTTGCTGGCGGAGCTGGTGGTACACCTCGACAAGGACGTCGTGGCGCTGTCGCCAGCTGAGGACAGCCTCGCCGTCGCCGCCGGTGCAGACCCTGACCAGAGGCTCAACCAGTCGATCCCAGTCCGGTGGACGACTGATCCGACCATCCAGAACGTAGTAGAGCTGGGCTCGACTGAAAGACAGGCGACGCGCCAGTACCGAGTGGCCGAATCCGCTGCGCTGCTGCAGCTGCTTGAGGTCGGCACAGAACTGGGTGACCGCCGCGCACCGCTCCCCCATCACGATCCTCCGCCTCCTGACTTGTCTGGTGTCGTCTGGTCTGCAAGTTTTCCACACGTTACCGACCTGCGTCGATACCCGAAAGTGTCGGAGTTCGTCCGGTTTCCGACTTGGCGCCAACGTCATCTGGTTCCGTCTCTGGAGCAAGGCTCCCGCACCAAAGGAGGATGTTGCCCGAATGGAAATAAAAGAGGAGATGGCATGAAAAGCTCTGCGGCGGGTTTCATCGGCGTTCTTATCGCCGCATCGATCATGCTTCTGCCCGCCCAAGCCAACGCCGCGCCCGAGGGGTGTGCGGCCGTTGGAACGGGGTGGAACAAGCTTGAGGCTTATTCACGGGCGAGAAGTAGATCATGCTCCACCACGTCTGAGCTGCGGTGATGCTGAACCGTACGCGCGTCCTGAATAAGCCTCCTTGAAGACGCTGTCGCAGAATATGCTTCTCCGTGGTTTGGCACAGCGCGGGGAGTAAACTACGGCCGCAAGATTCAGTTTCAGGCTCTGAGTGGCATCAACGCCGAGCGATGTTTCGAAGGTCGCGCAACTGGGCAGGTCGCCAGCTTTTTCTACGCCGGTCGCTATCGACTCCTGGAATGCATCAGACCGGGCGCGTGCAAGAGAACAAACTGGATGCAGTACACGAATCGGAACGCTGGACCGAGCGCCGGATTCAAGCATCCCTACCGGGCCGTCGGCTGGGATCCGTTCTACAAAATCTTCCGGACGTGGCCAATTTAGACCGTGCCATCGCTGACGGGTCCGTCATCCGACGGCTGTTGACCCACGCCCCGGGAAACGGCGCGCCGTTTGTGGTCCTTGCAGAGTTTACGGGCTCTGCAAGGACCACAAGAGCGCGCGGAGACATCATTCCACGCGTACGTGTGAGTAGGGTCGGTGATGCCGTTCACGGAGTCGTGACGGACGAGGTTCCAGCCGGTTCGACTGTCGCTCGCCCGGTAGGCGCTGTCGTAGAAGTCGAGCACCGTGGTCCGAAGATCAGGCAGCGTTCGGACGTCTTCGTAGCGGAGCACGGCGAGGTGGCCGCCGCTGCTCGTGGTCCATCGCACGGTAGCAAGGCTGAGCGGCTCGTCGGCGAGGCCGGTGGGTTCGGGTGTGGGTGTGGGTCGCTCGGTGAACAAGCAGAAGCTCCCACATCGCCCGTGCCCGGCCAGTCCCCTATGAAGCTCTTCTTTAGGCTGAGTGGATGGACGAGCAGGTCGTCGGCCGACGCGAGCAGAAGAAGCAGGCCACACGCACGGCCCTGAGCCAGGCGGCGTTGCGGCTGTCTGTGGAGCACGGGGTCGACAACGTGACGGTCGAACAGATCGCCGGCGAAGCCGACGTCTCGCTGCGGACGTTCTTCAACTACTTCTCCAGCAAGGAGGAGGCGGTGGTCGCCGGGGACGCCGCCACCGCCGAGTCGCTCGTCGAGGTCTTCCGTGCCCGTCCCGCTGCCGAGTCCGTGCTCGACGCGCTGCGCCATGCCGTGCTCTGGGTCGTGGACGAGGACGGCTACAGCGACCGCGACCGGGTGGCGCAGATGCGGGCGCTGCGCCGGACCCCGTCGCTGCTGCCCCACCAGCTCGCCGCGTTCGTGGCCCAGGAACAGGCGCTGGCCGCGGCCGTGGCCGAGCGGGTCGGTTCCGGCGTCCACCGCGACCTGTACGCGGCGCTGGTCGCGGCCAGCGCCATGGCCGGGTTGCGGGTGGCGGTGCAGCACTGGCTCGAGGAGCCGGAGGCGGGCGCAGGCCCGGCGGGGGCGTCGCTGCCCGAGCTGGTGGACGGTGTGATCGCGCAGCTGGCCGCCGGCCTCGGCGCCCCCGTCTACGGTGCCGAGGTGAGCGAGATCGCCCCGGACGGGCACGCCCCGACCGCCGCCCGGACGGCCTCCTCGTGCTCGGCACCGGGGTCGGCGTCGAGCACGACGACGGTGCCGTCCTCGTCGTTCTGATCGAACACCGCCGGCGCCCACAGCACGCACTGGCCAGCGCCGATGCAGATCGCAGTGTCGGCGTCGACGGTCATCCCCGCGGCTCCACAGCGTCCCAGGTGACCGGCAGGGCGTGAACGCCGTAGACGAACATGTCGTCGCGTAGCGATACGTCCTCGGGGGCCGCCGCGAGGTGGAGGCCGGGCAGCCGGCGCAGCAGCTCGGTGAACCCAACGGTCATCTCGACCCGGGCGAGTTGCTGGCCCAGGCATTGGTGGACGCCGTGGCCGAACGCCAGGTGCGGGTTGCGCGCGCGGGCGACGTCGAGTGCCGCGGGCTTGTCCCAGTTACCGGGGTCGCGGTTCGTCTCCGCCACCGAGACGATCACCGTCGCACCCGCCGGGAGCTCCTGCCCACCGAGCTCGACGCGTTCGACGGTGACGCGCGAGACACCGAGGTGGACGATCGACAGGTACCGCAACAGTTCCTCGACCGCCTCGTCGATCAGCGTCGGGTCCGCGCGCAGGGCGTCGAGCTGGTCGGGGTTCTCGAGTAAGGCGAACGTGCCGAGGCCGAACATGTTGGCCGTGGTCTCGTGCCCGGCGATCAGCAGGAGCGTGGAGATGCCGATGAGCTCGTCATCGGTCAGCGGGGGATCCGCGTCGCCGTGGATGAGCCCGGAGAGCAGGTCATCGGCGGGCTGAGCACGCTTCGCGGTGACCAGCTGTTGCATGAACTGCCGCATCTCCTCGCGAACTTGGCGGAGTTCCTTGAACGGCGTGTCCAGGCGCAGCATCAGCGCCGTCCGCTCCTGGAACTCGCGGCGGTCGGAGTAGGAGACGCCGAGCAGCTCGCAGATCACCAGTGAGGGCACCGGTAGGGCGTCGGCACCAGGTCGGCCGAGGTCCCCGCGGCGACCATCGCGTCGATGTGCTCGGTGACGATCTCGGAGATGCGCGGCGCGAGCTGGCGCATCCGCCGCACGGTGAACTGGCCGGTCAGCAGCTTCCGGTACCGGGTGTGCTCCGGCGGGTCCATGGCGAGGAACATGCCGGCCCGCTCGCGCTCACCGAACATCTCCTCCCGCATCTCCTCGGGAGCCGCGAGGAATGCCGAACCGTTCCGAAACCTGTCGGCGCTGAACCGCGGGTCCGACAGCACCGCCCGCCCCTCGTCGTAACCGGTGACCATCCAGACGACCCTGCCGTTGAGCAACGTCACCGGGCTCACCGGCGAGTCCTCCCGCATCTCCTGCAGAGCAGCCGGCGGATCAAACGGGCAGCGGCCACGGTCGGTGAGCTCCGGTGGCAGCGGTAACCGCATTGCCGCCTCCTCCGAGGACACGGGAGAGCTGTCGGCAGTAGGGACGGCGGTCGGTGAGGTCATCACGGGTCCTGTTTCCGACCCAGCGGGGAGGCGGGTCGTCGCTGACGATGGCCCTTCTCACCGTACTGAATTTTTCACGTCGTGCAATATTATTCGGGTCGATCGCGGCTGCCGACGTACCCGGCGCCGGCTGGCGCAGGCAGACTGACCGACCGTGACAGACAGCTTCCCGCGCCGCCAGGCCCGTACCCGGCGGTTCACCCTCGGCGCCCCGCGTGGCATCAGGCTCTCCCCCGACGGCGACCGCGCCGTGTTCCTGCGCAGCAAGGGTGGCACCGACCCCGTCACCTGCCTGTGGACGCTCGACCTCACCACCGGCGAGGAACGCCTGGTGGCCGATCCGCGCCAGCTCGAGGACGGCTCCGACGCCGAGGACCTGCCCGCCGAGGAGCGGGCGCGGCGCGAGCGTAGCCGGGAGCAGGCGGGGGGCATCGTGGGTTACGCGACCGACCGGCCGGTCACGATGGCCGCGTTCGCGCTGTCCGGACAGCTCTACGTCACCGAGTTCGCGGCCGGGTTCACCCCGCGGCTCGTCGACTCCCCCGGCGGCGTGATCGACCCGCGGCCGGACCCGCACGGGCGCCGGGTGGCCTTCGTCAGCGGCGGCGCGCTGCACGTCCACGACCTCACCGCGCGGGTGACCACGACGCTCGCCGAGCCCGACGGGGAGCACGTCAGCTACGGGCTCGCCGACTTCATCGCGGCCGAGGAGATCGACCGGATGCGGGGCTACTGGTGGTCCCCCGACGGCGGGGCGCTGCTGGTCGCGCGGGTGGACGAGGCCCCGGTCCGGCGCTGGCACATCGCCGACCCGGCCCATCCGGACCGGACGCCGGTGGTTGTCGCCTACCCGGCCGCGGGCACCCCGAACGCCCGGGTGACCTGCGAGATCCTCAGCCTGGACGGCGCCCGCACCCCGATCGGCTGGGACGCCGAGCGCGACGAGTACCTGGTGAACGTGGTGTGGGACGCCCACGACCTGCTGATCGTCGTGCAGCCCCGCGACCAGACCGCGCTGCGCCTGCTGCGGGTCGACCCGACGACCGGCGTGACCACTCCCCTGCACGAGCAGACCGATCCGATGTGGGTCGACATCATGCCGGGAGTCCCCGCGCACACCGAGTCGGGTGCGATGATTACCGTCGCCGACTCCGACGGCGCGCACCGGCTCGTCGTGGACGGCGAACCGGTGACGCCGCCGTCGCTGCACGTCCGCGGGGTGCTCGACGTCGACGGCGACACGGTGCTGTTCCGCGCGAGCGAGGACCCGACCTCGGTGGGCCTCTGGATCTGGGCTCCGGTCGGGCTGACGGCCCTGACGCCCGGGCCGGGCGTGCACGCCGGGCGGCTGGCCGGCGGCACGCTCGTCGTCGCCCGCCAGGACCTCGACTCGGACGGCACCACCACGACCGTCCACCACCGCGGCGCCGAGCTAACGATCACCTCGCTCGCCGACCCGCCCGGCCTCGCGCCGCACGTGACGCTGCTGACCGCGGGCGAGCGGGAGCTGAGCACGGCGGTGCTGCTGCCGTCGTGGCACCAGCCCGGCACGCCACTGCCGGTGCTGATGGACCCCTACGCCGGCCCGCACGCCCAGCGCGTCCTCGCCGCCCGCGGCGCGTACCTGACCAGCCAGTGGCTCGCCGAACAGGGCTTCGCCGTCGTCGTGGTCGACGGCCGGGGCACGCCCGGGCGCGGCCCGGAGTTCGAGCGGGCCGTGCACGGCGACCTCGCCACGCCGGTGCTCGAGGACCAGATCGACGCCCTGCACGCCGTCGCGGCCCGCTACCCGGACCTGGACCTGGGACGGGTCGGCATCCGCGGCTGGTCCTTCGGCGGCTACCTCGCCGCGCTCGCGGTATTGCGCCGCCCGGACGTCTTCCACGCGGCGGTCGCCGGGGCGCCGGTCACCGACTGGGCGCTCTACGACACCCACTACACCGAGCGCTACCTCGGCCACCCAGAACGCGACCCGGACGCGTACGCCCGCTCGTCGCTGCTCGCCGACGCCGCGAAGCTGAGCAGGCCGCTGCTGCTCGTGCACGGCCTCGCCGACGACAACGTGGTGGCCGCGCACACCCTGCGGCTCTCCTCGGCACTGGTCGCGGCGGGCCGGATGCACCATGTGCTACCGCTGTCGGGCGTCACGCACATGACGCCGCAGGAGGTGGTGGCGGAGAACCTGCTGCTGTTGCAGGTGCAGTTCCTCCGCGACGCACTCGGCGTGGCAGCGCCGGCCTGAACGTCAGCGGGCAATCCACGTGTTGATCGGACAGGAATGCTGTCCGGAATGTTCACTCGGGCCGACACGACCCCGTCGACCTCGGGCAAGCCCCGTACGCTGGGGTTTTCTGGTTCCCACCCCGGATGACTTCGATATAGCGGAGCCCTACGTTGCTGCACAACCACGGCACAGCAAGGTAGGTGATCACGATGGGCCGACTTCTACGGGAGCTGACGCCGTTCGCGTCCGGGTTTCATCGGCTCGGGGCGGAGCTGAGGCACCGGCGCCTCAGCCGCGAGCTCTCCCAGGAGCAGCTCGGCGATCTCATTCACCACAGCGGCGCCCTGGTGAGCAAGGTCGAGAAGGCCGAGCGCCGCCCCGGCCTCGAGTTCTGCCGGCTAGCCGACGAGGCGCTGGGGACCGACGGCGTGCTGACCCGGCTCTGGCACGCCGCGGCGCCCCCGCCGGATGCTGCTACTCCCCCGCCGAAGACTGCTCCTGCGGTCGACGACATCGCCGAGGCCAGCCTACGGTGGGCCGAGGACGTGTCGGACGCGGTCGAGGTGATCTGTCGGATGTGGAGGTCGGAGATGGACCGACGAACCCTGCTGGCCTCCTCGGCGTGGGCCTCGACGGCGTTCATCACGCCTCTGCATGCTTGGCTGGCCGACAAACCCGACGTGCTGGCTGGTCGCGCAGGTCGGTTGATCGGTCAGGCCGAGGTCGACACGCTGTGGACGATGAGCGTCTCGTTCGCCGACGCGGACAACCAGCTCGGCGGCGGCTACGCTCGACCCACATTGATCCACTACCTCGACACGGTTGTTCGGCCGCTGCTGGTGCACGGCGACTACACCGAGCGGATCGGACGCGAGGCGCTGGCCGCGACCGCCCGCCTCTGTGATGTCTGTGGCGGCATGAGCTTCGACTCCGCCGACCACGGGTCGGCCCAGCGCTACTACATACAGGCGCTCCGGCTGGCCCACGCGAGCGGCAATCGCGCACTTGCGGCGAAGATCCTCAGCGACATGGCGAAGCAGGCCCAGCACCTCGGGAACGCCGATCAGGCGTTGCAGCTGGCGACAGCCGGATACGACGCCGGGTTGCGGGGCGGATCACCCACTACGGCCGCCCGGTGTGCAGCTATGCAGGGCCGAGCGCATGCCCTGCGCGGTGACTCCGCTGCGGCGGCCAGGAGCCGACTGCTGGCCGAGAAGACCTTGGACGTCGAGGCCTCCGAGACGGAACCGGTGTGGATTAGGTTCTTTACCCCCGTGGAACTGACCAACGAGGCCATGTATATGGCCGCCGATCTCGGGCAGTATCGCGAGGTACGGCACGTCGCCCCGATAATCATGAAGAACTCCGACGGAATGCAACGTCGCCGGATGCGCAGCACGGCCACGCTCGCGCACGGGTACCTTTCCGGAAAGGACACCGACGTCGACCATGCCTGTGAGCTGCTCACCAGCATTCTGCCCGGCTTGCCGTCGATGCGGAGCGCTTCGGTGCACAACCGGGTCAACGATGTCCGTCGGGGGCTCATCCCCTATCGCGACCGACCGAGCGTTCGTCACGTCGAGAGCCTCTACGAGCACACGCTGACGACCGCGGCAGTCTAGACAGTGAGATGCCACCATACTCCACCACACTACCCAGCTAGCACTGAGGGGTGTCAGCACTTCGCGGAAGAGAGGCCATCGTACGCTCCCGAGATGGACATCGACGTAGCGGCAGCCGCCACCGCGACAGAACTCCGAAACGTGATGGTCGACCGGTTTCGGCGCTATCGACTGGTGAGCATGGCGTCGGTCGAGGCGGCTATGCGAGTGGTGCCACGACATCTGTTCGTTCCTGACGCCACGATCGAGCGGGCGTACTCGAACGAGGCGGTTGTAACGCACCGCGACGTCGACGGCGTAGCTGTCAGTTCGGCGTCGGCACCGGCCACCGTCGCAGTGATGCTGGAGCAGCTCGACGTCCAGCCGGGACACCGGGTTCTGGAGATCGGTGCTGGCACGGGTTACAACGCGGCGCTGCTCGCGCATCTGGTCGGCCCGGCAGGCAAGGTCACGACGGTCGACATTGACAGGGAGGTCGTCCGGGGTGCCCGTGAGTGCCTGGCCGCCGCGGGCTGCCGGGACGTGACGGTGCTCTACGGCGACGGCGAGTTCGGTTATGCAGACCATGCGCCGTACGACCGGATCGTCGTCACCGCGGGTGCGTGGGACCTGCCACCTGCCTGGGTGGACCAGCTCGCTCCCGACGGCCGATTGGTCGTCCCACTGCGGATGCGGGGCCTGACGCGTTCGATCGCGTTCGAGCGCGAGGACGGACACTGGCGGAGCCGGTGGATCGAGGAATGTGGCTTTATACCGCTGCGGGGTGCTGGCGGTGTGGCCGAACGCAACATCTTCCTCGGTAGTGAAGGCGACCTCGTTCTTAGGATCGACGACGGGCAACCAGTCGACGAACAAGCACTTGGGCACGCACTGGACTATCCTCCGACGCTTTCCTGGACGGGAGTCATCGTCTCCGCAGGAGTGTTCGATCACCTGGACTTCTGGCTGGTCACCATGGACGGGTTCTGCAGGTTCCTGGTGCAGAGCCAGACCTTCGACCGCGGACTCATCACCCCGGCGTACAACTGGGGCAGCATGGGCGTGTTCGACCGGGACACATTCGCATACCTCACCCGGCGCCCCACCACACACCCAGACGGCATCAAGCATCCACCGGCCGAGCTGGGGGTGTGCGCATACGGCCCCGGCGGCGAGAAGCTCGCGAACCGTGTCGCCGACCGGATCCGGACCTGGGACCAGGACCGTCAGTCGATCATCGAGCTATGGATCGAGGCTCATCCAGCCGACACCGACGACACACCTACCGGTCAGGTCGCCATCCGCAAACGACACACTCAGATAATAGTCCGCACAACACTCCGGGAGCACAGTCATGAGCATGAATGAGAGCACGGTTCTCGACGACGCCATCGCTGACCTGTTCGACCTCGATCCCCAGATGGAACTCGCTGCCGACCTGGACGGTGCAGCTCGCTCCGCGGACTGCACCAACAACGGGTGCACCGCTAGCTGTCAAACTTGCTGATGCTGGTACTACATTCTGAGATCTTGTAACGAAGATCGCTGTGGTTGCGATCATCCTGTGTGGACTACGACGTCTCCTCTGATCAGATCATGGGCTGGGACCGGGACCTGCGTGCGGTGACCGAGCGGATCGCCGGGCCGCTGTTCAGCCGTCCCGAGCCGCGGGCCACCTTCGCCGACCTGGTACGGGGGCTGTTGGCCGAGGTGCCGCGGAAGAACTCCTGGCAGCTGGCCGACCACGTCGGGCATCGGTCGGCGCAGCGGCTGGAGTGGTTGCTCAACGGCGCCCAGTGGGACGCCGACAAGCTGCGTGACGCGGTCCGGGACTACGTGGTGGCCGGTCTGGGCAGCGACGACGGGGTGTTGATCGCCGACGACACCCAGGTGATCAAGAAGGGGGTGAAGTCGGTCGGGGTCGCCCCGCAACACTGCGGCGCGACGGGTCAAACGGAGAACTGCCAGGTCATGCCGATGCTGACCTACGCGTCTGATCGAGGGCACGCCTTCATCGACCGAGCCTTGTACCTGCCCCGGTGCCAGACCGACGACCCGCAGCGGTGCGCCGAGGCGGGCGTGCCCGCCGACCGTGGCTTCGCCACGAAACCCCAGCAGGTCATCGCCATGCTCCAGCGCGCGATCGCGGCGCCGGGGTGCCGTTCCGGTACTTCGCCGCCGACGCCGGCTACGGCCGCGACCCCAGGCTGCGGGCCTGGTGTCACGACCACACCGTGGCCTACGTGCTGGCCGTACCCGTCGACCTGCCCCTGCTCGACGCCCGCGGACGACCCACCCGCCCCGACCAGCTCCTCGCCGGCCTGAGCAAGGCGGTGTGGGAACGCCGCTCCTGCGGCGAGGGCACCAAAGGCGAGCGCTGCTACGACTGGACAGCCGTCGCCGTCCAGGTCAAAGACCAGCCGGCCGGCGACGGCCACACCCACACGCTGCTGGTCCGCCGCTCGGTCGGTAAACCCACCGAGATCGAGTACTTCCTCGCCCACGCCCCCGAGCACACCGCGATCCCCGAGCTGATCGCGGTCGCCGGGATGCGCTGGAAGATCGAGGAGAACAACGAACGAGGCACCGACCTGCTCGGCCTGGGCGAGTACCAGGTCCGCAACCCGACACCCTGGCACCGGCACGTCACCTGCGCGATGTTCGCCCAGGCCTTCCTCGCCGTCACCCGAGCCCAGGCCGACCTGGGAAAAGACCACCCGCCCCAGGAGGAACCAGCCTGCTGACCCCGCCACGGCTGATCCCACTGTCCCTCGCCGAGATCCGCCGCCTCCTCAACCGCACCGTCCTGGCCGCCGCCTCCGGCATCGACCACGTCCTACGCTGGTCACGGTTCCGCAGACTCCACCAGACCAGAGCCCTCATCAGCCACTACCGCACCCGAGGA
>JBBSQN010000154.1:0-13761 GCA_038257875.1 Mycobacteriales bacterium
CGGACGGTGCGCAGATCGTCTCCGGGGGTGACGACGGGTCGGTGCGGGTGTGGGATCGGGCCAGCGGTGCGGTGGTGGGTGCCCCGCTGACCGGTCACACCGGCGGGGTCTGGTCGGTGGCGGTGACCCCGGACGGTGCGCAGATCGTCTCCGGGGGCTCCGACGGGTCGGTGCGGGTGTGGGATCGGGCCAGCGGTGCGGTGGTGGGTGCCCCGCTGACCGGTCACACCGGCGGGGTCTGGTCGGTGGCGGTGACCCCGGACGGCGCCGAGATCGTGACGGTCGGGTCGGACGGCACGATTCGGATCTGGGACCTGGCGAACGGCGTGCAAGTTGCGGGTACGGAGTGGGGCGCGGGCCGGCGCTCGGCGTCGCCGCTGGCGGAGGTGACCAGCGACGTCGAGAGCACAGTGGACCTGCTCGACATCACCCAGGATGTGCACACGCTCAGCGCGCTGGCTGCCGCTCTCAGCACGCAGCCGCCGCTGTCGGTGGCGTTGCTGGGCGACTGGGGGACCGGCAAGTCGACGTTCATGCGGCAGATGAGCGACCGCGTCGAGCGGCTGGCAAGCATGTCCCGCAACAACCGGCAGAGCCTGTTCGCGGCCAACGTCCGGCAGGTTCGTTTCAACGCGTGGCACTACAGCGACGACAACGTGTGGGTGGGGCTGGTCGAGCATCTGTTCCAGACGCTGGCGGGGACCGACCTCTCGGACCCCCGCGAACCGGCGGAGGTGCGGCGGGAGCGGGATCGACGCGACGCCGCGCTGGCGGAGAAGCGGGCCCGCCGGCAGCGACTCACCGGGGCTGGAGGCGACAGGCGTTCGGGGAGGCCCACCTGGTTGCGCCTGCCCGCGGTCGTGTGCGTGCTGGGCGTGCTCGCGATGGTCGATCTCGGGCGGACGCTGCGGCGCAACGCGCGGCGGGCCCTCCTGGTTGCGGGGGGTGCGGCGGCACTGATCGCACTTGGCGTGGTGGCGTGGCGGAATCTCGGCGAGCTGATCGTGACAATCATTGCCGTGATCACGGCAGGCGCGGTCCTCGCGGCGACGGCGGGGCCGGTCGTGAAGAGGGTCCGCGAGGGAGTCGAGTGGGCTCGCGCCGAGGCTGACCGCCGCATGAGCACGCTCGACGACGACATCCGCACGGACGAGGCGATACTTCTGCAGCTCGACGCCGTCCGCAGGCTTGGCGACCATCTGCGTGAGCTGCGCTCGCCGCACCGTTACGAGCAGTTCCGGGGGTTGGTCGGGCGCATCCACCAGGACCTCAAGCGGTTCAGCGACGACATGGCCGCTGCCCGCCGACAATGGGAGAACGGTGGGGCGATCGGTCCACCGCCCCTGCAACGGATCGTGCTGTATGTCGATGACCTGGACCGCTGCCCGCCGGAGAAGGTCGTCGACGTCCTGCGCGCGGTCCATCTCCTGCTGGCGTTGCCGCTGTTCGTGGTGGTCGTCGCCGTCGACCCGCGATGGCTTCGAGGAGCGCTGCGCCACCATCACGCCGCCCTGTTCGACACCGGCGAGTGGCAGGCCTCGCCCACGGACTACCTCGACAAGATCTTCCAGATCCCGTTCGCGCTGCGCCCGATCGGCGAGCACGCCCAGGACTACCTGCGCTCGCTCCTGCCCGAAGCGGTGGTTCCGCAGATAACGCCGCCTGTCGTCGACGACCGTGTTACGCACCCGAGGAGCGAGCCGGGTCCGGCGGTCACGACCGCCCCCGTGCAGCCGGATACCTCGACCGTCCCGGCGCCGCCTGACGTCGAGACCGGTCGGGAGGAGCCTGACATGGGTGCAGGCAGCGTCGCCCGCCGGTCGTCATCGGTTCCGGTGCGGCGCGTGGACGACCTGCGACCGGAAGGGTTGCGGTTGAGCGGTGCCGAACGGGACTTCCTCCCCCGGCTCGGTCCCTTCGTGCCGACACCGCGGTCGGCGAAACGTTTGGTCAACCTCTACCGGCTGCTACGTATCGGCGTTCCGGAGGACGAGCTGCCCGCGTTCGTCGGCGACGCGGACGGCGGTTCCTACCAGGCTGCCGCGACACTGCTGGCCATCGTGATCAGCCGACCCGCGCAGGCCCGCGAGATCGTGTCGGCGCTGCCTGCGGCCGATCCCGCCCAGGATGTCGTGGACTTCCTGCGCGACGGCGGTTGGCCCCACCTGGCGAGCATGATCGAGACAATCCGCAAGGACGTACCGATGAACGGCGAGCTCGTGGACTACCAGCGCTGGGCGACGACCGTCGCACGTTTCAGCTTCGAGACCTACGACCTCTACCTTGCCCAGGAGCAGGCACAGTAGCTCGCTACGTGGCGGTGGCCGTGTCGGATGCGAGGGGACGGCCGGTCGAGCGGAGGGTCCAGCGTTCCGGGCCGCCGCGCAGCACGGTGGTGGTCAGCGGCGCGACGTCGATCCGCCAGAACCCGCTCGGGGGCGCGTCGAGCGCGCACAGGATGACGGCGCGCACCACGGCCGGATGGGTGACGGCGACGGTGTGCCCGTGATCGGGCACGGTGGCGAGCCACTCAGCGGCCCGGGCGAGGACGCCGATCAGCGGCTCGCCGCCGTGCGGCGCGCCGGACGGCACCGTCAGCCAGCTCTGCATCGCGTCGGGCTCGGCGGCCGTGACGTCGTTGAGGGTCCGGCCGCGCCAGCGCCCGAGGTCCCAGTCTCGCAGCAGCGGGTCGACCTCGGCGGTCAGCGACACCGCCGCGGCGGTCTGGCGGCACGAGAGCGCCGGGGAGCAGGAGACCGTGTCGGCTCGCGTCAGCCGGCCCCGGGCGTCGGACGCCCACGCGGCGCCCCGGTCGTCCAACGGCTCGTCGCGAGGGAAGCGTGCCGCGACGGTGGCTGCCGTGGATGCGTGGGACAGGACGGTCAGACGGCCGCTCACCTGCGGAGACTAGCGCCGTTGACAGGGTGCGGGCCGCCCGGCATCATCTGAGGAGTTCTTCATATGGACAGGGATTCGCGCGACCCGGCACGTCCCCACGGAGGTTCGACATGGCGCAGAGCGCCGCAGCCCCCACGCTCTCCCCGATCCCGGTGTCCGTCCCTTTGCGCGAGGTCGTGCCGTGGGCGGTGTTCGCCGGGGTGCTCCTGCTGAGCCTGCTGTACCTGGTCGGGCTCGATCAGGGGGCGACGTCGCTGGTCTCGGGCTCCCTGGTGCACGAGTTCTTCCACGACGGGCGGCACCTGCTCGGCTTCCCCTGCCACTGACGGGCGGGAGAGCCGACCGTGATGAGGACGCTGCTGGTCCGCGGCATGAGCGCCGGTGTCGTTGCGGGGCTGGCGTCGCTGGTGTTCGCCTACGTCGTCGGCGAGCCAGGCGTCGAGGCAGGGATCGCGTTCGAGGACCATGCGGCCGCGCATGCCGGGGAGGCGCACGGGGCGGAGCTGGTCAGCCGGGGGATCCAGGCCACCCTGGGCCTGGCCGCGGCCGCCGTGCTCTACGGGGTGGCGATCGGCGGGATCTTCGCGCTGGTGTACGCCGTGGTCTACGGCCGCGTCGGCCGGTGGAGCCCCCGGGCGACGTCGGCGGTGCTGGCGCTGGTGGCCTTCCTGGTGGTGTTCGTGGTGCCGTTCGTGAAGTACCCGGCGAACCCGCCGGGCGCCAGCGACGGCGGGAGCATCGGCCAGCGGACGGGGCTGTACCTGGTGCTGGTGCTGTTCTCCGTGGTCCTCGCGGTCGGTGCGGTGGTGCTGGGTCGTCGCCTCGTCGCTCGGCTGGGGGCGTGGAACGCCACGCTGCTGGCCGCGGGGGCCTATCTCGTCGCGGTCGGGATCGTGGAGTTTCTGCTTCCGGTGGTCGAGGAGACGCCGGCGGACTTCCCCGCGACCGTGCTCTACGACTTCCGGGTGGCCTCCCTCGGCGGCCAGCTGGTGCTGTGGACGACCCTCGGGCTGGTGTTCGGCGCCCTCGTCGAGCGGAGCTCGGGAAGCCGCCGCGATCGGCTACCATCGCGGAGCGGTGGCTGATCGGGCAGGATGGCGTGGTGGTCGATGCCCCCGCAGTGACACCTCAGCCGCCCGAGCAGGTCGTGCTCCTCGACGACGAGGGGCGTCCCATCGGCGTGGCCGACAAGGCGACGGTGCACGGGCCGCAGACCCCGCTGCACCTCGCCTTCTCCTGCTACGGCTTCGACGGCGCGGGCCGGCTGCTGGTCACGCGGCGCGCGTGGTCCAAGCGCACCTTCCCCGGAGTCCGCACCAACACCTGCTGCGGGCACCCGGCGCCGGGGGAGGCCGTGGCGGACGCCGTCCGGCGCCGGCTGGCCGACGAGCTCGGGCTGGGTGCGGAGGATCTGCGCCTGGTGCTGCCCGACTTCACCTACCGGGCCACCGCGGGCGGGATCGAGGAGAACGAGCTGTGCCCCGTCTACGTGTGCACGCTGGTGGGCGAACCCCGCCCCCGCCCCGACGAGGTGGACTCCGTCGAGTGGTGCAGCTGGGAGGAGTTCCTCGCCCAGGCCCGCGACACCGATAACGACCTCTCCCCCTGGTCCCGCCTCCAAGCCCCCCTGCTCGACGAGCACCGCGACACGTGGACCCCCCACCCCACCTGACCCACCGCCGCGTGAGATGAACACCACGGTTGTTGGATCATGCTCAGACCGCGCTGGTGTTCATCTCACGGCTCACCGCTCCCGGCGATCAACGACGCGCGCCAGCTTGCCGACCGAGCGTTCCAGGGTGTCGGGGTCGAGAACCTCGCAGGTCACGGTCACGCCGACGGTGTCCTTGACGGCCTGCACCAGCTCGGCCCCCGCGACCTGGCGGCGCTCGGCGGGCGTGTCGGCGCGGGCCTCGACGCGCACGGCCAGGGCGTCGAGGCGACCCCGCGTGGAGCGCACGAGCTGGAAGTGCGGCGCGAGCCCGGGCGTCCGCAGCACGATCTCCTCGATCTGGGTGGGGAACACGTTCACCCCGCGCAGGATGATCATGTCATCGTTGCGGCCAGTGATCTTCCGCATCCGGCGCATCGACGGGCGCGCGGTGCCGGGCAGCAGCGCGGTCAGGTCGCGGGTGCGGTAGCGGATGATCGGCAGCGCCTCCTTGGTGAGCGAGGTGAACAGCAGCTCGCCCTCGGTGCCGTCGGGCAGCACAATGCCCGTGACCGGGTCGACGACCTCGGGGTAGAAGTGGTCCTCCCAGATGTGCAGCCCGTCCTTGGTCTCCACGCACTCCTGCGAGACGCCGGGCCCGATCACCTCCGAGAGCCCGTACAGGTCGACGGCGTGCAGGTCCAGGCGCTGTTCGAGCTCGCCGCGCAGCTGCTCGGTCCACGGCTCCGCGCCGAGGATCCCGATCCGCAGCGACGAGGACCGCGGGTCGATCCCTTGGCGCTCGAACTCGTCGATGATCGTGAGCAGGTAGGTCGGGGTGACCATGATGATCTCGGGGGTGAAGTCCTGGATCAGCTGCACCTGGCGCGGGGTCATGCCGCCGGAGACGGGGATGACGGTGCAGCCCAGCCGCTCCGCGCCGGAGTGCGCGCCGAGCCCGCCGGTGAACAGCCCGTAGCCGTACGCGACGTGCACCTTCTGGCCCGGTCGCCCACCGGCCGCCCGGATCGAGCGCGCCATCACCGTCGACCAGGTGTCGAGGTCGCGGGCGGTGTAGCCGACGACGGTCGGGCGCCCGGTCGTGCCGGAGGAGGCGTGGATCCGCGCGACCTGCTCGCGCGGCACGGCGAACATGCCGAACGGGTAGTTCTCGCGCAGGTCGGCCTTGGTGGTCATCGGGAACAGTGCCAGGTCGGCGAGCTCGCGGCAGTCGTCGGGCGCCGCCCCGGCGGCGTCGAAGCTCGCCCGGTAGAACGGCACGTTCGCGTAGGCGTGCCGCAGCGTCGCGCGCAGCCGCTCCAGCTGGACGGCGCGCAGCTCGTCGACGCTCATCCGCTCGGCCGGGTCGAGCTGGTCGGGCGCGGGGGCCTCGCCGAGCCGTCGGCGCCGCGTCGTCGTCACCCCTGCTCCTGCTTCGCGACCAGGGTGAGCACGTCGTAGCGGGCGACCGACTCGCCGTCCTGGCGGGTGACGTCGGCGTCCCAGCGCACCTCGCCGTAGCCGGCGGTGTCGCGCGGGGTGAGCTGCTTGCAGGTCAGCGTGACGGTGAGGGCGTCGTCGAACCGCACCGGGGTGAGGAACCGCAGGTGGTCGACGCCGAAGTTGGCGAGCACCGGGCCCGGGTCGGGATCGACGAACAACCCCGCCGCCAGCGACACCACCAGGTAGCCGTGCGCCACGCGCTCCCCGAACAGCGGGTTGGCCGCGGCGGCGACGGCGTCGGTGTGCGCGTAGAAGGTGTCGCCGGTGAACTCGGCGAAGTGCTCCACGTCGGCCTGGGTGACGGTGCGCGGGCCCGCGACGACCGTGTCCCCGGGCCGCAGCTCCTCGAGGTGCTTGCGGAACGGGTGCACGTCGGTGACGGTGCGCCGGGAGCCGATGACCCAGCGGCCGGTGATCGCGGTGAGCGTGTCCGGGTCGGCCTGCACCGCGCTGCGCTGCATGTGGTGCAGCACGCCGCGGACGCCGCCCAGCTCCTCCCCACCCCCGGCGCGGCCGGGACCGCCGTGCACGAGCTGGGGCAGCGGCGAGCCGTGGCCCGTGGACTCCGCCGCGTCGGCCCGGTTGAGCACCAGCAGCCGCCCGTGCCACGGCGCGACGCCGAGCACCACGTCGCGGGCGAACGCAGGATCCGCGGTGACGACGGAGCCGACGAGGCTGCCCCGCCCGCGCGCGGCGTAGTCGATCACCTGCTCGGTGGACGCGTAGCCGAGCACGGTGCTGACCGGCCCGAACGCCTCCACCTCGTGCGGCTCCGCCCGGTCCGGGTCGGCGGTGAGCAGCAGCGGCGAGACGAACGCGCCGCGCTCGGTGTCGGCGTCGGTGACCTCGACGTGCTCGGGATCGCCGAAGACCAGCCGCCCGGCGGCACGCAGCGCCTGCACCCCGCGGCGCACCTCATCGCGCTGCTCCAGGCTCGCGAGCGGGCCCATCCCGGCGATGGCGGGGTGGCCGACCGTGATCTCGGCGAGCCGGTCCGAGACCGCCTCGACCACGGCGTCCACGTGGGTCGCCGGCACGAACGCCCGGCGGATCGCGGTGCACTTCTGCCCGGCCTTGACAGTCATCTCCGTGACGAGCTGGCGCACGTAGAGGTCGAACTCGGGGGTATCCGGCGCCGCGTCCGGGCCGAGGATCGCGCAGTTCAGGGAGTCGGCCTCGGCGGAGAACCGGGCGCTGTGCCCGACGATCCCGGGGTGCGTGCGCAGCTTCGCCGCCGTGGCGGCCGAGCCGGTGAAGGACACCAGGTCCTGCTCGGTGAGGTGGTCGAACATGTCGCCCACGCCGCCTGCCACCAGCTGCAGGGTGCCGGCGGGCAGCAGGCCCGACTCGACGATCAGCTCCACGAGCCGCGCAGTGAGGAACGCTGTCGGGCTGGCCGGCTTGATCACCGAGGGAACGCCGGCGAGGAACGCGGGCGCGAACTTCTCCAGCGGGCCCCAGACCGGGAAGTTGAACGCGTTGACCTGCACCGTGACGCCGCGCCGGGACGTGGCGACGTGCTGGGCGACGAACGTCCCGCCCCGGGACAGCGGCTCGACGCCGCCTTCGACGTAGATCGTGTCGTTGGGCAGCTCCCGGCGGCCCTTCGAGGCGTAGGACGCCAGCACGCCGATGCCCCCGTCGACGTCGAACCTCGAGTCACCCGGCGTGGCGCCGGTGCGGGCCGACACCGTGTAGAGCGCCTCGCGGTGCTCGCGCAGGTGCCCGGCCAGCGCCTTGAGCAGCCCGGCGCGCTGGTGGAAGGTCAGCTCTCGCAGCACCGGACCGCCGACGCGGCGGCCGTAGTCGAGCACCGCGGCCATGTCGATCCCGGCCGCGGAGATCCGCGCGATCTCCGCACCGGTCACCGCGTCGTGCAGCGGACGGCCCTCGCCCGCCGGGGCGTGCCAGCCCCCGCGGACGTAGCTGTGCAGAACCGACGCCATCAGCGGAGTCCCTCGTGACTCGACCGGCCGTTCGTTCGAACTGGGACGCTAGCACGCGCTCCGGGCCGCCGACAGCGTTCGCATCCGCACCATGAGCGCGGCCGACGGAGTTACGGTGCCCGTCAGATAGGTCGACAAGCGGGAAGCCGAGGTACCGATCCGGCGGGCGAACTCCGCCCTGGTCAGACCGGATGCGGCGACCATCTCGGCGATCTCTGCCGCGACCGTGTCCCGCTCGGTCCGCTCGGCCCGGGCTCGTGCGGCGATGATGGCGTCCTCCATCAGCTCCGCGACCCCGTAGGGCCGCGACACCGTCAACGCCTCCTCGACGCGCCGGGCCACCGGACCCCAGGGGTCGCCCCGGATCGCGGCAGCGAGCCGCCGCCAATGGGACAGGCCGCCGCGCTCCAGGGCGGTGAGAACCGCCTCGGTCGGCCAGTCCGCGACGGGATCGTCCGGTGAGAGATCGAGGTTGCGGAAGGTGAGTGTCATGGCAGTCCCTCCCCGGTCAGCATCGCGTCCGCCAGATCACGACAGACGTCGACGACCGCACTCCAGTCCTGCCAGCGCCGCTCGAGGTTCTTGTACTGACCGAGGTTGTGGGTGGTGGACGCGTCCTTCGGGCGCGGATCCGCCAGCTGGCGCGCGAGCTGGGACGCCACGCCGTCCCCCGTGCCGTGCTGGTCGGTGTAGTAGCCGTCGATGCGCGACAGGGTCGCGGCCGCAGGGGCGACCCCGAAGCGATCGGCCAGCGCCGCGACGTCGAGGTAGTCGCGGGTCTGGTTCCGGCGGACGATCAGGAACGCCTTCACCCGCAGCGTCTCCTCCGGCGTAGGCGCGGTGAGTACTTGACCGGACTGGAGCGGCACCCGGGTCACCTCCAACGGGACCAGGCGGATCAGCTGCCGGATACCGGTCTCGATGCCCCCCAGCTCACCAAGGATGATCTTCCCTGCGATCACGCGGTTGGTCACCCAGCCGTGCTGGGACTCGACCGCTTCCAACACCGTGTCGAAGCGCGCCGCCAGGTCGGTCAGAACGTGGTCGTGGTCGTACGAGTCCCGATGCCCGGCATACAGGGCAGCGGCGGAACCGCCGACGAGCACGGCGTCCGGCACCAGGTGCTGCAGCCGGGCGGCCGCTTCCAGGATCCGCACCAGCGTGGGACTGCTCAAGCCTGCAGGCTGGCCGGACATCAACCCAACGTATCAGATGTGATAAGGCGTGGAAAGCGCCGGTGAGTCTTTCGAAGACCGACCGTTCGTTCGGTCTGATGCTCTAGCATGACCGCCGTGCCCGAGACCACTGCCGACTCTGCTGTGCTGGTCGAGCGTGACATGCGCGACCCGGCCGTCGTCGTGCTCACGTTGAACCGGCCCGCGCGGTACAACGCGCTGACCCTCGAGCTGAAGACGGCGTTGCTCTGCGCGATCACCGAGCTCGCCACGGCGCAGGACGTCCGGGCGCTGGTGCTCACCGGCGCCGGCAAGGCGTTCTGCGTCGGGCAGGACCTCGACGAGCACGCCGATGCCCTGCGGGTCGACCCGTCCACCGCGTTCGCCACGGTCACCCAGCACTACAACCCGATCGTCCTGGGGCTGGTCGAGCTGCCGTTCCCGGTGATCGCGGCGATCAACGGCCCGTGCGTCGGCGCCGGGTTGGGCTTCGCGATGGCCTGTGATCTGCGGGTTGCCGCGGCCGGGCTGAAGTTCTCCACCGCGTTCACCGGTATCGGGCTGACCGCCGACTCCGGGCTCTCGGCGAGCCTCGCGCACGCGGTCGGCGTGTCGCGCGCCACCGAGCTGCTGCTGCTGGGCGAGAGCTTCACCGCCGAGGACGCCCGGAGGTGGGGTCTGGTGCGTGCTGTCGTCGCGGCCGACGAGGTGCTCACGAGCGCCCTGGAGCTGGCCCGACGCCTGGCCGCCGGGCCGACGCGGGCCTATGTCGAGGTGCGGCGGGCGGTGCGTAACGCGGTGGTGTCCGGGCTGCCCGCGGTGCTGGCCGAGGAGGGTGCGGCGCAGGCCCGGCTGGCGGTGACGGAGGACCACGTCGCGGCGGTGGCGGACTTCCTGGCCAAGCACCGTCCGACGTTCCAGGGCCGATGACGACCGAGACCGGCAGGAGAGTCCGGCGGCCGGGCCGCGGGACCGGTTCGCTGCTCGAGGTGGCGGTGGGGGAGTTCATCACCCGCGGCTACGACGCGACGTCGATGGAGGACCTCTCCCGCGCGGCCGGCATCACGAAGTCGTCGTTCTACCACCATTTCAGCGGCAAGGAAGCGCTGTTACGGGCGGCGCTGGAGCGGGCGCTCGACCGGCTGTTCGCAATCCTCGACGAGGACGGGGCGCGCACCGGCTCACCGCTGGCGCGGCTGCGCCACATCGTCCGCGAGCAGGTGGAAGTGCTCGTCGACGAGCTGCCCTACGTCACGCTGCTGCTGCGGGTGCGCGGCAACACCGAGAGCGAGCGGTGGGCGCTGGAGCGGCGCCGCGCATTCGACGCGCAGATCGCCACGCTGGTGGGCGAGGCCGTCGACGCCGGTGAGGTCCGGGCAGGGGTGGAGCCGACGCTGGCCGCGCGGCTGCTCTCGGGCCTGGTGAACTCCGTCGTCGAGTGGGTCCGGCCCGGGC
The DNA here is from genome assembly GCA_038257875.1 of Mycobacteriales bacterium. Taxonomy (GTDB): domain Bacteria; phylum Actinomycetota; class Actinomycetes; order Mycobacteriales; family Pseudonocardiaceae; genus Pseudonocardia. The sequence continues at coordinate 10,629 of JBBSQN010000154.1, forward strand.
GCAGCTCCTCGAACCTGCCCGAGGACGTCACCCGGGTCGCGTTCGAGGGGATCCTGCCCGCCGCGGCGCCGTAAGCTCCGGTCCGCCCGCTCAGCCGACGCGGTCGATCTTGCGGTGGAACCGCATCCCGGCCAGTCCGCCGAGGATCGCGCCGGCCAGCGCGGCACCCAGCGCGATGATCGCGGCGATGATCCCGGCCGTGGTGAGGGTGCCTTCGTTGATCGGGATCCGCGGCAGCCCGTTGAGGTCGGCCAGCACGTCGTACCGCCGTCCGGCCAGCGCGCCGACGACGGCGACGATCACGGCGATGATCACGGCCCACAGCCAGACGGCTAGGCCCTGCCGGGCGCCGTGGAACCGAGCCATCCGGCCGGCGACGTAGCCCCCGGAGTAGTAGGCGAGGAACAGGATCACCAGGATCACGACGGCGCCGATGATCCCGATGGTCTGCGCGTTGACGGGGGCCTGCGTGGCTTGGTCGACAGCCTGTCCGGCGCTCTCGTCGGCGTTCGTCAGCCTGACCGCGGCACCCGCGGCCGCGACCAGCGCGGTGAGCAGCAGCGTCATGCCGATGGCGGTGAGCCAGCCGAAGAACGCCGATCCCCAGTGGATTCCGCCGAAGCGCTCCTTCTGTGTCGCCAGCGTGGCCTCGGAGCGGGTCCCGGGTCGGTTGGGTGTGGTGCTCATCGTCGATCTCCCTCGGTCGGTGATCATGCGTCGGTGACGCGTAGCGAGCTCATCGTGCGCACCGGAACTACCCGCAGGTCATCCGCCCTACACCTGGGTTGGGTTCCCGCGCCTCCGGGTCACCCGGGTTGCCGCGCCGACCGGGTGTTTGCGCTGGGCGGCATTGTCGGGCACCATGGCCGAACGAACATTCGGTTTGGGGGATCCGTGGCCGTTGCCGAGGTTGCTGAGTACCAGGCCCAGTTCGAGGCCACCATCGCGGCCGGCCAGCGCGTCGAGCCGCGGGACTGGATGCCCGAGGCGTACCGGAAGACCCTGATCCGCCAGATCGCGCAACACGCGCACTCCGAGATCATCGGCATGCAGCCGGAGGGGAACTGGCTGCTGCGCGCGCCGAGCCTGCGCCGCACCGCGATCCTGCTGGCCAAGGTGCAGGACGAGGCCGGCCACGGCATCTACCTCTACGCCGCAGCCGAGACGCTCGGGGTGGACCGCGAGGAGCTCACCGAGAAGCTCGTCGAGGGCAGGCAGAAGTACTCCTCGATCTTCAACTACCCGACGCTGTCCTACGCCGACATCGGCGTCATCGGCTGGCTCGTCGACGGCGCCGCGATCTGCAACCAGGTGCCGCTGTGCCGCTGCTCCTACGGCCCGTACGCGCGGGCGATGATCCGGATCTGCAAGGAGGAGTCGTTCCACCAGCGGCAGGGCTACGAGCTGTTGGCGACGATGATGAACGGCACCGCCGCGCAGCGGGAGATGGTGCAGGAGGCGACCGACCGCTTCTGGTGGCCGGCGCTGATGATGTTCGGCCCGCCCGACGCCGACTCGCCCAACACGGCGCAGTCGATGGCGTGGGGGATCAAGCGGCACACGAACGACGAGCTGCGCCAGCGCTTCGTCGACATGACGGTGCCGCAGGCCGCCGCGCTCGGCGTGACGCTGCCCGACCCGGGTCTGGCGTGGAACGCGCAGCGGCAGGCCTACGACTACACCCCGCCCGACTGGGACGAGTTCCGGGCCGTCATCGCCGGTTCCGGGCCGTGCAACGCGCAGCGGGTCGCGCAGCGGCGCCGCGCCCACGAGAACGGTGCGTGGGTGCGCGAGGCCGCGCAGGTCTACGCCGCGAAGCAGGCGCGGCGCGCGTCCGGGGCGGCGGCATGAGCCAGGATGTGCCGGGTGCGGGGGAGCGCAGTCGCCGGTCGTGGCCGCTGTACGAGGTGTTCGTGCGCGGCAAGCGCGGCCTCAACCACGTGCACGTCGGATCGCTGCACGCCGCCGACGCGGAGATGGCCCTGCACCACGCGCGCGACGTCTACACCCGCCGCAACGAGGGCGTCTCGATCTGGGTGGTGAAGGCCGAGGACGTCACCGCGTCGAGCCCGGCCGAGCGCGACCCGTTCTTCGCGCCGGCCGCGGACAAGATCTACCGGCACCCGACGTTCTACGCGATCGACGAGGATGTGCCGCACCTGTGAGCGCCACCGGTTCCGCGGGCACCGCCTACGAGGCCCTGGTCGAGGACCACGGCCAGGACGCGCGGTGGGCGTTCGGGTCCGGCTTCACCGGCGTCGAGGCCGAGGTCGGTGCCCCGGTGCCCGACGGCGTCGACGCGGCGGACCTGGCCGCCTACTGCCTGATGCTCGGCGACGACGCGCTGATCTGCAGCCACCGGCTCTCGGAGTGGGTCGGCAACGCTCCCGAGCTTGAGGAGGAGGTGGCGCTGGCCAATATCGCGCTCGACCTGCTCGGGCAGGCGCGGGTGCTGCTCGCCCGCGCCGGGCACGTGGAGGGTGCGGGCCGCGACGAGGACGCGCTCGCCTACTGGCGCACCGACCGGGAATTCCGGCACGTCGGGATCGCGGAGCTGTCCGACGGGCTCGACGTCGCGCACGCGATCGCGCGGTTGCTGGCGTTCTCGTCCTGGCGGCTCGCGCTGCTGGAGCGCCTGCGCGGCTCCCGGGACCCGGTGCTCGCGGCCGTCGCCGGCAAGGGCGTGCCGGAGCTGACCTACCACCGCGACTACGCCGCCCGCTGGGCGCTGCGCCTCGGCGACGGCACCGACGAGTCGCACCGGCGCCTGCAAGCGGCGTGCGAGACCGTGTGGCCGCACGTCGAGGAGCTCTACCGCGCCTGCGACGTGGAGCGGCGGCTGGTCGCGGCCGGTGTCGCCGTGGACCCGGGCGAGGTCCGTGCCGAGGTCGACCCCGTGCTCGACGAGGTGCTCGCCCGGGCCACGCTCACCCGCCCGCAGTGCCCCCCCGTGGGCACCCTCGCCGGGCGAAGCGGCCGCGACGGCGTGCACACCGAGCAGCTCGGACCCCTGCTCGCCCAGAAACAGAGCCTGGCCCGCCACCACCCCGGCGCAACCTGGTGACGCGGCTGCCGCCGCCTGTGCGGGGGAAGAGGCGCCCCCCCCCCGCTTTACGCGCACGAGCCGCGGGGC